>DASPTT010000056.1:0-42299 GCA_035623275.1 Acidimicrobiales bacterium
CGCATCGAGGCCGAGGAGGCCCCGCCGCGCGAGCCGGTGCTCGTGAACCTCATCATGGCTGAGGCGGTCGAGCGGATGCGCGCCGCGGCCGACCAGCGCGACGTCAAGATCATCCTCGACGAGCCCGATCCGCCCGTGGCCGTGCTCGGTGACCGCCGCCAGCTCGTCTCGGCCCTCTACAACCTCCTCGAGAACGCGGTGAAGTTCTCCTACGAGGGCGGTAACGTCCGCTGTTCGGGCGAGGTGGTGGACGGGGAGGTCCGGCTCGAGGTGGAAGACCACGGCATCGGCATCCCGACCCGGGACCTCGAACGCATCTTCGAGCGCTTCTACCGGGTCGACCAGGGCCGCAGTCGCTCGACCGGGGGCACCGGGCTCGGGCTCTCGATCGTCCGCCATGTGGCGGCGAACCACCAGGGCCGGGTCGAGGTGGACTCCCGCGAGGGCGAGGGCTCGACCTTCCGGCTGATCCTGCCGGCGCATTCGGAGGTGGGCTGACGCCATGGCGACGTCGTCACGGTCGACGGCGCACGGGGCCCGTCATCGCGCCAAAGCGGAAGGCAATGCGGACGCACCCCCGAAGGCGATCTCGGTCCTGCTGGCCGAGGACGAGGACTCGTTCGTCGAGGCCCTGATGCTGGGGCTCTCCCGTGAGGGGTTCGTGGTCACCACGGCACGCGACGGCAACGAGGCCCTGCAGCTCTTCGACGAGGTCGACCCCGACGTGGTGTTGCTCGACATCATGCTTCCGAAGCTGTCCGGTATCGACGTGTGCCGAGCGATCCGGGCGCGCTCCACCGTCCCGATCATCATGGTCACCGCCAAGGGCGCGGAGATCGACACGGTCGTCGGCCTGGAGGTCGGCGCGGACGACTACGTGACCAAGCCCTACCGCATGCGCGAGCTGGTGGCGCGCATGCGTGCCGTCCTGCGCCGCGCACCGGCGGACAGCACCGAGGGCGACCAGGACGACGACCTCGTCGAGCCCGGCCGTGTCCTCGACGTCGGAGACGTCCGGGTCGACACCGACCGTCACCGCGTCTATGTCCGAGGCCAGGAGGTGCACCTCAGGCGCAAGGAATTCGAGCTCCTGGCGCTGCTCGTCGGCAACGCCGGGCGGGTGCTGACCCGTGACACGCTGATCGATCGGGTCTGGGGCACCGATTACGTCGGGGACACCAAGACCCTGGACGTCCACATCAAGCGCTTGCGCAACCATCTCGAAGAGGACCCGTCGTCGCCGGCGATCATCACGACGGTGCGCGGTGTCGGGTATCGGTTCGAGGTCCCCGCGGATCGCTGACGGGGCCGCCCCTGGACCACGGCCGGGGCGACCGACGGGACATCGGGTCTCGGACCAATTGCGTTGTGAATTTGCAAGAGTTAGCAATCGCTAGCCGGTTGCAAAGACAACACGCAATTAGACCGAGAAGTGGGACACGGATGCGGACAACCAGGCCGCACTTCCCCCGCCGAATCCGTCGTGACCAGGGACGCCGCGGTCCGGCGCTCCCTCCCGGCGCTCCGCCGGTCCCTCAGGACGTCACGGGGATCTCGAGCTGCCCCCCGAGATACGGCGCCAGGGCCTTCGGCAGCGCCACCGATCCGTCCGGTTGCCGACCGTTCTCCACCAGGGCGGCCCAGATCCGGGCCCACGCCAGGGCCGAGCCGTTGAGCGTGTGGACGAAGGTCGGCGCGCCACCGCCGGGCCGGTAGCGGACGTTGGCCCGGCGGGCCTGGTAGTCGCCGAACCAGCTCACCGACGACACCTCGAGCCACATGTCGCAGCCCGGCGAGTAGACCTCGAAGTCGAAGGTGCGCGCCGACGAGTTGCCCAGGTCGCCCGCGCACAGGTCGACCACCCGGTACTCGAGCTCGAGCGCCTGGAGCAGGCCCTCCACCCGCTCGATCATGTCCGCGTGCACGGCCGGCGACTGCTCGGGCGCGGCGTAGGCGAAGAGCTCGACCTTGTCGAACTCGTGCACCCGTAGCAGCCCGCGGGTGTCACGGCCCGCGGCGCCGGCCTCACGCCGGAAGCACGCGGTCGCGGCGGTGAGCCGGAGGGGGAGCTGGGACTCCTCGAGGATCTCGCCGCGGTGCATGGAGGTGAGGGGCACTTCGGCCGTGGGGATCGCCCACAGGTCGTCGCGCTCGATGTGGTACGCCTCGTCGGAGAACTTCGGCAGGTGCCCGGTCGACACCATGGTCTCGGTGCGGACGAAGGTCGGGGGTCGCACCTCCTCGAACGCCTCGGCGTGGCGGTCGAGTGCGAACCCGGTCAGCGCCCGCAGCAGCCGCGCCCCGGCACCCCGGAACATCGGGAACATCGACCCGGCCAGCTTGGCCCCACCCTCGAGATCGAGGATGCCCAGCTGGCGACCGACGTCCCAGTGGGGCACCCGCTGATGGTGACCGTAGGCCCGTGGCTGCTCGGGCCAGCCCCGGACCACGACGTTGTCCTCGGGGCCGGCACCGTCGGGCGCATCGGGAGCAGGCAGGTTCGCCAGCACGAGCAGACGTTGGCGGACATCGCCCTGGGCGGACTCGGCCTCGTCGCCGGCGGCCCGCTCGCCGTCGGCCACCCGCCGGCTCTCCACGGTCAGCGCGCCCGCGGTGGCATCGTCCCCTGCCTTGCGCGCCTGGCCAACCTGGCGCGAGAGCTCCTTGACCCGGGCCCGGAGCTCGTCACGGCGCCCGACCGCGTCACGGGCCCGGGCATCGGCAGCCAGGAGGTCGTCGACCTCGGCCGGGTCCACCCCGCGCCGGCCCAGCGCGCGCTTGACCGCGTCGGGGTCGTCCCTGACCAGCCGGATGTCGATCATGGTGCGCCCAACGGTAGCCTCGCCGCCGTGTCCGACGTTGCCGTCGAGTGCCGCGACCTGGTCGTTCGATACGGGGACGTGACCGCCGTCGACCACCTCTCCCTGGAAGCCAGACGGGGGCAGGTGCTGGCGCTGCTCGGCCCGAACGGCGCCGGCAAGACGTCCACGGTCGAGACGCTCGAGGGGTACCGGCGGCCCGCCTTCGGCTCGGTCCGGGTGCTCGGGCTCGACCCGATGGCGGAGCACCGGGCGCTGGTCCCCATGATCGGCGTCATGCTCCAGCGCGGTGGCGTATACCCCGTCCTCGGTCCTCGCCGGGTGCTGCGCCTCTTCGCCCGCTACTACGACGACCCCGAGGACCCCGAGGGGCTCCTGGAGCTCGTGGGGCTCACGGATGTGGCGGCCACACCCTGGCGACGGTTGTCGGGCGGCGAACAGCAGCGGCTGTCCCTCGCCCTCGCCCTGGTGGGCCGGCCCCGGGTCGTGTTCCTCGACGAGCCGACCGCGGGCGTGGATCCGGAGGGCCGGCTGGCGATCCGGGCCGTGATCGACGGGTTGCGCACCCGAGGGGTGTGCGTGCTGCTCACGACCCACGAGCTGGCCGAGGCCGAGCGGCTGGCCGACGACGTGGTCATCGTCGCCCGCGGCAACGCGGTGGCGCGGGGAACGGTGCCGCAGCTCGTCGCCGCGGCCGGCGGTGTCGGCATCCGCTTCCACGCACCCGCGGCACTGGACCGGGGCGCGTTGGCGGCGGCGCTCGATCTGCGCTCTGACGCGGTGCGCGAGGACACGCCCGGCGAGTACTGGGTCGACGTCGAGCCGACACCGGCACAGGTCGCGGCACTGACGGGATGGCTGGCTGCCCGCGACATCCCGATGTCGGGCCTCCACGCCGGCAGCCGGTCGCTCGAGGATGCGTACCTCGACGCGGTGCGCGGCGCCGAGGGCGTGTCGGAGACGACGCCGTGAGACGGCTCGTGGCCCAGGCCGAGGCGGAGGTGGGCATGACCCTGCGCCGGGGGGAGTCGCTGCTGCTCACCCTCGGCATCCCCGTGCTCCTGCTCGTGTTCTTCTCCGAGGTGCACCTGCTGCCGGTCGGCACGGCGCACCCGGTGACGTTCCTGGCGCCCGGGGTCCTGGCGCTGGCGGTGATGGGGACGGCGATGGTCAACCTGAGCATCGCCACCGGGTTCGAGCGCAGCTACGGCGTCCTCAAGCGGCTGGGGGCCACCCCGCTCGGACGGCCGTCGCTGCTGGGCGCCAAGATCGCCTCCATCCTGGCCGTGGAGGTCCTGCAGGTCGTGGTGCTGGTGCCCGTGGCCCTCGGGCTCGGGTGGCACCCGACGGGCGGCGGCATCGGGGTGGCCGTGGTGGTGGTGGTCCTGGCCTCCATCGGCTTCGCCGGCGTGGGGCTCCTGCTCGCCGGCGTGCTCCGGGCGGAGGTCAACCTGGCCGCGGCCAATGCGTTGTGGCTCCTGCTGCTTCTCGTCAGCGGGATGCTCGCACCCCTGTCGAAGCTCCCCGGGTGGTTGGAGGCCGTCGCCAAGCTCCTCCCGGCGGCGGCCCTGTCGCAGGCGCTGCACGCGTCGCTCGGACTGGGCACGAGCGTCCCGACGTGGTCGTGGGTCGTCCTGGCGGCGTGGGCGGTCGGTGCGCCGCTGGCCGCCGCGGCGACCTTCCGGTGGGAATGACCATGCCCGGCGAGACCGGACCGGCCCTCTACGTCGCCGTGGTCGGCGCCGGCGGCGACGACTCGCCGCCCGAGGTCCTCGCCCAGGCCGAGGAGGTCGGCCGGCGCCTCGCCCGGGCCGGCGCCGTGGTGGTGTGCGGAGGCCGGGGCGGGGTGATGGCCGCGGCCTGCCGCGGCGCACACGAGGAAGGCGGGCTCACGGTCGGGATCCTTCCCGGGGCCGATCGTTCCGGGGCGAACCCCTTCGTCGACGTGGCCATCCCCACCGGCCTCGGTGAGGCCCGCAATGCGCTGGTGATCCGGGCCGCCGACGCGGTCGTGGCCATCGCCGGGAGCTACGGGACGCTGTCGGAGATCGCCCTGGCGCTGGTGGCGGGCACCCCCGTAGTGGGGTTGGGCACCTGGGAGCTCGGGCGCGGTGGCGAGCCCGACGACGGGATCGTGCGCGTGGAGGACCCGGAGGCGGCCGTGACGCTGGCGCTGGAGCTGGCGCGCGCCCGCTGAACGCGACGGCCGGGACGGCGCAGGCGCAGGACGGCGCAGGCGCAGGACGGCTCAGGCCGAGCCCGACGACAGGCGACCGAGCCACTGCCGCAGGGTCGCCGCCGAGATCGGCCCCCGCACCACGCCGGCGACGTCGCCCCCGGCGTCGACGAACACGGTGTCGGGATAGCCGTAGAGGCCGAAGCGGGGCGCCACGCTGCTCGTGGCGTCGACCGCCACCGGGAAGGTGACGCCGCTGGCCCGGGCGAAGGCCAGCCCGCTGGCGGGGTCGTCGTTGCCGTCCACCCCGAGGAACACCACCCGCCCGCCCTGCGCGGCCTCGGCACGGGCCACGCCGGCGATCTCGGGGAGCTCGCGTCGGCAGGGGGTGCACCACGAGGCGAAGAACGTGATGGCGGTCGGCCGGTGCGGGCCGTGGGCACCCGTGAGGGCCACGGGCGCCCCGCCGCCCAACCGCGGGAGCGGTGCCAGCAACGGGGCCTGAGCCGACGAGCCGGCCGTGCCCAGCACGAGCCCCACGGCGAGTGCGGCGACGAGGACCCCGACGCCACCCCACACCACGAGACGGCGACGACGCCGCACCGCGGTCCTCAGCGCACGCGGACGAGGACGTCGACCGCCATGGCGACGAACAGCAGCGTGAGGTAGGTGATCGAATAACGGAAGAGGGCGATCGCCGCCCGTGGTGTGCCCTCCCGGTGCAGCCGCACGGCGTAGACCAGGAACAGCCCGCCGAGCACCGCCGCACTGGCCACATAGAGCAGACCCATGTGGGCCACCGGCGCGAACACCAGCGTGGTCACGACCAGCAGCGCCGTGTACACGATGATCTCGAACGCAGTGCGCTCGACGGTGGCCACCACCGGCAGCATGGGGACACCCGCGGCCTCGTAGTCCTCGCGGTAGCGGATGGCGAGCGCCCAGAAGTGGGGCGGCGTCCAGATGAAGATCACGGCGAAGAGCACGACGGGCGCCCACCCGAGATGCCCCGTCACCGCCGACCACCCGACGAGCACGGGCACCGCGCCGGCGGCGCCCCCGATCACGATGTTCTGGCTCGAGGTGCGCTTGAGCCACAACGTGTACACGAACACGTAGAAGAGGGTCGCGGAGACGGCCAGGACGGCGGAGAGCAGGTTCACCGCCGCCCACAGCTCGGCGAAGGCCAGCACCTCCAGGGCCACGGCGAACACCAGCGCCGCCGCGGGCGTCACCTCGCCGGTGACGAGCGGCCGGTGCCGGGTCCGGTGCATGACCCGGTCGATGTCCCGGTCCACCACCATGTTGATGGCGTTCGCCCCACCCGCCGCCAGGGCGCCGCCGACCAGGGTGGCGACCATCAGGGCGACCGAGGGCACGCCCCCCTTGGCCACGAACATCGTCGGCACGGTGGTCACCAGGAGCAGCTCGATGATCCTGGGCTTGGTGAGTGCCACGTAGCTGCGGACCCGCACCCCGCGCGAGCGAATGCCGGAGATGGCGGGGGAAAGCGAGGTCATCGGCGCAGAGCCTACGGCCCGGGCCCCGAGCCGGACAAAGCGACGGGGGCCCTCGGGAGGCCTGCCGGGACGCCGGTACCATGGCGCCCTGGTGCGTGACCACGTCGTGAGCCCACGGGCCTTCCTGCGCGTCGCCCAGGTCAACCTGGCCGTGATCGCCCTGAACATCGTGTCGGGCGGGGCGGTCCGGCTGACCGACTCGGGCCTCGGGTGCCCCGACTGGCCGACCTGCGCCCGCCACCAGCTGACCCCGCCGCTCTCCCTGCACCCGGTGGTGGAGTTCTCCAACCGCATGGTCGTGGTGGCCGTGACCCTGGTGGCGGTGGTGGCGCTGGTGGCGGCCTGGCGTCGCGCCCCGCGCCGGGCTGACCTGACCTGGCTGGCCGGCGGCCTCGTCGCCGGGATCGTGGCCGAGGCGCTCATCGGGGCGGTCGTCGTCTACTCCAAGCTGAACCCGTTCGCGGTGATGACCCACTTCGTCGTCGGCATCGCCGTGCTCACCGACGCCATCGTCCTCTGCCTGCGGGCAGGGCGGAGCGCGGCACCGGGTCGGCCCAGGGTGGAGCACCGCGTGGTCGTCCTGGCGCGGACCATGGTCGTCCTGCTGTTCGTGGCGGTCGTCGCCGGCACGGCGACGACCGGGACCGGTCCGCACGCCGGCGGCAAGGCGGCGGCGCGTCTTCACATCCCGCTGACCGACATGACGCGGGTCCACTCCGGCATCGTCCTGCTCCTCGTGGCCCTGACGCTGGTGACGATATGGACCATGGCGCGGACGCGCGCGCCCGAGGCGACGCTCGATCGCGGCCGGTGGCTCGTCCTCGCCATGGTCGTCCAGGGGATGATCGGGTACACGCAGTACTTCACGCATCTCCCCGCGTTGCTCGTGGGGTTCCACGTCGCCGGGGCGGTCACGGTGTGGACGGCCATGCTCTGGTTCTACGACGGGCTGTTCCGGCACGAGCCCGAGCCCTTGCCTCGGCCCCGACCAGAGGTGGGCGGCGCCGGCCGGCAGGCGCGGGCGGCCGGTGACGGCCCCGACACGTCGAGCACGCGGGTGACGGCCTCGCGCCCGGGACGGTGACACAGAGCGCGCCGGTCGAGGTCGACCTCCCCGTCGGCGGAGAGGACGTCGCCACCGACCGTCCCTGGCTGGTCATCGTGTGGAACGACCCCATCAACCTGATGTCGTACGTCACCTACGTCTTCCAGAAGCTCTTCGGCTACAGCCGCGAGAAGGCGACCAAGCTGATGCTCGACGTGCACCACAAGGGCCGAGCCGTCGTCTCCTCGGGGGCCCGTGAGCGCGCTGAGCTCGACGTGTACCGGCTCCACGAGCACGGCCTGTGGGCGACGATGGAGCAGGGATCGTGATCGGAATGCGGCGGCTGCGGCGCGACCGCCACGGGCGCTACCGCCTCAACCTGTCGAGCCCCGAGCGCCAGCTGCTGCGGTCGCTGCCGGAGCAGGCCAAGGAGGTCATCCACGAGAACGACCCCTCCGCCATCCGGCTGTACCCGCCCGCCTATCCGGCAGACGGCGACGCCCAGGCCGAATACGGCCGGATGGCCGGCGCCTCGCTGCTCGACCGCCACCGCCGCTCCCTCGACACCGTGGCGGCCACTGTCGACGAGCCTTTCCTCGACGAAGAGCAGGTGCACGAATGGCTCGACGCCATGGAGGTTCTGCGCCTCGTGCTCGGCACGCAGCTCGACATCTCCGAGGACATCGAGGAGGTGCCCCGGGACGATCCCCGCGCACCGCAGTTCGCGGTGTACGGGTACCTGAGCCTGCTGCAGACCGAGATCGTCGACGCCCTCGCCGAGGGTC
The DNA here is from genome assembly GCA_035623275.1 of Acidimicrobiales bacterium. Taxonomy (GTDB): domain Bacteria; phylum Actinomycetota; class Acidimicrobiia; order Acidimicrobiales; family UBA8190; genus DASPTT01. The sequence goes on from DASPTT010000056.1 coordinate 8,346, forward strand.
TGCCCGACGAGGGCCGCCCGTGAGCGTCCGGCTGCTCACCGTCATGGGATCGGGCGAGACCGCCCCCACCATGGTCAAGGTGCACCGGGCCGTGGCCGAGCGCTTCGAGCAGCGACCGGTGCGCGGCCTCATGCTCGACACGCCCTTCGGGTTCCAGACCAACGCGTCGGAGATCGCCTCGAGGGCACAGGAGTACTTCCGCGACAGCGTGGGGGCGGAGCTGGAGATCGCGGGGCTGCGATCCGCGGCGGACCTCGAGGGCCCGCGGGGTGACGCCATCGTGGCGAAGCTGGCGGCGGCACCGTTCGTGTTCGCGGGGCCGGGCAGCCCCACCTACGCGCTCCGCCAGTGGCGCGGGACCCTGGTGCCCTCGGTGCTGGCCGAGAAGCTCACGCTCGGCGGGGCGGTGACCTTCGCCTCGGCCGCGGCGCTCACCCTGGGCGTCGTGAGCGTCCCCGTGTACGAGATCTACAAGGTCGGCGAGGACCCCCGCTGGGTCGACGGACTCGACCTGCTCGCCCCCCTGGGCCTCCCCGCAGTCGTCATCCCCCACTACGACAACGCCGAGGGCGGCACGCACGACACCCGCTTCTGCTATCTCGGCGAGGAGCGGCTCGCCGCCATGGAGCGGGAGCTGCCGAGCGGCACCTTCGTGCTCGGGGTCGACGAGCACACGGCGCTGAGCCTCGACTTCGATGCCGGCACCGCCTCGGTCGCAGGCCACGGCGTCGTCACGGTGCGCGCCGGCGGACGGGCCCACACCCTCGGGTCCGGCGTTTCGGTTCCCCTGACGCAGCTTGCCGAGATGGCCGCCGACCTCGTCGCCGGTGCAGCCGGGGGCGGCCGGCGGCCGACGGGCGCCGCGGCCTTTGCCGGCACCGCGGAGGCGGGGCCCGGAGGCGACGGGCAGCGCGCCGGTGCCGGCGCGTCACCCCTGCTGCAGGCCGTCCGCGCCCACGAGGAGGCCTTCCGCCAGGCTCGCGACGCCGGCGACGCCGGCGCCATGGTGCACGCGATCCTCGAGCTCGAGGCCGAAATGTGGGCGTGGCGCGCAGACACCCTGCAATCCGACGACATGGACCGGGGACGCGCCGCCCTGCGGGCCATGGTCGCCGAGCTGGGTGAGATCGCGCGGGCCGGGACACGCGATCCCACCGAGGTGGTCGGGCCCTACGTCGAGATGGCCCTGGCGCTTCGAGACGAGGCCCGGCGCGCGCGGCGCTTCGCGGACGCCGACCAGGTGCGCGATCGTCTGGTGGCGCTCGGGGTCGAGGTCCGCGATTCCCCCGAGGGCTCCACCTGGGAGCTGGTGCGGGACGGCACGGCCCACGGGTCGGCATAGCCCCTGGCCTGGGGTTGCGACAGAGGGGCGATCTGGGCGACCTGCTAACCTTCGGAGGCCCAAAACGAGCATCGAGCCCCCATCGTCTAGCGGCCGAGGACGCCGCCCTTTCAAGGCGGTAACACGGGTTCGAATCCCGTTGGGGGTGCCGCACAGAGGGGCGATTGGCCCAGCGGGGTCCTGTGGTGCAGTTTGGAGTGCACGCCGGCCTGTCAAGCCGGAGGTCGCGGGTTCAAATCCCGTCAGGACCGCCCGGTCCCGTTCCCGGGGCCACGAGGTCGGGTAGCTCAGTTGGCAGAGCGCGCGCCTGAAAAGCGTGAGGTCACCGGATCGATGCCGGTCCCGACCACTGCGAAGAGCGGCTGGTCGGTCCCGTGCCGTTTGCAGGGGCGCCCCCGTCACGGGCTGAACCCTTGCCTGGGGCCGCGGCCGAGCTGACGGAGAGCACGGCGCGCAAGGCGTCGAACTCCACGCGGAGGCCGGCCGCCAATGCGGGAAGGTCGTCCACGACGTTCGGCGACGAGACGAGGCCGATCCCGAGAGACCCCGCGAATCCCACCGCGGTCACGTTGAGGCCGACACCGTCGTAGACGGGCCCGAGGGGGAACAGTCCCATGAGGCGAGCCCCGCAGAAGTAGAGGGGCACGGGGGGACCGGGCACGTCGGACACCAGGACGTTGGGGACGATCGGCGCCCGGCGCGGGATGTTCAGCGCCAGGTAGAGGCGCGACGCTGCGCCCATGACAAGGGGGTTGACGACCCCCACCCACTTGGTCAACCAGTTCCCGCCCAGCGCGTCGTGCAGGCGTTTGGCCCTGACCATCCCCTCGTGGACGGCGACGAGGCGCTCGAGGGGATCGGCGATCTCGGTGCCGACGGTCCCGATCATCAGTGACACAGCGTTCGCCGCGTCCACGGCAGCCTTCCCGTCCCGGCGACCTCCATCCACCTCATGGGTCGAGACGGGCACGACGGCGGTGAGCGAGGTGGCCGGCAGCTCGTCGCGCTCGAGGAGGTAGGCGCGACACGCCCCGCCCACGACGCTGAGCACCACATCGTTGACGGTTGTGCCGCTGGTTCGGCACACCTCCTTGACCTCGGCGAGCGGGAGCGAGGACAAGGCGATCGAACGGCGCGACCCGAGTGGGCCGCTCCAGCGCATGCTCGCGGGCTGGGGAAAGGCGACCGGGCCCTGGCGGCGGGCAATCCGCACCACGCGCCATCCGGCGCGGCCGGTCTCGGCCAGGGCTCGAGCCAGACGGAGCGGCGTACCGGCCATCTCGGGCGCGGCGAGGGCGAGCGCCGTCGTCGGCCCCGGTGTCCACCGGCCGGCGCCGTGGACCTCCTTGACGGGGTCGGCCTGCGGTCCCAGGGAGAACATGCCGGCGAGGAACTCCATGCCCGCGATGCCGTCCATCAGCGAATGGTGGACCTTCGCCACGATCGCGACGGATCCGTCGTCGAGGCCCTCGACGACGTGCATCTCCCAAAGAGGCTTGCGACGATCGAGCGGTATCGTGGCGATCCCCGCCGCATAGGACGCCACGTCGGCCAGGGTTGCCCCCGTGCGCACATGGCGGAACACGTGGTCGCGGATGTCGACCTCGGAGTCGACCCAACCGGGGCGGGCGAGGCCCATCGGCACGGGCACGGCTCGCTGGCGCAGTGGAGGGATCCCCGGCAACCTGCCGGCGATGGAGCGGCGGAACCGAGCGAACGAGTACCCACCGGGCACCGTGGCCGGGTCGAGCACCAGGATGGCCATCCCGTGCAGCGGGTGCCCAGGAGCCTCGAGTCCGAAGAAGGCGCCGTCAAGCGGTCCAGCTCGTCGCATCGTGAGCCTCCCGTCGCGTGGCTCGCCCCGCCTGGCGCGTGCGCGCCACGCGATACGCCATCTTCCGACAACGCCGGCGCACGACCCAGGGTCCAAGGGCCCATGCCGGCTCCGGCCGGGACCGATGCGGCCGCAGGCCCGATCCCGACGACCCGGAGCGTGTCGGTATGGCTCAGCCGAGTGGCCGAACCGGCGCCGGCGTGGCGTCCGCCGCGAAGAGCGCAGCGAGCTCGGCCTTGCGCACCTTGTCCGTGCCGTTTCGGGGGAGCTCGTCCACGAACCTGAATGCCCGGGGGATCTTGTAGTCCGCGACACGGCTCTCCAGCCAGCCCCGGAGCTCCTCCTCCCCCAGCGAGGCGTCGGCCCGGAGACGAAGAACGGCGACGGGCACCTCCCCCTTCTGCTCGTCGGGCAGGCCGATCACGGCAGCTTCCAGGATCCTCGGGTGCTCCTCGAGGACTCTCTCCACTTCGGCTGCATAGACCGAATAGCCGCCGTGATTGATGACCTCCTTCTTCCGGCCGACGAATTCCACCAGCCCGAAGCGGCTCCGCCGAACGAGATCTCCGGTTCTCAGCCAGCCGTCGTCGGTCATGGTGTTCCGGGTGGCGTCTGCGTTCCCCAGATACCCCCGCATGACCACGCGGCCCTTCACCGCGAGCTCACCGACTTCGCCCTGGTTCACGACCCTGCCGTTGTCGTCGCGCACCTCCAACCTGCAACCGGGCCGCGCGATGGCGAGCGACGCCAGCCGCGGCGAGGCCGGTCCCGGCGGGGCAAACCTGATGGCGACCGCGCCTGCGGATTCGACCATGCCGTAGCCGTCGATGAAGGCGGCAACCCCCACGGTCCGGCGACCACGAGGGAGCCGAAGCGCCGCTCCCAGTGCCTGAAAGCGTCGCGCCAGCTCTCTCGGCATGACGTCGGCGCCCGACGCCCACAGTCGCACCGACCTGAGATCTCGCTGCTCGGCGCCGGCTTCGAGCATCATGCGGTACATGGCGGGGACGCCGATGAACATCGTCGCCCGCCGTTGTTCGATCGCGTCCAGAGCATCGACGGGGTGGAACCTCCTGAGCAGGCACGCCGGAATGCCCAGTCCGGCCAGCAGGACCAGCATCGAGAAACCGGCGATATGGGCCACCGGAAGACCCGACACCGCCTCATTCCCCTCTTCCCGGACCGGGACCAACGCCAAGAGGCGGGCCAGGCCGGTCAACGACCGATGGGTGAGTTGGGCTCCCAGCGGCCTGCCGGTCGTCCCCGAGGAGTAGAAGATGGCGGCCACGCCGTCGGGATCGGCCGGGACCGCGGGCGAAACATGCTCCACCTCGGCGAGCTCGGCTTCGTCGCTCACGACCAGCTTCGCCTGTGAGTCCTCGATGATGTAGTCGATCTCGTTCGAGCGCATCCTGCTGTTGACCGGCACGGCAATACCGCCGGCGCGGCACACGGCCATGCTGGCCAGGAACACCGCGTAGCTGTTGGGGAGGGCCAGCACCACGCGGTCGCCGGGCGCGATGGTGCGACGGAGGGCACCCGACCACCGAGCACAGCGCTCAGCGGCCTCTGCGTACGTGAAACTGATTCCATCGGTGCCGAGCTCGGTCACCAGTCGGCGATGGAGCCGGAACCGGGCCAGGCGGTCGAGCATCTCCCCGAGTGTCAGGCGAGCGTCCCTGACAACCGACAGGCGGGCTCGGGCCACGCCGTAGCGCGCGTCCGAGCGGGCTTCGCCCCTTCGTCGAGCGTCTTCGACCTGCTCCATGGGGTTCCTCAGCCGGGCTGGGTCGTCGGAGGGCCTCTCCTGTCCCCGCGACCGCCACGGTATCGCGCTGGCGTCGCCCGCACCGGGGAACGACCTGCCAAACAGACTTCCGACCCTTCCGGCGCGCATCGCCCGTCATTACGTTGGCCGTGACGGATTTGGACGGCAAGAAGGTGCGCCGTGGGGACAGGGGGATCGGGCGGAGGCTGTCGCCTCCGACCGGTGAGGCCATACCCGCATCGCTCCTGGCGCAGGACGATGCGCACGCCCTCGCCGGGCGGACGCCACGGTCGGATCGGCGTGGCCCTGGTAGGGGCCGTGCTCGGGCTGGTCACGGTCTCGGGTGGGTGCAGCCTGTCGGGGGCAGCCGACGAGGCAGGTGCTCCCGGTGTGAGTGCCACCGAGATCGACGTCGGAAGCCTCGCCGATGTCTCCGGGCCCGTGTCAGCAGATTTCGCCCCGATCGTGGACGGGGTGAAGGCGTACTTCGACATGGTGAACGCGGCGGGCGGGGTCGACGGCCGTAAGCTCGTGCTCAAGTACCAGCTCGACGATCAGGGCATTCCCACCCAGGACAGCGACATGGCGCGCACACTGGTCACCCAGGACCACGTGTTCGCCGTCGTGGGCGTCGGCACCCCCTTCTTCGCGGCAGCGAAGTACCTGGTCCAGCAGCACACGCCCACCTTCGGGTATCAGATCAACGCCGACTGGGGAGACGGCCCCAACCTCTTCGGCCACAACGGCTCGAACCTCGACACGACCACCATGTTTGGGACCGATGCCAACCTCGTCCACCAGATCGGTGGCCACTCGGTGGCCGTTCTCGCCTATGGGATCACCGAGTCCAAGGCCGGGTGCCAGCTGTCGGTGAATTCGCTGGAGCACTTCGGGGTGCCCGTGAGCTATCAGGATCTGGCCATCAGTTTCGGGGCGGATCTGAGCCCGGACGCGCTGCAGATCAAGGCGCACCATGCCGACGTGGTCTTGAGCTGCCTCGATCTGAGCGGGAACATCGCGTTGTCGCGCGTGCTGCAGCAGAACGGCATTGGGTCCATCCGCCAGGTGTGGTTCAGCGGCTACGACCGTGACCAGCTGGCCGCGTACCCCGCCCTCATGAACGGCGTGTACCTGCTCGTCGAGCACGTGCCCTTCGAAGCGGATGCCGCCTACCCAGGTGTCTATCCCGGCATGCACCAGTACCTCCAGACGATGCAGCGTTACGAGCCGAGTGCCACGTATGACGAGGTCGCCCTCGACGGATGGCTGAACGCGGATCTCTTCGTCACCGGATTGCGCGCCGCCGGTCCGCATCCGACTCAGGCCAAGGTGGTGGCGGCCATCAACAAGATCACCGACTACAACGGGGGCGGCCTCATTCCGCCGGTGGACTGGACCGTGGCGCACTTCAAGTCCCCGCCGCCGTCGTGCGAGGCCTTCGTGCAGGCCGAGCAGGGAAGGTTCAAGCCGGTGCTCGGCACGGGCAGCTCGGTCTTCGTGTGCACGGACCCGACATCGGCAACCCCTGTGCCCGCTCCGCCGGGCACGCCGGGCGGGTGATCCTGCGGTGGCCGGTGGCGATCGCACGAGCGTTCGACAGGAGAGGCGAATGGAACGTGTCCGGCTGGGCATCGTCGGGGTCGGAAACGTGAGTGCACTGAACGTCCCCGGGTACTTGGAGCATCCCAAGTGCGACGTCGTCGCCCTGTGTGACCCGAAGCGGGAGCGGGCGCGGCGTCTGGCCCACCAGTGGGGCGTCCCCCGGGTCCACGACTCCCTGGATGACCTCCTGGCTGACGACATCGACGCGGTCGAGATCCTGAGTCCGACGTACCTCCACGTCGACCACGTCCTTGCAGCGGCACGTGCCGGCAAACATGTGTCGTGCCAGAAGCCGCTGGCGAACTCGGTATCGGACGCTCGGCGGATGATCGATGCGTGTGCGCAGGCCGGGGTCACCTTCCGGGTCACCGAGAATTGCTGCTACTACCCGCCGCTCGAGCGGGCGAAGCAACTGATCCGCGAGGGCGTGATCGGAGATCCGACCGTGATCAGGATCAAGACCGTGGTCGGCGAAACCGAATCGCAGTTCCAGGCGACACAGGATCCCGAGGGGTACCTCTGGCGCTTCGACGCCCGCAGCCCTGGCGGGCATCTCTTCGACGACGTCATGCACAAGTACGCCATGGCACTGTGGCTCGTCGACGAGGACATCCGAAGCGTGCAGGCAGTCGTGCGCAAAGGTCGGCTCTTCTTCGAGACCCCGATGGTGGCGCTCTTCGAGTACACCCGAGAGGACCTGCTCGGCCTGATGGAGGTGTCCCACGCTCCCGGGATGTTCATCCCGAGCGACTGGTACGGCGCTGACGAGTTCTTCGAGGTTCAGGGCACCTCGGGATTCGTGTGGGTGACACGCCTGTGTGGGCGCCTGCATGACCTGCCACCGCTGGTGGTCGGGAGCGGCAAGACCCGGTCCCGGGTCACGGACATCGACGACCGCTACGAGGTGAGCTTCCGTCGAGCTGCGGCGGGATTCGTCGACGGGCTCCTTGCCGGCACCCAGCCGGAACTTCCTGCGGAGACGGCGGTGAAGACGCTCCAGCTGGCGTTCGCCGTCTACCAGTCGTCCATCGAGCGCGCCCCGGTGGACCCGAGGACCATCGAGGGATCCGTGTCACCTCCGTGGTGGCCCAAGAGCCCCGAGGAGCTGATCGAGGACGTGGTCGCGCTGGGCCTCATGCCCGAGGAGCTGGCAAGGTCGAATGCCCGCGTCTTGCTCGGCACCGACGGACAGGAACCGGCTCCAGCGCCGGCAGTCGGCGAACACGAGGGCTGAGCCGGGTCGGAAGCCCTCGGTCAGTCCAGGTCACGGACGCCGGCCTCGGGTTCGAGGAGGACCTTGACGGCCCCGGTTCGACGATGGTCGGCGATCGCCATGAACGCTTGGTCCCAGTCCGAGAGCGGGAACCGGTGGGTGATGAGTGGCGTGAGGTCGAGACCCCTCAGCGCGAAATCGAAGTAGTGCTCGAACGCATGCTTGCGCACCCCTTGGACGTCCTCGACGCCGAACGCATTGGACCCGATGACCCGCAACTCCTTGAAATACAACGGCGTCCACTCGAAGCGCCCCGGCGGTTCCACCCCGCTGATGACCAGGGCGCCGCCGGTGACGAGCAAGCGAAGGGATGTCTCGACCGTCTCGGTGCTGCCGACCGTGTCGTAGACGACCCCTGGCCCGTCTTGGAGCCAGGCTCGCTTGCTCCACGGCACGAGCGCTGCGGTGCCGCAGCGCCGTGCCACCTCGTGCACGAGCGCGTCGGGCTGACAGGGCAGCACCGCGTGGGCGCCCATCTTGGTAGCGAGTGCGGCGCGCGCTCCGGGGCGGCACGCCACCCAGACCTCGGTCGTCGGGTGGAGCTGGCGCAGCCAGGCCACGGCGGCCAATGCCAATGTGCCCGATCCGTACACGAGCACCGGCAGGCCGGGCTCGGGAGGGTGCAGCAGGATCGAGCGCAACGACACGCTCGCCGGGTCCGCCAACACCGCCACCTCGTCGCTCACGTCGGCGGGAACCGCGAAGAGCTGTCCGTTGTGGGCGCAGAACCTCTCGGCGTGGGCCCCGGGAACCGCGGCGCAGTTGCCGAGGTGCAGGCCTGCGGACACAACGCCGCTCGTGAAGTTGCGACAGGACGGGTAGCGGCCCTCTGCGCACGCGCGGCACGGGGGGTCGATGCCGCGGGGGCCGCACGAGAGCCAGGGATTGAGCACGACACGTCCGCCGGTGTCCGAGCGGCGAGCCACGGCTTCGTGCCCGAGGACATGGGGGAAGGACAGCATCGCCGTCAGAGGGTTGTCCCGCCTCCCGTTGAGGAAGATCTGTTTGGCATCGGAGCCGCAGATGCCGCTGACGATCGTCTCGCAGACGACCCAGTCGGCGTTGGGGGGGCGGGGCTCGGGGACCTCTGCCAGGCGAACCGGGGCGAGGGGCGACACGAATGCCCGGGGGCTGATCTCACCCCCGATCTTGGCGGCGGCCTCCCGTGCGAGGTTGTGTTCGAACAGCAACGCTCTCACAGGTCGAGGATATGGCGCGCAGCGTGCGATGGGAACCGGTGGCTGCGGGGTGACGGACGGGAGGGCTCCGGCGATGGTCGATCGGTTGTCGCGGCCAATCGCCGTGCTCCTGGGAGCACCGACGCCCGGCGCTCGTCAAGGTGTCGCGTCGCCGCTAGCTTGGGTGCCGCTCGGCCTCGTCGGCGGACGAGCCCGGGTAACGGGGGAGGCATGGGGGGGCAAGGATCGACGCGCGTGGCCCGGGAGCTCGCCGGGCTGGTCCGGGGCGCTGCGCGCGCGGGACTTCGGAGCCTCGGTGACCACGGGGGCTTCGTTGCCGCCCGCCTGGGCCCGGTGGGCCGAGCTGCGGGCTTCTACGTCAATGCCTGGGAGCGGTGGCTCACGCCGGTCCGGGAGCGCACCGGAGGCCCGGTTCCGTTCCCCAGTCCCGCCCTGGCCCTCGGGGCGCTGGCGGACGAATCCCTGCTGAGCGCGGCCCGCCTGGTGCGTCGGCCCCTGGCGCCCGAGCAGTACGGTCGCATCCGCGCCGAGGTGGCCGAGGCCATCGAGCTCTTCGGCCGACAGGGCTGGCTCGACGACCCCTCGGCCTACTTCCCTCCCCCCCCACCCGCCGAGCCCAGGATCCGGCGGACCCGCCTGCTGCTCGGCCTCGGGTTCGAGCGCTTCGAGTTCGACAGCGACTACGACCCTCATCCCGGCGAGCCCGGCCGGGCGCGCTGGCTGGCCCACGGCCCCAATCGGACCGCACACGCCTGGGTGCTGCGCCATCGCACCCCCCGACCCTGGCTGGTGGGCTTCCACGGCGCGGGGATGGGGTACCCGCGAGCCGACCTCTTTGCCTTCCAGGCGGCCTGGCTGCACCACGTCCTGGGCCTCAACCTCGCATTCCCGACCATGCCCCTCCACGGGCCGCGCCGGAGCGGGAAGCTCCCCAGCGTCGGGTTCCCGAACGACGACCTCCTCGACACGGTCCACGGGGTCGCCCAGGCCGTGTGGGACACCCGGCGCCTGGTGGGTTGGATCCGACTCCACGACCACGACGAGGTGGGCCTCTTCGGGCTGTCGCTGGGCGGCTACACGGCCGCGGTCGTGGCGGGCACCGAACGCGACCTCTCGTGTGTCATCGCCGGTGTCCCGGCCGCCGACTTCGCGGAGCTCTTCGAGCGCCACGCCCCGCCGGCCTTCCGCCGCCTGCCCGAGTTCGCGGAGCTGACCGACGGGGCTCGCGTCGTCCACCGGGTCGTCTCCCCGCTGGCCCTTCCCCCACAGGTGGCGCTCGATCGACGGTTCATCTTCGCGGGGCTCGCCGACCGCCTCGTCCACCCGAACCGCCAGGTGCGCGCCCTGTGGGAGCACTGGCAGGAGCCCTCCATCCATTGGTTCGAGGGCAGCCACATCGGGTTCTTGTGGTCGGGGGCGGTCCGAGACTTCGTCCACCGGGCCCTCGCCGTGTCGGGGATGGTGCACTCCGACGCTGCATGAGGACACCTTCTGGTGGTCGCCCTCCCGCCAAACCGTCAGCCCGGGGATCCCGTCAGGCGGCGGGGACCTCGAGATGCGACGGCCCACTCTGCAGGAGGTGCGTGACGCCTCGCAACAGGGGATGGGGGTGCTCGGCGTGCAATCGGTCGAGGGTCACCTGCATGAGATCTGTGATCTCGCGATAGCAACGCTCCACGGCTTCCTCGTTGTCCGCTCCCTCGGGCCCGATGGTCGTCCAGTCGAGGGCCGGAAGGAACTCGACGGTGATCGCCGCCGGGAGAGGGAGCGGAGGAGTGAGGACGGACGTGACGCCGAACGGTGGGCCGAGCAAGATCGGGAACACCTTGATGCGCAGGCGGTCCAGGCCGAGAACGTGAGCCAAGCGCTCACCGCGTGAGAGGATCACCACCGTGTGATGCGCCCCGTAGGCGACAACGGGGACGACGGGAACCTGCGCACGCAGCGCGAGCTTCACGAACCCGCGGTGGTCGCCGAACTCGACGCGGTCGCGCTCGGACCAGGGTCGGCAGGCCTCGTAGTCCCCACCGGGATAGACGAGGACGAGGGCACCCTGGGCAAGGGCGGCTTCGGCCTGCTCGTGTCCGGCCGGTATCGCCCCGAGCCCCCGCAGGACCCGTTCGATCCCGGGGATGGCGAAGAGAAGGTCGTAGGCGAGCCCGTAGAAGGGCTGCTCGAGGCCGCGCCTTCGCACGACGGACAGACCGGTGATCCAGACGTCGGGCATGTAGAAGAGTCCCGAGTGGTTGCCGACAAGCAGGACCGGTCCCTGTCGGGGGACGTGCTCGATGCCGCGTACCTCGGGAAAGAAGAAACCTGCGTACCGTTCGCCGGTGCCGATCATGCGGTGGATGAGTTCGTTGTCACGGCGGAACCAGGGAACGGATAGCTCGTGCTCGATCCGATGGCCGAGGAACGAGACGAGCGGCGAAAGCAGACCGCCCGGTCGCCCTGGCACTGCATTCCCGGTCGTCCCTCCGGCCATAGCGACCCCCGGCCGAATCGCCTCCCAGAATTGGTTCTCGCGCCCCCGGGGCGCCCTCGATAGGGCCCTTTGGCCCCGGTCTCCGAGCCTGTCGGGCGATGATCGCCCGCCGCCCGGGCGATCACCGCCCGGGCGATCACCGCCCGGGCGATCACCGCCGCACGCGGTAGTCGATGAACGTCGCGTAGGGCGACTGGTGGACGCCGAGGTGCTCGAGCTCGACGGACTCGGTGAATCCCTCGAAGAGCCGCTTGCCTCCGCCGAGGATGAGCGGCGCCACGATGATCGACAGCTCGTCGAGCATGCCGGCCGCAAGGGCCTGGCGGATGATCTGCGCGCCGCCCATGACGTGGACCTGCTTGTCCCCCGCCGCCGCCCGCGCCCGCTCGACGGCCTCGTCGAGCGCGCCGACGAAGACGAAGTCGTCGCCCGGCGGCTGCTCCTGCGGCCGGTGGGTGACGATGAAGAACGGCAACCCCCAGGGGTTGACGTCCCCCCAGTGCCCCGCCGCCTCGTAGGTGCCACGGCCGGCGACGACCGCACCGTTGCGGCCCATCACCTCCTCCATCCAGGCCTTGTCCTCCCCGGTCGCCTCGCCGCGCTCTGGCGAGTCGTAGCGCCACGGCCCTCCGAACACCCAGTAGTGCAGGCGCTCACCACCGAGCCCGAGGCCCCGGCCGGGGCCGTCGTCGGGCCCCGTGACGTACCCGTCCACCGACACTGTGATCCCGGCGACCACCTTGCCCATCACGCCCCTCCTTTCCCGCGGCCGCAGCTCAGCAGTAGGGCGTGGCCAGCGTGAGCAGGAACCCCTCGGGGTCCTCCCACATCGCCGTGGTCAAGAAGCCGGCCTCGTAGAGCTCGGCCTCGAACCCCTCACGGGTGAACTTGGCGCTGATCTCGGTGTGGATGTCCTCGCCGTCGGCGAACTCGATCTCGAGCTCCAGGGCCTCGATCCGCACGGTCTGCTCCGCCGTGGAGCGCAGGCGCATCTCCATCCAGGACTCCGCGTCGTTCCACCGGGCGACGTGGGTGAAGCGCTCGACGGCGAAGTCCGCCCTGAGCTCGCGGTTGAGCACGTGCAGGACGTTGCGGTTGAACTCGGCGGTCACCCCGGCGGCGTCGTCGTAGGCAGCCACCAGTCGCGCCTTGTCCTTGACCAGGTCGGTGCCGATCACCAGGGTGTCCTCACTGGTCATCACGCAGTCGAGGTCGAAGAAGAACCGCTTGCGTTGCGCCGGGTCCAGGTTGCCAAGGGTGCTGCCGAGGAACGCCACCGCCCGCCGGCCCCCGACGGGGATCCTTTCCAGATGGCGGTGGAAGTCACCGACCACGGCGTGCACGGCGAGCCCGTCGTACTCGTCGACGAGCATCTTCGCGGCGCCCCAGATCGTCGTGTCGCTCACGTCGAAGGGCACGAACCGGCCGAGGGTGCCCTCGGCGTGCATGGCGTCGAGCAGGACCCGCGACTTGTCGCAGGTGCCGGCCCCGAGCTCGACCAGGGTGTCGGCGCGGCTCACGGTGGCGAACTCGTGGGCGTGGTGCTCGAGCAGCCGGCGCTCGGCGCGGGTCAGGTAGTACTCCGGCAACCGGGTGATCTCGTCGAACAGGGCGCTGCCGCGTTCGTCGTAGAACCACACCGGCGGCAGAGACTTCTGCGGCGCGCTGAGGCCGGCGCGTACGTCCCGCTCGAGGGATCCACGGAGGTCGTCCTCGGTGAGGTGCACCTCGATCGTCGGGTTGTCGGCCACCGGTGGCACTCGGGCGTCCGTCATCGCCGTGCCCCCGTTCAGCCGTCCATGGCGACCCGCAGGCCGCCGAACGCCCATCGCGCGGAGGGAGGAAAGAAGTTGCGGTAGCTGGCCCGGACGTGGTCCTCGGGCGTCACGCAGCACCCGCCGCGCAGCACGTACTGGCCGACCATGAACTTGCCGTTGTACTCGCCGACCGCGCCGGCGGCGGGGTGGAAGCCCGGATAGGGGCTGTAGGCGCTGGCGGTCCACTGCCAGACCTCGCCGAAGAGGGAGTGCGCCGCCTCCGCACGCGGGTGCAGCGCCCACGAGCCGAGGAGCCCGCCCGACGATCCGGGCGGCGTGTCCTCGACCGCGGCCAGCGCCTCCCATTCCGCCTCGGTGGGCAGCCGCCCGCCGGCCCAGCGCGCGTAGGCGTCGGCCTCGTAGTAGCTGACGTGGACGACGGGCTCGCGTGGTTCCACCGGGCGTTCACCGCTGAGGGTGAAGACGCGCCAGTCCCCGTCGTCCCGCCGCCAGTACAGGGGTGCCTCCCAGCCCTCGGCGCCGACGGTGGCCCACCCGTCCGACAGCCACAGCTCCGGCCGCTCGTAGCCGCCGTCGTCCATGAACGCCAGCCAGTCGCCGCAGGTCACGAGGCCCGAGGACAGCGCGAAGGGCTCGAGGTAGGTGGCGTGGCGGGGGAATTCGTTGTCGAACCCGAAGCCGGTGCCCTGGTGGCCGATCTCGACCAGCCCGCCGTCGTGGACGATCCAGCCGGTGGTGGCCGGCCGGGCCCCCTCGCCGCCAGCGCCGGCATCGACCCCCTTGTCGGGGACGTACGCGGGGTTGACCGGGTTGCACGACAGCACGTGCTTGATGTCCATGAGGAGCAGCTCCTGGTGCTGCTGCTCGTGGTGCTGCCCGAGCTCGACGAGCATGGCGGCGTCGCCGGGGATCGGCCCCGCGTCGAGCAGCTGCAGCATCGCCTCGTCGACGCGCTCGCGATAGAGCGACACCTCGGCGATGCCCGGCCGGGTCACGACGCCGCGTCGCGGGCGCGGGTAGCGGTCACCGACCGCCTCGTAGTACGAGTTGAACAGGAACCGGTAGACGGGGTGGTGCACCTCGTACCCGGCCATGAAGGGCTCGAGCACGAAGATCTCGAAGAACCACGTGGTGTGGGCCCGGTGCCACTTGGTCGGGCTCACGTCCGGCATGGACTGCACGGTCTGGTCCTCGGCCGACAACGGCGCCGCCAGGTCCTCGGTCAGTGCGCGGACCCGCAGGTAGCCGGATCGGAGCGCCTCGGCGTCCCATGTGGTCGTGTCAGCCACGGCGCCCCCTCAGGTCGCGCACCTTGACAGGCTATGGGCCGGGTGTCGCCTCCCGCGCGCGAGCCCGTCGATCGGTCCGCCGTGCCCGTTCTACCCGGTTTCGGCTCTGCCCCGTTCGTCGAACTCGAACCCGAGGTCCGGCGCGCCGAGCAGGGCCCGGAAGGGCACGCCCTCGCCCCTGAGCAGCTCGCCCGCCGCACCGCCCCGGTCCACGATCGCCACGGCCAGGATCACCTCGGCGCCCACTGCCCGCACCGCGTCGACCGCTTGGAGCAGCGACGTCCCCCGGGTGACGGTGTCCTCGGTCACCACCACCCGGTCCTCGGGATCCAGGGCCCCGGCGATCCGGCCACCGGAACCATGGTCCTTGGCCTCCTTGCGCACCGAGAAGGCCTTGAGCGCCCGGCCCCGCGCCGCCGCCACCCCGGCCGTCACGAACGCCACGGGGTCCGCCCCCATGGTCAGCCCACCGATGGCGGTGGCGTCCGCGGGCATCACGGCCAGCAGGGCGTCGGCCACGAGCAGCATCCCGCCCGGACGGCACACGGTCTGCTTGGAGTCGATGAACCAGGTCGAGCGGCGCCCCGACTTGAGCACGAAGTCACCGGTGCGCACCGAGTGCTCGAGCAGGTGGGCGCGCAGCGCCGCCAGCGTGGCCGGGTCCGGGTCCAGGCGCGTCACGATCGCCTCCCGCTCACGAACGCCCTCCCGGTGCCAACGTGACCCGTCCCGTGCCCCGGGCCACCGAGCCCACCACGCTCCCCCGTCGCCCGGCCGCGGCCAGGGCCTCGATCACGGGTTCCACGGCGTCGGCGGCGACAGCCAGGATCATGCCGAGGCCGAGGTTGAAGACCCGCGCCATCTCGTCGTCGGCCACGTCGCCGAGGCGCTGGATCTCCTCGAAGATCCTGGGTCGCGCCCAGGTCCCGTCGACCACGGCGTCGCAGCCCGTGGGGAGGATCCGGCTGAGGTTGCCGGGGATCCCCCCGCCGGTGATGTGGGCGGCCGCGTGCACGGCACCACTGCTCGCGGCTCCGCTCGCCGCTCCGCTCGCGGCTCCGCTCGCCGCCCCGCCGCCGGCGCGGAGCGCGGCAAGCACCGCCGGCGCGTAGATCACCGACGGCAGGAGCAGCTCGTCCGCCAGCGTGTGCCCGGCGCCTTCCCAGGCGGGATCGTCCAGCGACCGGCCGGCGCGCTCGAGCAGCACGTGGCGGGCCAGGGTGTAGCCGTTGGACCGCAGGTTCGGCGAGGCCAGCCCCACCAGCACGTCGCCGGCCGCAACGCGGGCCGGGCCGAGGGACGCGTCGCGCTCGACGACGCCCACGGCGAAGCCGGCGAGGTCGAATTCGCCCGGGGCCATGGCACCGGGGTGCTCCGCCATCTCGCCGCCGAGCAGCGCGCAGCCGGCCTGCCGGCACCCCTCGGCGACGCCGGCGACCAGCGACTCCATCTGCCCTGCGTCGAGCTTGCCGGTGGCCACGTAGTCGAGGAGGAACAGCGGCTCCGCCCCCACGCACACGATGTCGTCGACGCACATGGCCACCAGGTCGATGCCGATGGTGTCCAAGCGCCCGGCCGCCTGGGCGACGATCGCCTTGGTGCCCACCCCGTCGGTCGACGCCACGAGGACCGGCCGGCGAAAGCGGGCCGGGTCGAAGGCGAAGCTCCCGCCGAAGCCGCCGATGCCGCCGAGCACCTCGGGCCGGGCCGTGGTGGCCACGATGTCGCGGATGCGCTCGACCGCTTCGTCCCCGGCCGCGATGTCGACCCCGGCGCCGGCGTAGGTGGCGCCGGGCCGGGACGGGGACGGTGACCCCCCGGCCATGTCAGCCGTGCGCCGAGGACAGGGCGGCGGGCACGTCCGCCTCAAAAGGGGGCGGCACCGGGTACTCGCCCGTCAGGCAGGCGGCACAGAAGCCCGCGCCGGGTGCGTCGATGGCGGCTTGCAGGTTCTCGAGGGAGAGGTAGGCCAGCGAGTCCACGCCCAGGAACTCCCGGATCTCCTCGATCGACATGTTGGCGGCCACGAGCTCGTCCCGATCGGGGATGTCGATGCCGTAGAAGCAGGGCCATACCAGGGGCGGTGACGAGATGCGGAGGTGGACCTCGGTGGCGCCCGCCTCGCGCAGCATCCGGGCCACCGCCCGCTGCGTGGTGCCGCGCACGATCGAGTCGTCGACGACGACGAGCCGCTTGCCCGCGATGTTCTCGCGCAGCGGGTTGAGCTTGCGGCGCACGCCGGCGTCCCGGGCCGCCTGACCCGGCGTGATGAACGTCCGCCCGATGTAGCGGTTCTTCACGAGCCCCTGGCCCGAGGGGATGCCGCTGGCCCTGGCAAAGCCCTCCGCTGCCGGCACGCCGGATTCGGGCACGCCCATCACCAGGTCGGCGTCGACCGGTGCCTGGTGGGCGAGCAGCTCGCCCATGCGCCGGCGCGCGCCGTGGACCTCGCGCCCATAGAGGCGGCTGTCGGGACGTGCGAAGTAGACGAACTCGAAGATGCAGAGCCGGGGCTGCACCTGCTCCTCGGGGAAGAGCCGCTCCGAGCGCACTCCCGAGGCGTCGATGATGACGAGCTCACCGGGCTCGAGCTCCCGGACGAAGTGGGCCCCGACGACGTCGAGCGCCGGCGTCTCGGAGGCCAGGACCCAGCCCTCGGGCCGCGCCTCGGACCCGAAGCGCCCCAGGCACAGGGGCCGCAGGCCGTTGGGGTCGCGCACCCCCATGACCTGGGTGGAGTCCAGGAGCACGAAGCTGAAGGCACCCTCGACCTGGGGGAGGACCTCCTTCAGGGCGGCCTCGAGCCGGCGGTCGTGAACCGGAGCCGACAGACCCACCGCCGTGCCCGTGTCGGCCGTGCCCGTGTCGGCGCCGTCGGAGGGGCCCAGGCCGCCGAGGGGGCCCAGGCCGTCGAGGGGGCCCAGGCCGTCGGCCGGGTCGGCCGGGTAGGCCAGGGCCAGCAGCTCCGCCACCAGGTCGCTGTCGGAGGCGACCACGCCCGGCAGCATCCCCGCCTTGTCGGCCAGCGCGGCGGTGTTGGTGAGGTTGCCGTTGTGGCCCAGGGCGAACCCGGAGCGGCCGACGGGCCGGTACACGGGCTGGGCGTTGCGCCACGAGGAGTCGCCGGTGGTCGAGTAGCGGGTGTGGCCGATGGCCAGGTCCCCGGGGAGGCACGACAGGGTGCGCTCGTCGAACACCGTGGTCACGAGGCCCATGTCCTTGACCACCGTGATGGCCTCGCCGTCGGAGACGGCCATGCCCGCCGACTCCTGGCCGCGGTGCTGGAGTGCGTAGAGGCCGTCGAAGGTGATCTGGGCCACACCCTTGCCGGGTGCATAGACGCCGAAGACGCCGCAGGCTTCCTTCACTGGGCTCTCATACCGCCTCCGTCACGCGACCGTCGGCCGCATGACCCCTCGCTCCCGACCGGTGACGCGCGGACCAGCTTACCCTCCCACGCGCCCGGGCCCGCCGTCGTGATGGTCCGGCGGGGACCACCGGGACCGACCGGCGGGGCGCACCGGCCCGGGCGTTAGCGTCATTGTGGTGATCGACCTGCACACGCACTCGACCGTCTCGGACGGGTCCGACCCGCCCGAACGGATCCCGGCGCTCGCCGCGGCGGCGGGGTGCTCGGCGGTGGCCTTGACCGATCACGACAGCCTGGCCGGCCTGGCAGCGGCGCGGGCCTCGGCGGCGGCCGCCGGGGTCACCCTGGTGCCGGGATGCGAGGTCTCGTGCAAGGCCTCGGGCCTGGACGGCGAGGCCGGCAGCGCCCACCTGCTCGTGTACTTCGTCGACGAGGGCGACCACCCCTTGGCCGAGGAGCTCGTCCGGCTCCGGGGAGAGCGCCTGGAGCGCAACCGCCGGCTGGCGGCGCGCCTGGGCGAGCTGGGCTTCCCCGTCGACTACGACGCGGTCGTCGCCCGCGCCGGGTCCGAGGAGGGCACGGGCCGCCCCCATTTCGCCCAGGAGCTCGTCGCCCGCGGGCACGTGCCGGACGTGGACGACGCCTTCGCCCGCCTTCTCGGGAACGGCCGGCCTGCCTACGTGCCCAAGGCCCGGCTCACGCCCGCCGACGTCGCCCGGATGGCGCGCGCTTCGGGCGGCGTCGCCGTCCTCGCCCACCCGCTGAGCCTGGCGCTCGAGCCGCGGGCGCTCGAGCGCCGGGTCGTCGAGCTGGCGGAGGCGGGGCTGGTGGGGATCGAGGCGACCTACGCGCGCTACAGCGTCGACCAGCGGGCCATGTTGCGCCGCATGGCCAAGCGCAACGGGCTCGTGGCCACCGGGGGTTCCGACTACCACGGCACGCTCAAGCCCGATCTGCAGGTGGGGTGCGGCCGCGGTGACCTGCGGGTGGACGACTCGGTGCTCGAGGCGCTGGCCGCCCGACGTCCCTGATCGAGGGCGCGGGCCGATCAGGGGGCGCGGCCCGGTCAGGGGGCGACGGCCCGATCAGGGGGCCACGGGCTCGCCCAGGGCGGCGGGCAGCGCCGCACGCCACGCCTGCCGGGCGTCGTCGACCATCACGTCCATCAACCCGTCGACGGCGATCCGCTCGCCGCCGGCCGTCCCCAGCACGGTGAGGGGCACCCGGGCCGCCTCGGCCATCGCTCGCACCGCGTCCGGATCGGCGCTGCAGAGCACCACCCGTCCCGACGACTCGCCGAACAGCGCGGCGTGGTCGGGGATGCCGCCCACCACGCACCCCACGCCCGAGCGCACCGCGCACTCGGCCAGGGCCACGCCGAGACCCCCGCCCGAGACGTCGTGGGCGCCCCCGAGGAGCCCCGGTCGCGCCACCAGCCCGACGAGCAGCTCGAGGAGGCGCCGGTGGTGGGCCGCGTCGAAGGCGGGCAGCACGCCACCGCGACGGCCCCGGCGCTCCACGGCCCAGCGCGACCCGGCCAAGCCCCGGGCGCCGTCCCCGAGCATCAGCACGGCATGGCCCTCGACGAAGACCGCGCCCGGCGGACGGTGCTCGAGGACGTCGATCACCCCGAGCACCGCGATGGTGGGCGTGGGGTCGATGTCCGCACCCGCGCTCTCGTTGTAGAAGCTGACGTTGCCGCCGATGACCGGAAGCCCGAGGGCGTTGCACGCCTCCGCCATGCCGTCGACGGCCTCGGAGAGCTGCCACATGACCTCGGGGTGCTCCGGATTGCCGAAGTTCAGGCAGTTCACCACGGCGATCGGCCGGGCACCCGCGCAGGCGACGTTGAGGGCGGACTCCGCCACCGTCATGGCGGTGCCGGCACGGGGGTCGACGGCGCACCAGCGGGGGTTGGCGTCGGTCGACAGGGCCAGGCCGCGCCGGCTCGGAGGCAGGCCGGGCGCAGCCAACCGCAGCACGGCGGCGTCGCCGCCGGGACCCTCGACCGTGTTCAGGAAAAGCTGGTGGTCGTACTGCCGGTACACCCACGACGGGTCGGCCAGCAGGGCGAGCACGTCCTCACCGCAGTCGTCGGGCGCGGGCAGCTCGTCGGGCCGATCCGCGCGCCGGCGCTCGAGGTCCGCCGGCGGGGCGAGCGGCCGGTCGTAGAGGGGCGCGTCCTCCGACAGCGACGCCGCGGGGATGTCGGCCAGCACCGGCCCCCCGGCGCCGTCGAGGATGCGCAGTCGCCCGCCGCCCGTCACCACCCCGACCACGCTGGCGCGCACCTCCCAGCGCCGGCACACCTCCTCGACCGCGTCGCGATCCGCGGGCGACACGATGGCCAGCATGCGCTCCTGGCTCTCGGAGGTCATCACCTCGAAGGGCTCCATGTCCGGCTCGCGCCGGGGCACGGCGCGCACGTCGACGTCCATGCCCATGCCGCCGCGCGCCGCCGTCTCGGAGGTGGCGCAGGTCAGGCCCGCGCCCCCGAGGTCCTGGATCCCCACCACGAGGCCTCGGTCGAGGAGCTCGAGACATGCCTCGATGAGCCGCTTCTCCTCGAAGGGGTCCCCCACCTGCACGCTCGGGCGCTTGGCGGCGTCCTCCTCGCCTTCCTCGGCGAAGCCGGCAGAGGCCAGGACGCTCACGCCCCCGATGCCGTCGCGCCCGGTGGTCGAGCCGAGCAGGACGGCCAGGTTGCCCTCGCCCGTCGCCGCGCCGAGCACCAGGCGCTCCTTGGGCATCACCCCCATGCAGAACACGTTGACCAGGGGGTTGCGCGCGAAACAGGGGTCGAAGGTCAACTCGCCTCCCACCGTCGGCACGCCGACCGAGTTGCCGTAGCCCGAGATGCCGGCGACCACGCCCTCGACCAGCCAGCGGGTGCGGGCGTCGTCGAGCGTGCCGAAGAAGAGCGGGTCCATGAGCGCGATGGGCCTGGCCCCCATGGTGAAGATGTCGCGCAGGATCCCGCCGACCCCCGTGGCCGCGCCCTGGTAGGGCTCGACCGCGGAGGGGTGGTTGTGGCTCTCGATGCGCAGCGCGACGGCGATGCCGTCGCCGACGTCCATCACCCCGGCGTTCTCGCCCGGGCCGACCAGGACGCCGGGTCCCGTCGTCGGCAGCCGGCGGAGATGGATCCGCGACGACTTGTACGAGCAGTGCTCCGACCACATCACCGCGTACATGGCGAGCTCGAGGTGGTTGGGGTGGCGCCCCAGGATCTCCTCGATGCGCGCGAACTCGTCGTCGGTCAGCCCCAGGGCCCGGTGCAACCCCTCGTCGGTGGCGTCCGCCATCGCCGCCACCGTACCCGGCACCTGACGCGGGTCCGGGCGACGGCGCCGGGCACCGAATGTGGTTCTGGCGATTTCAGGATATGGGCCGCACGGGATTGGTTTGCATACCCGTCATGCACCCTCGCATAATCGGTCGCATGGCACCCTCGAAATCCACCAAGCAGCCGCCCATGACCGCCGAGCACAAGGCCGCGCTCGCCAAGGGCCGCGAGGAGGGGCGGGCCGTGCGGCGCTATCTCGAGGCGATCGAGCGGCAGCGGCCGCGGCGGGGACGGCCGCGGACGTTGGAGACGGTCAAGCGCCGCCTCGACACGGTGAACGCCAAGATCGACGACGCCGACGCGCTGTCGCGCCTGCACCTCCTGCAGGAGCGGGCCGACCTCGAGGCCGAGATCGCCCAGATGGACGTCACCGACGACCTGCCGGCGCTGGAGAAGGCATTCGTCAAGGTCGCCAAGTCCTACGGCCAGCGAAAGGGCATCGACCACGGCACCTGGCGGGAGGCCGGGGTCAGCGCCGCGGTGCTCGAGCGCGCGGGGATCGCCCGCGGCAAGGGCTGAGGGTCAGGCGGGGAGCGACGCCCGCGACCCGGCGGCCTCGAGCAGCGAGCGCAGCAGCGGGACGCCGTCGGCCGACCCGAGGAGCAGGTCCGAGGCCCGCTCGGGGTGGGGCATGAGCCCGACGACGTTGCCCTCGGCATTGCACACCCCGGCGATGTCGTCGACCGACCCGTTGGGGTTGTCCGTGTAGCGGAAGACGACCCGGTCCTCGTCGCGCAGCCGCGCCAGGGTCTCGACGTCGCAGGTGTAGTTGCCCTCGAAGTGGTTGATCGGGATCTGGAGGACCGCGCCTTGGACCGCCGCCGCAGTGAGGGGGGTGCGGAGGGTCTCCACCCGGATCCCCACCGTCGTGCACAGGAAGCGCAGGTCGCGGTTCTTCTGCAGCGCGCCGGGGAGCAGCCCCGCCTCCGTGAGCACTTGGAAGCCGTTGCAGATCCCTACCACCGGCCCGCCGTCTGCGGCGAAGGTGGCCACCGCCTCCATCACCGGCGAGAACCGCGCGATGGCGCCGGGGCGCAGGTAGTCGCCGTGGGCGAAGCCGCCGGGCAGGACGATCGCGTCGTAGCCGCCGAGCGAGCGCTCGCCGTGCCACACCAGCTCGGCCTTGCCGCCCTCGCGGGCCAACGCGGCGACGACGTCGTGCTCGCAGTTGGTCCCGGGGAAGACGACCACCCCGATGCGGGCGGTCACGGCGCGACGACCGCCCGGACGTCGATGGCCGCCTCCTCGATGACCGGGTTGGAGAGCAGCCGCTCGGTCATCTCCTCGGCCTGCCGCCGAGCGTGGTCCTCGTCGGCCGCCTCGACCGTGAAGCGGATGGCCTTGCCCACGCCGACGCCGTGCACGCCGGTGAACCCGAGCGCGGGCAGCGCACGCTCGATGGTCGCGCCCTGCGGGTCGGCGATGCCCGGACGGAGGCGCACCTCCACGAGGACGTGGAACGCGCTCACGCGCCCGCACCGTACCAGTCGGCCAGGCGGCGTCCGCAGATCCGCTCGTACGCGGTGATGTAGCGCGTGCTGGTCTCCGCCACGACCTCGGGCGGCAGCGGCGGGGGCGGTGGGGTCTTGTCCCAACCGCTGGCCTCCAGCCAGTCGCGCAGGGGCTGCTTGTCGAAGGACGGCGGGTTCGTCCCCGGCACCCATCGGTCCGCCGGCCAGAAGCGCGAGGAGTCCGGCGTGAGGACCTCGTCGCAGATGGCGAGGCGGCCGTCGATGATCCCGAGCTCGAACTTCGTGTCGGCCACGATGATTCCCTGGTGCTCCGCGGCGGCCGCGGCGCGCCGGTAGGCCTCCACGCACAGGTCGCGCGCCGCCTCCGCCAGCTCCTTGCCGACGATGTCGACGGCCTGGTCGAAGCCGATGTTCTCGTCGTGACCCTCGGAGGCCTTGGTGGACGGGGTGAACATCGGCTCGGGGAGCCTGTCGGCCTCGCGCAGGCCCGACGGCAAGGGCATGCCGTGGAGGGTCTGGGACTTCGAGTACTCCTTCCAGCCGGACCCAGCGAGATAGCCGCGCACGATGCACTCGATCGCCAGCATGTCCGCCTTGCGCACGAGCATCCCCCGACCGGCCACACCCGGGATGCCGGCCGCCTCCGCCGGGAACGCGGCGGGATCGACCGCTACCAGGTGGCTGGGGGCCAGGTCCGCCAGTGCGTCGAGCCAGTGGACGGTCATGGCGGTGAGGACACGGCCCTTGTCGGCGATCGGCTCGGCCATGACCACGTCGAAGGCCGAGATCCGGTCCGAGGTCACCATCAGCAGCTGGTCGTCACCCACCGCGTAGACGTCGCGGACCTTCCCGGTGTAGATGAGCGGCAGGGTCACGTGTGCACCTCCGAGAGTGCGTCGAGGAACCGTCTGGTGTGTCGGAGCGACCGCTCCAGGTTGAACGCGTCGTCGAGCGCGGCGGCGTCGAGCTCGACCTCGGGGTCGGACTCGAGCACCTCACGCAGCGGCCTGCGCTCCTCCCAGGCGATGCGGGCGTCACGTTGGACGATCCGGTAGGCGGCGTCGCGCCCGAGGCCGGAGGCGACCAGCGCCAGGAGCACGGGCTGGCTGAACACCAGGCCGTGGCTCGTCGTGGTGAGGTTCTCGAGCATCCGCTCGGGGTGCACGACCAGGCCCTCGACGAGCGCGGTCGCCTTGCGCATGACGTAGTACGCCAGGAGGCAGGCATCGGGCAGGATCACGCGCTCGACCGAGCTGTGCGAGATGTCCCGCTCGTGCCACAGGGCCACGTCCTCGAGGCCCGCGCCCAGATACCCCCGCAGCACCCGGGCCAGCCCGCACAGCCGCTCCGCGAGGATGGGGTTGCGCTTGTGCGGCATGGCCGACGAGCCCTTTTGGCCGCCGCCGAAGGCCTCCTCGGCTTCGCCGACCTCCGTGCGGGCCAGGTGGCGCACCTCGGTGCCGATCAGCTCGACGGTGGCCCCGACCGCGGCGCACGCCCAGAGGAGCTCTGCATGACGGTCGCGGGCGATGACCTGGGTGGCCGGCACGGGGGTGAGGCCCAGCGCGTGGCACACGTAGTCCTCCACGGCCGGATCGATGTTCGAGTACGTCCCCACCGCACCGGACAGCTTCCCGACGGCGATCCCCTCCCGGGCCGCATGGAGCCGGTGGCGGTCCCGGTCGGCCTGCAGGCACCACAGGGCCAGCTTGGCCCCGAAGGTCGTCGGCTCCGCCTGCATGCCGTGGGTACGGCCCGCCATCGGCGTGTCGATGAACTCGCTGGCGCGGGACTTGAGCGCGGCCACCAGACCGTCCGACGCGCCGAGGAGGAGGTCGGCCGCACGCACCAGGGTGGCGCACAGCGCGGTGTCGACGACGTCGGACGAGGTGAGGCCGTAATGGACCCAGTTCGCCTCGGGACCGCCGATGGTGCCCTGGACGACGTCGACGAACGCGGCCACGTCGTGGTCGGTGGCCCGCTCCCGCTCGTGCACCGCGGCGACGAAGTCGGAGGTGACCTTGGGGGCCCGGGCGCGCAGCGCGGCGGCGTCCTGCGCGGGGGCGACGCCCACCTGCGCCCAGCCCTCCACCGCCAGGAGCTCGACCTCGAGCCACATCTCGAAACGTGCCTCGTCGGTGAAGAGCGCCGCCATCTCGGGGAGCGAGTACCGGGGGATCATCGGCGTGCCTCGATGGTGTCGAAGTCGAGCGGGCCTTCGCCCGCGGGCTCCTCGTGCGCGGCGGCGATGTCGTGGCGGTAGTGCATGCCCTCGAAGCTGATCCTGCCCACACCGTCGTATGCCCGGTCCCGCGCCTGCGCCAGTGTGGACGCCAGCGCCGTGACCCCGAGCACCCGGCCGCCGGCCGTGACCAGACGGCCGTCCGCGTCGAGGCACGTGCCGGCGTGGATCACGGTCACCCCGGGAAGCCCGTCCGCGTCGTCCACGCCCTCGATGGCGTCCCCCGTCCGGGGGCTCTCGGGGTACCCGGCCGACGCCAGGACGACGCAGACCGCCGACGAAGGCGAGAAGCGCGGCTCGGTCCGGAGCCGGCCCGACGCCGCCTCGGCCAGCAGCCCGGTCAGGTCCTCGTCGAGCCGGGGCACCACCACCTGGGTCTCGGGGTCGCCGAAGCGCACGTTGTACTCCAGGACCATGGGGCCGTCCGCGGTCAGCATGAGCCCGGCGTAGAGCACCCCGCGATAGTCGATCCCCCGCCGGCGCAGGGCGCCCACCGTCGGCTCCACCGCTTCGTCGAGGATCAGGTCCACCGTCCGGTCGTCCACGGTGGGCACGGGCGAGAGTGCGCCCATGCCGCCCGTGTTGGGGCCCTCGTCGCCGTCGCCCACGCGCTTGAAGTCCTGGGCGACGGCGAGGGGGGCGATCCGTGTGCCGTCGCACAGGACGAGGAGCGAGCACTCGATCCCGACCAGGCCCTCCTCGATCACGACGCGGCGCCCCGCGTCGCCGAAGCTCCTCCCCGAGAGCTTGTCGACGACGTCTGCCTCCGCCTCGGCCATCGAGTCGGTCACGAGCACGCCCTTACCCGCGGCCAGCCCGTCGGTCTTGACCACCCACGGCCCGGGGAGCTCGCGGAGGAAGGCCGTGGCCGCGGCGAGGTCGTCGAAGGTGCCGTAGCGGGCGGTGGGGACGCCGGACTCGGCCAGCAGCTCCTTCATCCAGGCCTTGGATCCCTCGAGCTGCGCGCCGTCGGCTCCGGGGCCGAACACGGCCCGCTTGTCGGCTCGGAGCCGGTCCGCCAGGCCGTCCACCAGGGGCTGCTCGGGACCGACGACGAACAGGTCCGCCTCGACGTCAGCCGGCGCCAGGTCGGTCAGGGTGATCGTGTGGCCGGAGGGCTGCGGCCCGGGCATGCCGGGGTTCCCCGGCGACACCACCACGTCGGCCGTCCGGGCCAGCGCCAGGGCGAGCGCATGCTCGCGACCGCCGCTGCCCACGACGCACACCTTCATCGGCACACCTTCATCGGCACACCTTCGTGGCGCAGCGCGCCCGGCGCGGCTCACGCGGCGAACCGGACGAATTGCTCCCGACCGGGGCCGACACCGACCAGCTTGATCGGCACCCCGATCCGCTCGGCGAGGAAGTCGACGTAGTCGCGCGCCGCGGGCGGCAGATCCGAGATCGACGTGGCCGCCGACAGGTCCGTGCTCCATCCGGGGAGCTCCTCGTAGACGGGGCGCACCTGGTGGAGCGTGGTCTGGTGGTACGGGGGATAGGCGAAGCGCTCCCCGTCGGCCTCGTAGCCGACGCACACCTTGACGGTGTCGAACGTGTCGAGCACGTCCAGCTTGGTGAGCGCCACCTCGGAGAGCGAGTTGATGCGCACCGCCTGGCGCAGCATCACGGCGTCGAACCAGCCACACCGGCGCTTGCGGCCCGTGTTGGTCCCGTATTCGTGGCCTCGCTCCACCAGGATCTCGCCGACCTCGTCCATGCACTCGGTCGGGAACGGGCCGGCGCCGACCCGGGTCACGTAGGCCTTGGCGATGCCGATGACCTCGCCGATGGCGCGGGGCCCCACTCCCGTGCCGGTGCACGCGCCACCGGCGACCGGGTTCGACGAGGTCACGAACGGGTACGTGCCGTGGTCGAGGTCGAGGAAGGTGGCCTGTGCCCCCTCCAGCAGGACGTTGCGCCCCGCCTCCAGGGCCTCGTGCACCACGGCGACGGCGTCGGCGACCATCGGCTCCATGCGGGGGGCGTACTCATCGAGGTACCTGGCGCAGATGTCCTCGGCGCTGATCGGGAGGCGGTTGTACACCTTGGCCAGGATGGCGTTCTTCTCCTTGAGGACCACCTCGAGCTTCTTGCGGAAGATCTTGGCGTCGAGGAGGTCCTGGACCCGCAGGCCGACCCGGGCCGCCTTGTCGGCATAGGCAGGGCCGATGCCCCGCCGGGTGGTGCCGAGGGAGTTCTTCCCGAGGAAGCGCTCGGTCACCCGGTCGAGCTCCTGGTGGTACGGCATGACCAGGTGCGCGTTGCCGCTGACGACCATGCGGCTCGTGTCGACCCCCTTGGCGGCCAGCGCGTCGAGCTCGGAGAGCAGGACCCCGGGGTCGACGACCACGCCGTTGCCGATGACCGGCGTCAGGTGCGGGTAGAGGACGCCGCTGGGGACGAGCTGGAGGGCGAAGGACTCGCCGTCGACCACGACGGTGTGGCCCGCGTTGTGCCCGCCCTGGTAGCGGACCACGATGTCCATGTCGCGGGCGAGGAGGTCGGTGAGCTTGCCCTTCCCCTCGTCGCCCCATTGGGTGCCGACGACCACGGTTGCGGGCACGCCGATCCTCCGTCTACGGCTCCGGATTACGCCTCAGTGTAACCCGGCCGGGTGGTCGCCCCCTCCTGCGCCGGCGGCCGTCCGATGTTTCCTTTCCGAGCCAATTGCGTTGTGAATTCGCGATCGCGAGCATTCGCTTGCTGATAGCAAATGCAAGTCGCAATTGGACCCGCCGGGAACATCGACGCCGCCGCCGGCCAGGGCGCGGCGCTCAACGCAGCGTCACACCGTCGCCGGCCGGCTCGGCGTCGACGACGACGGTGTCCCCCTCGCCGTAGCGGCCCTCGAGGAGGGCCAGCGCCAACGGGTCCTCCACCTGGCGCTGGAGCACACGACGCAGCGGCCGGGCGCCGAGGGCGGGGTCGTAGCCAGCCGTCGCCAGCCGGTCCCGAGCCGCGGGCGTGACCTCGAGCGTGAGTCGCCGCTCCGCCAGACGTCCCGCCAGCCGCTCCAGCTGGATGTCCGCTATCCGGCGCAGGTCCTCCTGGTCGAGGCTGCGGAAGCGGACGACCTCGTCGATCCGGTTGAAGAACTCGGGCTTGAAGAAGTCGCGGGGATCGCCGGGGAGGTTCGAGGTCATGATCAGGACGGTGTTGGTGAAGTCCACCGTCCGGCCCTGCCCGTCGGTCAGCCGCCCGTCCTCCAGGACCTGCAGGAGGATGTTGAAGACGTCCGGATGCGCCTTCTCGATCTCGTCGAGCAGGACCACGGCGTACGGGCGCCGGCGCACCGCCTCGGTGAGCTGACCGCCTTCCTCGTAGCCCACGTAGCCCGGGGGGGCGCCGACCAGGCGGGCCACCGAGTGCTTCTCCTGGTACTCGCCCATGTCGATGCGGGTCATCGCCCGGTCGTCGTCGAACAGGAACGCGGCGAGGGCGCGGGCCAGCTCGGTCTTGCCCACACCGGTCGGGCCCATGAACAGGAACGACCCGATGGGCCGGTTCGGGTCCGAGAGCCCGGCCCGGCTCCGGCGGATGGCGTTGGCTACGGCGCGCACGGCCTCGTCCTGGCCGACCACCCGCTCGTGGAGGGCGTCCTCCATCCGGACGAGCTTCTGGAGCTCGGCCTCCATGAGCCGGCTGACAGGGACACCCGTCCAGCGGCTCACCACCTCGGCGACGTCCTCGGCGTCCACCTCCTCCTTGAGCATCGCTCCTTCGCTCTGGAGGTCGGCCAGCGCCTTCGTCGCCTCGTCGATGCGGTGCTCGAGGTCTGGGATCAGGCCGTAGCGGATCTCCGAGGCCCGGGTCAGGTCGCCGTCGCGCGCGTAGCGCTCGGCCTCGCCCTTGCGGGTCTCGAGCTCCTCGCGCAGCGTCCGGATCTGGGTGATCGCGTCCTTTTCGGCCTGCCAGCGCGCCGTCATGGCGTCGGCCTGCTCCTTGAGGTTGGCGAGCTCCTCGTCGAGGCGCTCGAGCCGCTGGATCGAGGCCGGATCGGTCTCCTTGGCCAGCGCCACCCGCTCGATCTCGAGCTGGCGCATGCGCCGGGTGACCACGTCGATCTCCGTGGGCATCGAGTCGATCTCGATGCGCAGCCGGCTGGCGGCCTCGTCGACGAGGTCGATCGCCTTGTCGGGGAGGAACCGGCCGCTCACGTAGCGGTCGGAGAGCACCGCGGCGGCCACCAGCGCGGCGTCCTGGATGCGCACCCCGTGGTGGACCTCGTAGCGCTCCTTCAGGCCGCGCAGGATCCCGATGGTGTCCTCCACCGACGGCGGGTCGACCATCACCGGCTGGAACCGGCGCTCGAGCGCGGCGTCCTTCTCGATGTGCTTGCGGTACTCGTCGAGGGTGGTGGCGCCGATCAAGCGCAGCTCGCCGCGCGCCAGCATCGGCTTGATCATGTTCCCGGCGTCCATCGCGCCCTCGGCCGCGCCGGCGCCGACGATGGTGTGCAGCTCGTCGATGAAGGTGACGACCTCGCCCTCGGAGTCGGTGATCTCCTTGAGGACGGCCTTCAGCCGCTCCTCGAACTCGCCCCGGTACTTGGCACCCGCCACCATGGCCGACAAGTCGAGGGCCACGAGCCGCTTGTCCCGCAGCGACTCGGGCACGTCGCCCTCGACCATACGGATGGCCAGGCCTTCTACGATCGCCGTCTTGCCCACGCCGGGCTCGCCGATGAGCACCGGGTTGTTCTTGGTGCGGCGGCTCAGGACCTGGATGACGCGGCGGATCTCGTCGTCGCGACCGATGACCGGGTCGAGCTTGCCCTGCCGGGCCAGGTCGGTCAGGTCCCGCCCGTAGCGTTCGAGCGCCTGGTACTGCTCCTCGGGATTCTGCGACGTCACCCGGTGGCTGCCGCGGACCTCGCGCAGCGCGGAGAGCAGCGCGTCCTTGGCCACACCGATCCGATCGGCCAGCGCCAGGAGGAGGTGCTCCACCGACAGGTACTCGTCGCCCATGTCCCTGCGCACGGCATCGGCGGTCTCCCACGCGGCGAGGGCGTCTCGCGACGGGCGCGGCTCCTCCCCGCCGTAGGCCTTGGGGAGGGCGGCCAGGCGGTCGGCGACGGCGTTGCCCAGGGACGTGGGCTCGACCCCCGCCCGGGTCAGCAGGGGCAGGGCGATGCCCTCCTGCTGGCCCAGCAGGGCCATGATCAGGTGGTCCGGGGTGACCTCCGGGTTGTCGGCCGCTCTGGCGCGCTCCATCGCGTGCGAAAAGGCCTCCTGGGCCTTGAGCGTCCAACGGTTGGGGTCGAGCACCATCGCCTCACCTCCTCTCGGCCCGCCCGATGCGCCGCGCCACGACCGCCGCCGTCCGCACCGGCACCAGGTCGCGCCGGTATTGCTTGTGCATGCGCTCGATCGAGGCGCGCGCCTCGGCCTGCATCCGCTGGAGCTCGTCGCGAAGGCGCTGGACCTCCGCTTCGAGGGCGAGGACCTGGCGCACTCCTTCGAGGTTCATGCCTGCCGTGGTCAGCTCCTGGATGTGGCGCAGCCGCTCGATGTCGCGCTCGCTGTAGCGGCGGTTGCCGCCCCGCGTGCGCCTCGGGTCGACCAGGCCCCGGCGCTCGTAGATCCGCAACGTCTGCGGGTGCATCCCGGCAAGCTCGGCCGCCACCGAGATCACGTAGACCGCCCGGTCGTCACTCATGCGACGCCCCCAGGTGACCACGGACGTCCAGGCCCGCCAGCTCCCGGTCCAGGGACTCCACGGCGGCGCGTTGCTCCTTGGTCAGCTTCTTGGGCACGGCCACCTCGACGGTGACGAGGAGGTCGCCGGCCGGGTTCCTGCCCTGCGCGGGGACTCCGCGGCCCTTGACCCGGAGGGTCTGGCCCGACGGGGTGCCGGCCGGGATCTTCAGCGTGACCGTGCCGTCGAGGGTGGGCACCGTCAGGGTGGTCCCGAGCGCCGCCTCGGCGAAGGTGACCGGCACCGTCAGGGTGAGGTTGCGGCCGCGGCGCCCGAACAGCTTGTGCTTGCCCACCCGCACCTGCACGTACAGGTCGCCCGAGGGCCCGTTGCCCCGTCCGGGCGCGCCCCGGCCCTTGACCCGGATCCGCTGAGCGTCCTCCACGCCCGGCGGGATCCGCACCTTGACCTCGCGCACGCGCTTTTGGACGCCGCTGCCCTTACAGGTCGGGCAGGGCTTCTCGACGACGGTCCCGCGCCCGGAGCACTGCGGGCAGATGGTCGACAGCGAGAAGAGCCCCTGGGGCTCGTCGAGATGGCCGCGACCGTTGCACCGCGGGCAGGTCACCGGGGAGGTCCCGGGCGCGGCCCCGGACCCGTGGCAGGTCTCGCAGCGGGCCTCCCCTGCCACGTGGACCGCGGTGGTCACGCCGCGCACCGCGTCCTCGAACGACAGGTGCAACTCGGTCTCGACGTCCGCGCCCCGGCGCGGCCCGCCGGCCCGGCGCGTGCGGCCGCCGCCACCACCGAACATCCCGCCGAGGATGTCCCCGAGGTCGCCGAGGTCCTCCACCCGGAACGTCGCGCCGCCCGGACCCCCGAAGCCGCCCGGACCCCCGAAGCCACCGGGGAAGGCACCGGCCCCGAGCCTGCGCACCTCGTCGTACTCCTTGCGCTTCGCCGGGTCGCCGAGCACGTCGTAGGCCGCGCTGATCTCCTTGAACCGGTCCTCCGAGCCGGGGTTGGCATCGGGGTGGTACTGCTTGGCCAGCTTCCGATAGGCGCGGGTGATCTCCTTGTCGGAGGCCGTGCGCGACACCCCGAGGACGTCGTAGTAGTCCTTCTCCAGCCACTCGCGCTGAGCGACCATCCGGTGTCAGCTCCCCCTCATCCGCGGACGCGCACCATCGCGGCGCGGATGACCCGGCCCTTCCAGCGGTACCCGGCACGCAGGACGTCGACCACCGTGGACCCGACCGTCGCGTCGGCCTCGCCGTCGTCGACGGGCAGGTGCTCCACCGCCTCGTGGACGTTGGGGTCGAAGGGCACGCCGACCTCGTCGATCCGCTCGAGACCTTCCTTCGACAGGGTGTCGTCGAGCAGCGCGGCGGCCTGGAGGAGCGCCTTGCCCTCCGGTGAGTCCGCGCCGTCCCCCAGATGGGCCCGGGCGAGGTCGAACGCGTCCAGCACCGGCAGCAACGCGGTCACGAGGCTCTCGCCGGCGCGCTCGAGCATGCTCGTCTGCTCGCGCAGCATGCGCTTCTTGTAGTTCTCGAAGTCGGCCTGCACCCGGCGGGACATGTCGAGGTACTCGTCGCGCTCGCGGCTCGCCCGCTCCAACAGCGCGGCGAGGTCCGCTTCGACGACTTCCGCCGCCTGCTCCTCGACCGGCGGGCCCGGCTCGCCGGCCGGGGCCGGCCCCGGAGCCGGCCCGGGGCCCGGGCCGGACGGCGCAGCAGTGGCTGGGCGCGGGCCCGTCGGCTCGTCGGGGCGAGCCGACGGCCGCGGCGTGATCCGGTCGAATCCCTCCGTGTCCTTCGGGCTCATCAAGAGGCCCCGGGCTCGTCCACGATCTCCGCGTCGACGACCTCGTCCTCGGACCCCGTGTCGCCGCCGGACGCGGCGCCCGTGCCGGCCGAAGCCGACGCTGCCGAGGCCTGCTCGTAGAGGCGCTGGGTGAAGCCGTGGCTCGACTGGACCAGGGCCTCGGTGGCGTCCTTGATCCGCTCCACGTCGGAGCCCTCCAAGGCCTCCTTCAGCGCCTTGAGCGCGCCTTCGACCTTCTCCTTCTCCTCGCCCTCGAACTTCTCGCCCTGCTCCCGGAGCAGCTTCTCGGTCTGGTACACGAGGGTGTCCGCGTTGTTGCGGATTTCCGCCTCCTCACGCCGGCGACGGTCGTCCTCGGCGTGGGACTCGGCGTCGCGGACCATCCGGTCGATCTCGTCCTTGCCCAGCGACGACTGACCGGTGATGGTCATCGACTGCTCCTTGCCCGTGGCAGTGTCCCGGGCCGAGACGTGCACGATGCCGTTGGCGTCGATGTCGAAGGTGACCTCGATCTGCGGGATGCCGCGCGGAGCGGGGGGGAGGTCGACGAGCTGGAACTTGCCCAGCGTCTTGTTGTACATCGCCATCTCACGCTCGCCCTGGAGCACGTGGATCTCCACCGAGGGCTGGTTGTCCTCGGCGGTGGTGAAGACCTCGGAGCGCTTCGTCGGGATGGTGGTGTTGCGCTCGATGAGCCGGTGCATGACCCCACCCTTGGTCTCGATGCCGAGCGACAGCGGGGTGACGTCGAGGAGCAGGACGTCCTTGACCTCGCCCTTGAGCACGCCGGCCTGGACGGCGGCGCCGATGGCCACGACCTCGTCGGGGTTCACGCCCTTGTGGGGCTCCTTGCCGGTCAGCTGCTGGACGAGATCCTGGATGGCGGGCATCCGCGTCGACCCGCCGACGAGGATGACGTGGTCGATCTCGGACTTCGACAGTCCGGCGTCGCTGATGGCCTGCTCGAAGGGGCCCTTGCAGGCGTCGACCAGGTCGTTGGTCAGCTCGTTGAGCTTCGCCCGCGTCAGCTTGACGTCGAGGTGCTTGGGCCCTTCGGCCGTGGCCGTGATGAACGGCAGGTTGATCTGGGTGTCCTGGACGGACGACAGCTCGATCTTGGCCTTCTCCGCCGCCTCCTTCAGGCGCTGCACGGCCATCTTGTCGACCGAGAGGTCCACACCCTCGTTGTTCTTGAACTCGGTGACCAGCCAGTCGATGATCCGCTGGTCCCAGTCGTCGCCGCCGAGGTGCGTGTTGCCGGAGGTCGACTTGACCTCGAAGACGCCCTCCCCGATCTCGAGGATGGAGACGTCGAAGGTGCCGCCGCCGAGGTCGAAGACGAGGACGGTCTGCTCCTTGTTCTCCTTGTCGAGCCCGTAGGCCAGGGCGGCCGCGGTCGGCTCGTTGATGATGCGAAGCACCTCGAGGCCCGCGATCTGGCCCGCCTCCTTGGTGGCGGTGCGCTGGGCGTCGTCGAAGTAGGCGGGGAC
>DASPTT010000057.1:0-50713 GCA_035623275.1 Acidimicrobiales bacterium
ATCTGCGGCCATGCGCGGGTACGTCGGGGACCGGCGGAGCGGGCCCCTCGTCGACCCCCGGGCCACGGCGACGGTCCTCGACGCCGGGGGGTGGGTCACCACCGGCGACCTCGGGTACCTCGGGGAGGACGGCAACCTCCGCCTGGTCGGCCGGGTCACCGAGATGTACATCCGCGGCGGCTACAACGTGTACCCGGCCGAGGTCGAGGCCGTGCTCGGCGCCCACCCCGCCGTGCGCGCCGTGGCGGTGGTGGGCGCACCCGCCCCGGTGCTCGGCGAGGTCGGGGTGGCCTACGTCGTCCCCGTCGACGCGTCGGCGCCCCCGGCGCTGGAGGGCCTGCGCGCCCTGGTGGCGTCGCAGCTTGCCGACTACAAGGCGCCCGACCGGCTGGTCGTGGTGGGCGAGCTGCCGCTCACCGCCATGGGGAAAGTGGACAAGCCCGCGCTGGCGGCGCGGCCCATGGACTCGCCCGGTGACGATTCGCCGAGCCCCAGGTCGACCCTCGATGCGACACCCCCCGATTCGACGCAGGAACCGACAACGACGAAGGTGTGACGATGACCGACACCGCCGCGCGCCCGCCGCGCCAGCACTGCATCACCGCCGGGGCCGAGCCGATCAAGCTGGGCTCGATGCTCTTCACCCTGGTGGAGCCCCACCGGGGCCACGAGGTGGCCTACAACCGGTGGTACGAGCGGGACCACTTCTACGCCGGGTGCATGGTCGGCCCTTACAACTTCGCCGGCCGGCGCTTCGTGGCCACCGCGGACCTCAAGGCCCGGCGCGACCCCGACCCCTCGGCCGTCACGGGGTCGCCCGAGCGCGGGTCGTACCTGGGCGTCTACTGGGTGCTCGACGGGTACCACGACGTGTGGAACCGCTGGGCGGTCGACCAGGTCAAGGCGCTGCACAAGGCGGGCCGGATGTTCGCCGAGCGCGACCACGTCCACACGCTGCTCTACCGCTACGCCTGGGAGCGCGCTCGGGAGGCCGACGGCCTGCCCGCGGAGCTCGCCCTCGACCACCCCGCCGCCGGCATCGTGGCCGTCTTCACCGACCGCGCCGAGGGCCGCGACGCCGCCGACTTCGCCGCCTGGCAGCGCGACGAGCACCTGCCCTCGCTCCTGCCCGGGTCGCCGGCGCGCCTGGTGGTGGCGGCCGACCCCATCCCGCTGCTCATCGACGCGCCGGGCGACGTGCCCCGCACCGAGGAGAACGACCGCCGCCAGCTCACCCTCTGGTTCCTCGACGAGACGCCCGAGGACGCCCTCGACGGCGTGATCGCCGCCCATCGCAAGGCGCTCGAGGGCCAGGGTGCGACGGTGGTCGCCGCCTTGGCCTTCGTGCCGACGGTCCCCGGGACCGACACCTACACTGACCGCCTGTGGCCAGACCAGGTGACGCGATGAGCGCGGCGGGCACGTCCGGCCCGGGGCTCGCACCGGGCCGGCGCTTCGAGGGTCGCACCGCGATCGTCACGGGGGCGGGCTCGGGTATCGGCCGGGCCACCGCCCAGCGCCTGGCCGGCGAGGGCGCGGCGGTCGCCTGCCTCGACGTGACCGCCGACGCGGTGGAGGAGACCACCGCGTCGCTGGCCGAGGTCGGGGCCAAGGCCCAGTCCTATTGCTGCGACGTGACCGACCAGGGCGAGGTGCGCCGCGTCGTGGACGACGTAGCCGCGTCGCTGGGGCGGCCGGAGGTGCTCTGCAACGTGGCCGGCATCGGCACCTTCGCCCACAGCATCGACATGCCCCTGGCGACCTTCGAGCGCATCGTGGCCGTGAACCTGACCGGCACCTTCGTGATGGTCCAGGCGGTGCTGCCGCACATGCTCAACGGTGGGGGCTCGATCGTCAACGTGGCCTCGACCTCGGGGCTCAGGGGCGCCCCCTACTCGGCCGCCTACTGCGCGTCGAAGGGGGGGGTGGTGCTCATGACCAAGGCACTGGCCGTGGAGTACGCGGGGCGAGGCGTGCGGGTCAACGCGGTGGCGCCCGGTGGGGTGGACACGCCGCTCATCGGCCACTTCGCCATCCCCGAGGGCGCGGACCCCAAGCACCTGTCCCGCATCGTCAGCCCCATGGGGATGAGCAGGCCCGACCAGATCGCCTCGGCCATCGCCTTCCTGGCCTCAGAGGAGTCCTCCTACACCACGGGGGCGGTCCTCGCCGTCGACGGGGGCGTCACCGCCTAGAGAGGCGCCGGCCGCCCCCCGCGCCGGCTCGGATCAGATGCGGGCCGAGTACCGCTCGCGCAGCTTGTACTTGAGCACCTTGTTGAGCGTCTCGTTGCGCGGCAGGCGGTCCACCACCTCCAGCTGCTCGGGGACCTTCTGGGCCATGAGGCCGGCCTCGCGCAGGTAGGCCGCCATCTCCCCGAAGGTGATGGGCTCCGACCCCGGCGCCGTCTCCACCACCGCGCACACGAGCTCGCCCCGCTCGCGCTCGGGGAGGCCGATCACGGCGACGTCACCGACCTTGGGGTGCTGGTAGAGGAGGTCCTCGATCTCGCGTGCCGAGATGTTCTCGCCCTTGCGGATGATGATGTCCTTGATGCGGCCGGTGAGCACGACATGGCCGTCGGGGCGGACGTGGCCCACGTCCCCGGTGCGGAAGTAGCCGTCGTCGGTGAAGGCCTCGGCCGTGAGCGCCGGGTCGGTGTAGCCCTTGCACACCATCGCCCCCCGCACCTGGACCTCGCCGTCGGTGCCCGCCGGGGCCTCGGTCCCCTCGGGGGTGGTGATGCGGACCTCGGCGCCGAGCACGGGCTTGCCCACGGTGTTGGCCAGCTGCTCGTCGTCGTCGTCGGGCGAGCCCATGCAGATCATGGGGATCTCGGTCATGCCGTAGCCGTGGGCGATGCGCACGCCCATCTCCCGCTGCACCTCGTGGAAGACCTCCGGGGGCATGGGCGCTCCGCCGCCGGACATGAGCCGGAGGCCGGGGATGATCTTCTCGCCCGGGTGCTGGCGCTGCTCGTTGAGGTACGCCTGGTAGAAGGCGGTGCTCCCGCCGACCATGGTGGCGCCGTGGCGACGGAACACCTCCACCGCGCGCGCCGGGACGAAAGCCTCGACGATCACCGCCGGGAAGCCGTTGGCCAGCATCATCACCAGGTAGTCGGGCCCTGCGATGTGCGCGAAGGGGAAGGCGATCGAGCCGATGTCGTCCGCCCCCATCCGCAGGGCCTCGGCCAGGCCTCGCCCGCCCACCATCAGGGTCTTGTCGCTGTGGCGCACGCCCTTGGGGTCGGAGGTGGTCCCCGACGTGTAGTACACCCAGCGCACGTCGTCGACCGTGTCGGGCGACGGCGGCGGCGGCAGCACGGCGGGGTCGCCCTCGGGGAGCGCGCGGAAGGCGTCCACCACCTGCAGCGGCCGGCCGAGCTCCTCGGCGATCCCCTGGGCCATGGACCCGTAGTCGAAGTCACGGAAGACGCCCGGGACGAAGAAGAGGCCCGAGCCGGTCTGGCGCAGCGCGAACGCCACCTCGCGCTCGCGGTAGATGTGGATGATCGGGTTCTGCACCGCGCCCAGGCGGGCCAGCGCCACGGACAGCACGACGGTCTCCATGCGCGACGGCAGCTGCCACGACACGGTCGTCCCCGGCTCCACGCCGAGGCCGACGAGGCCAGCGGCGACGCGTTCGGCCCGCTCCCGGAACGCCGCGAAGTCCATGCGGCGGTCGTCCTCGTCGACCATCATCAGCCGGTCCGGCGTCGCCGTGGCACGGCGCTCCGCCAGCTCCCACATCGAGCCGGCGTCGTAGATCGGCTCCACCCCCGCGCCGGCCATCTCAGGCGAGGCGCTCGACGATCATGGCCATCCCCTGGCCCCCGCCCACGCACATCGACTCCAGGCCGAAGCGCTTGTCCTCGTCCTCAAGGGCGTTGAGCAGCGTCGTCATGATGCGCGCGCCCGTCATGCCGAACGGGTGGCCGAGGGCGATCGAGCCGCCCTTGAGGTTGAGCCTCTCCCACGGGATCCCCAGGTGCTTCGCCGAGGGGATGACCTGCGCCGCGAACGCCTCGTTGATCTCGACGAGGTCGATGTCGTCGATGGTCATCCCCGCGCGCGCCAGCGCCTGGCGGCAGGCATCGATGGGTCCGAGCCCCATGATCTCGGGGTCGAGGGCCGAGACGCCGCTGGCGACGATGCGGGCCAGCGGGGCGATGCCCAGCTCGGCCGCCTTGGTATCGGACATGACGACCACCGCGGCGGCGCCGTCGTTGAGAGGGCAGGCGTTGCCGGCGGTCACCGTGCCGCCCTCGCGGAACACGGGCTTGAGATTGGCGAGCCCCTCCACGGTGGTGTCGGGCCGGGGGCCGTCGTCCTTGGTCACGACCGATCCGTCGGGCAGCGTCACCGGGATGATCTCGCGCTCGAAGAACCCGTTCTTCTGGGACTCGACGGCCCGCTGCTGGCTCAGTGCGGCGTACTCGTCCATCTCCGTGCGGCCGACCTTCTCGGCTTCGGCCACGTTCTCCGCCGTCTGGCCCATGGCGATGTAGATGTCGGGCAGGCGGGCGGGCGGGGTCCAGGGCTCGGTCACGGCCGGGGCGCGTGCCGCCGTGCGGGCCTCCGCCTCGGCGAAGGCCGGGTTGTGCGGGCCCACGTCGGACGCACCGTGGCCGAACCGGCTCACCGTCTCCACGCCGGCGGCGACGAAGACGTCACCCTCGCCTGCCTTGATGGCGTGCGCGGCCATGCGGATCGTCTGGAGCGACGAGGAGCAATACCGGTTGACGGTCACGCCCGGCGCGTCCACGCCGGCCAGGAGGGCGGCGACCCGTGCCACGTTGTAGCCCGCCTCCCCGGCGGGCTGGCCGCAGCCGAGGAGCACGTCCTCGACGAGGCCCGGGTCGAGCTGGGGGACCTTGGCCAGCACCTCGCGGATGACCAGCGCGGAGAGATCGTCGGGCCGGCAGTCGACGAGCGACCCCTTCATGGCACGGCCGATGGGGGTGCGCCCCGTGGCGACGATGACGGCGTCGGGCATGACCTGCTCCTTCTCTCGGATCCTCGAGCTCGTTGCGGCCGGCGGGCCGGGCGCCTCGCTGCGGCGCGGCGGCCACAGGTTGACACAGCCGGTGGCCGCCGCCCTAGTCCGGGGCCGGACCGCTCCGCCCCTGCGCCGGGCGGGCAGGCGGTCCGGCGAAAATGTAACCTGTTCCAGGTTCGACCCGGGTCGGCCGGACGGCACCGCACCCGATCAACCGGGTGGGCCGGAACCGCTCGACCGGAGGAGGCACGGCGATGGAGATCGGCTACACCCCCGAGCAGCTCGCGCTGCGCCAGGAGCTGCGGGACTACTACGGCAGGCTGCTCACGCCCGAGGTCGAGCGCGAGCTGGCGGAGAGCCACGGGATCGGTCCGGCGGTGCGGCGGGTGGTCAAGCAGATGGCGAGCGACGGCTGGCTCGGCATCGGCTGGCCCACCGCGTACGGGGGCCAGGGGCGCTCGGCCATCGAGCAGTTCATCTTCTTCGACGAGTCCATGCGCTGCGGCGCCCCGGTGCCGATGCTCACGATCAACACCGTCGGTCCGACGATCATGAACTTCGGCTCCGACGAGCAGAAGGCCTTCTTCCTGCCCAGGATCCTGGCCGGCGACATCCACTTCTGCATCGGCTACACGGAGCCCAACGCCGGCACCGACCTCGCCTCCCTGCAGACCCGGGGCGTGGTGGACGGGGACGAGCTCGTCATCAACGGCGCCAAGATCTTCACCAGCCTCGCCGGCGACGCCGACTACTGCTGGCTGGCGGTGCGCACCGACCCGGACGCGCCCAAGCACAAGGGCATCTCCATGGTCATCGTCCCCATGGACACTCCCGGGGTCCGCGTGGTGCCCATGCACCTGCTCGGTGACCACAACATCAACTACACGTTCTGGGAGGACGTCCGCGTCCCCCTCGCCAACGTGGTCGGCGGCCTCAACAACGGCTGGACGCTCATCACCAACCAGCTCAACCACGAGCGGGTCACCCTGTGCTCGCCCGGCATCATCGAACGCGCCCTCGGCGACGTGCGGGCCTGGGCGCAACAGACGAAGCTGACCGATGGCCGCCGTGTCGTCGACCAGGAGTGGGTGCGGCTCCACCTGGCGCGCGTGCACGCCAAGCTCGAGTTCCTGCGCCTGATCAACTGGAAGGTGGCCTGGACCGCCACCCAGGGGCACCTCGACGTGGCCGACGCCTCGTCCATCAAGGTCTTCGGCACCGAGTTCTACATGGAGGCGCTGCGTCTGCTGTCCGAGGTGGTGGGCCAGGCCGGGTACCTCACGCGCGGCTCGCAGGGATCGGTGCTGCGGGGTCGGCTCGAGATGTACTCGCGCAGCCTGATCATCCTCACCTTCGGCGGTGGGACCAACGAGATCCAGCGGGACCTGATCGCCATCTTCGGGCTGGGCATGCCCCGGTCCCTTCGCTAGGAGGCACGAGACCGATGGACTTCTCGCTCGACGAGGAACAGGAGGCCGTGCGCGAGCTCGCGGCGCGGATCCTGGGCGATCTCTCCACGCCCGAGCGGCTCAAGGAGCTCGAGGCGTCCGATGACCGCATCGACCGCAAGGCCTGGCAGGAGCTGGCGAACGCCGGTCTGCTCGGCATCGCGCTGCCCGAGTCCGACGGCGGTGCCGACCTCGGCTTCGCGGCCACCGCCGTGGTGGCCGAGGAGGTCGGACGCGCGGCCGCCGCCGTGCCCTATGTGGCGGTGGCGGTGACCGGGGCGGGGCCGATCGCCGCGCTCGGCACCGACGCGCAGAAGGCGCGCTGGCTGGCGGGGATCCTCGCCGGTGACACCATCGCGGTCGGCGCGCTGGTCGAGGCCGGGGGCGACCCGGCCCTGCCCTCGACCACCGCCACGCGCGACGACGGCTCCTGGCGGCTCAACGGGACCAAGACCTGTGTGCCGGCGGGGATGGCCGCGGATCTCCTGGTGGTCAGCGCCCGCACCGACGACGGCGCCGTGGGGCTGTTCGTCGTGCCCACGTCCGCACCCGGGGTCACGCGCCTGCGCCAGGAGGCCACCAGCGGCGCCCTCGAGGCCGAGGTCGAGCTGGCCGGCGTCGTCGTCGACGACGGCGACGTGCTCGTGGCCGGCGATGCCGGGGCCGACGCGCTGGTCGCGGTGCTCGAGCAGGCGACCACGGCCGTCTGCCTCGAGGTGGCCGGCGCCTGCCAGGCGGCGGTGAAGCTGACCGCGGCCTACACCAGCGAGCGCGAGCAGTTCGGCAAGCCCATCGCCACCTTCCAGGCGGTCGGCCAGCGTGCGGCCGACGCCTTCATCGACTCGGAGGCCGTGCGCCTGACCGCGTGGCAGGCCGCCTGGCGGCTGGCCGAGGGCCTCCCGGCGGCGGCCGAGGTGGCGGTGGCGAAGTACTGGGCCGACGACGGGGCACAGCGCTGCGTGCTCGCCGCCCAGCACCTGCACGGCGGCGTCGGCGTGGACCGGGAGTACCCGCTGCACCGCTACTTCCTCAGGGTCAAGCACCTGTCGCTCACCCTGGGGGGCGCGACCACCAGTCTGTTGCGCCTCGGGGACCTCCTGGCGGAGGAGCCGGTCTAGAGCGCGTGATCGGGTGACCACACGACGCGGACGAGCCCGGGCGTTTCGCCCGGGCTCGTCGTGACTGGTCTTCTCTGCGCCGGGCACCGTCCTGGTCGTCACCCGATCCGGGGATCGCGGGAGCGGACGACGGGGTGTCGCCGGCGCCCGGTCGATCAAGGCACGAGGCCGTGGAGCCCGCCGGTCACGGTGGAGACGATGCCGGTGACGGGGTTCGAGCCGCCGAGACCGGGCACGCTGGGGAGACCGGGCACGCTGGGGAGACCGGGGAGCGTCGGATTGTTCGGGGAGTTCGGCGTGCCGGGCACGTTGGGCGCACCGGGCACGTTGGGCGCACCGGGCACCGGCAGGTTGCCAACCGGCAGTGACGGCAGCGGCAGCGACCCGAGCGACGGGAAGCCCGAGCTGAGCAGGCTGGTGACAGGTAGCGGCAGCGAGCCGAACGCGTCGGTGACGCTGGTGAGGCTCGGCACGGTCGGGGCGACGCCACCGGAGGAGGCGCCCACCACGGGCACGTGGCTCGAGGCCGTGAAGGTGGCCACGGGCGCCGCGGCGCCGCCGCCGGCGAAGGCCATCGCCGCCGCCCCACCGGCAGCCGCCAGGCCCGTCCCCACAGCCAGCAGTCCTCTTTTCCCTCCGAGTCGCATTTCTTTGAGCCCCCTCCGCCCTACACCGGGCGATCAGTTCCAGACAGCCGCTTTTCGTAGCGCTCCCACTACTGTCCGGGTTCTCCAGGAGAACGCCACGGAGGGTGGCTCCTTGCGGGGAATTTGATGAAATTCTTGGCCGACGTTGGCCGGGGCGAGGCGCCGTGTTGTGATTCGGGCGAAGGTCGAGGTCAGAAGGGATCGGCCGGGGCTGCCCGGGGCCGGCCGGGGGCCGCCCGGGGCCGGCCGGGGGGCCGCCCGGGTTAGCCGATGTCGACCTTCACCCCGTCGAGGGTGCGGGCGAATTCCGCCCCGAGGGCCTGTGCGGGGGTGTGGGCGCCCGGTGCCACGGCCCCGTCCAGGACGCGCTGGGCGACGGTTACCACCGCTTCGGCGGTGAGGTCGTAGCCGTTGGGCGTGGTCATGGTGCCGGTCGCCGTCCTGCCCTC
This sequence comes from Acidimicrobiales bacterium, assembly GCA_035623275.1. Classification (GTDB taxonomy): domain Bacteria; phylum Actinomycetota; class Acidimicrobiia; order Acidimicrobiales; family UBA8190; genus DASPTT01. Next base: position 8,664 of record DASPTT010000057.1, read on the forward strand.
CGGTCCCGTGACCTGACCCCAGAGCTGGCCCACGGCCCTGGCCCGGGTGGCGGCCGTGGGCCCCGGAAGGCGGCCGACCACCCGCTTGAGCAGGCTCTGGACCGCGCCGCTGCGGGCCACGGGCCCCGCCAGCGCGGCGAGGGCGGCGATCGGCGCCAGCCCCCCGGGCAGGGCGGCGTAGACGACGATGTCGCCGATGCCCGTCGAGTGGTAGGCGGTGGCCACGTCACCCCACGAGATGGCGGTCACGTCCGCCGGGCCGTCGGCGAACTGGACGCGCCGACGCCGGCGGGCCGAGGGCACCGAGGTGATCACCCCGTCGACCCTGCCCCGGGGCGCGGCCCCGATGCCCTCCATGGCGGTCTTCGCCGTGCCGGGGCTCGGCCCGCCGTCCAACCGCAGCGCGAGCTCGAGGCGCAGCGCGTCGGGCATCGCCTCGTGGAGCATGGCGGCCAGGCAGTCCGACGGGACCACGTCGAAACCCGAGCCCGGGAGCAGGACGACCCCGGCGTCCCGGGCCTCGGCGTCCCGGGCCAGGACCGACTCGAAGACGTCGATCTCGCCGGTGATGTCGAGATAGTGGGTGCCGGTGGCCAGACAGGCGTCGACCATGGGCCGCGACGTGGCCGAGAAGGGGCCGGCGCAGTGCGCCACCAGGTCGACCCCCTCCAGGCCGGCCCGCAGGGCGGCCGGGTCGGCGAGGTCGAGCGTGCGGTGGCCGAGCTCGAAGCGCTCCCCGAGCTCCGCCAGGCGCTGCTCGTCGCGTCCGGCGAGGATCGGCAGCTCGCCGAGCTCGGACGCCAGGGAGGTGACGAGGCGCCCCGTGTAGCCGTACGCCCCGTAGATCATCCAGGCCATGGCCCGGTATTAGAGCAGGAACTCCGCCATCATGCGCAGGGTGTCGGTGCTCCCCGCCACGAGCAGGGAGGTGGCGATGGACTCGTCCCAGGCGGCCAGGTCGTCGTGGATCTTCTCCGGGGGCCCGATCAGCGAGATCTTCTCGACCATGGCGGTGGGCACCGCGGCGGCGGCCTCGTCCTTGCGGCCGTCGAAGTAGAGGTCCTGGATCTTCTGCGCCTCGGCGGCGAAGCCCATGCGCACGAAGACGTCGAAGTGGAAGTTCATCTCCCTCGCGCCCATGCCGCCGATGTAGAGGGCCAGCATGGGGCGGAAGGCGTCGGCGGCGCGCTCGACGTCGTCGTCCACGACCACGGGGCAGAAGGCGATGACCTCGAAGTCCTCGGCCGAGCGCCGCGCGCCGGGACGGGCGAACCCCTCGTCGAGCGCGGCCTTGAACTCCTGCATGTGGTGCGGCGAGAAGAAGATCGGGAACCAGCCGTCCCCGATCTCGGCCGCCAGGGCCACGTTCTTGGGTCCCTCGGCGCCCAGGACGATGGGGATCTCGTCGCGCAGTGGGTGGACGATCGGCTTGAGGGGCTTGCCCAGGCCGGTGCCACCGGGGTACGGCAGCGGGTAGTGGGGCCCGTCGTTCGTGACGGGAGCCTCCCGGGCCACCACCTTGCGGACGATGGAGACGTACTCGCGGGTCCGGGCGAGGGGCTTGGGGAACGGCTGGCCGTACCAGCCCTCGACCACCTGGGGGCCCGACACCCCGAGGCCGAGGACGAAGCGACCCCCGCACAGGTGGTCCATCGTGATGGCGGCCATCCCCATGGCCGTGGGCGTCCGTGCCGACAGCTGGCACAACGCGGTGCCGAGGCGGACGCGGCTCGTGCGCGACCCCCACCAGGCGAGCGGGGTGAGCGCGTCGGAGCCGTAGGCTTCGGCCGTCCACACGGAGTCGAAGCCCAACCGCTCGGCCTCGTCGACGAGCTCGACGGCGTTGGGGGGCGGCCCGCTGCCCCAATACCCCAGTTGCAGGCCGAGCTTGAGATGTGCCACCGGGTCCCCCTCGGGTCAGCGAGCCTTGGCGATGATCTCGTCGGCGAACCGGGCCGACGCGTCGATCCGCTGGCGCATGTGGCGTTCCGGCGGGTCGGCGGGGTCCAGCTTGGTGTCCATCCACGGCGCGCACAAGATGTCGGTCACGCCGTAGTCGTCCTCGAAGCGCCGGTAGACGTCGACGTCGGGCCGGGCCCACAGCGACAGGTAGACGGCGAAGGGCTCCGTGTCCCGGCCCGCTGCGCGCCGGGCGTCGTGGAGCGCGGACAGGTGCTCTCGGGCGACGTCGGGCGTGTAGGCGCCCGCCGCCAGCCAGCCGTCGCACAGCATCGCCGCCCGGCGCAGCGCCGGCGCGGAATGGCCCCCGCCGTAGATGGGGACCCGTCCCGGCGGGCTCGGCTCCATGCGCATGGCGGGGACGTCGTAGAGCGGTCCGTGGTACTCGACCCACCCGCCGGCCCACAGGGCCCGCAAGGCCGGGATCATGTCGTCGAGGCGCCGGCCTCGGGTGGAGAAGTCCTGCCCGGTGGCGTCGAACTCCTCCTTGCACCAGCCCACGCCCACGCCCAGGTTCACCCGGCCCCGCGAGACGACGGCCGCGGTGGCCACCTGCTTGGCCACGGTGATGAGGTCGCGCGCCGGGGCCACGTACACCCCGGTGGTGAACTCGAGCCGCCGGGTCACCGCGGCCATGGCCGAGATGAAGCAGAAGGGGTCGGGCCACTCGGTGTCGGGGTCCCAGTGCTGCCCGAAGCCCGGCGCGCCGTCCTCGCGTGTCGAGTAGGTGTAGCGCGACGACAGCTCACGGGGAAAGAACATGTGGTCCGAGACGTAGATGCCGTCGTATCCCTGCTCGTCCGCCGCCCGCGCCAGCTCCAGGGCGTCGAGCGTGGGGAGGAAGGTGACGGCTTGGTGGAATCGCATGGCGGCTCGATCCTGATCGGGGCGGGGCGGCTCGCCGGCGCGGTCGGCGCCGGCCGGGCCCGGCCGGCGCCGCTAGGGCCGGACGGGCCGTCCGGGGGTGAAGGCGACGGGCAGGTGCTTCACCCCGTTGATGAACGCCGACTTGAGGCGCTGGATGTCGCCGTCCTGGTGGATGTCGGGCACGCGGTCGAGGAGGTGCTCGAACATCACGCGGATCTCCATCCGGGCCAGGTTGGCGCCGAGGCAGAAATGGGGCCCGCCCCCGCCGAAGGCCATGTGCGGGTTTGGGTGGCGGGTGACGTCGAACACCTGGGGAGCCCCGAAGACGTCCTCGTCCCGGTTGGCGGAGGTGTGGAAGAACACGACCTTCTGGTCGACCTCGATCTGCTGGCCGTGCAGCTCGAAGGGTTGCGTCGACTGCCGGCGGAAGTTCATGACCGGCGTGACGAAGCGGAGCATCTCCTCGACCGCGTTCGGCAACAGGGCGCGGTTGGCGACCAGCTTCTGCCATTCGTCGGGGTTGAGGAAGAAGGCGTGCATGGCACCCGAGATGAGGTTGCGCGTCGTCTCGTTGCCGGCCACCGTGAGCAGGAGGAAGAAGAGCTCGAGCTCGAGCTCCGAGAGCTGGTCCCCCTCGATCTCCACCCGGGTGAGGATGCTCATCAGGTCCTCGTGCGGGTCGACCCGCTTCTTCGCGAAGAGGTCGGCGGCGTAGGCGTAGAGCTCCATGGCCGCGGCCTGGGCGTGCTCGGAGCCCCCCTCCTCGCCCTGGTACTCGGCGTCCTGGTTGCCGACCATCCGGTTGGACCAGTCGAACATCTTGTGCCGGTCCTCCTGGGGGACGCCGAGCAGGTCGGCGATCACCACCAGGGGCAGCTCGGCCGAGATGTCGGTGACGAAGTCGGCCTCGCCCTTCTCGATCACCGAGTCGATGATCTTGTCGGTCGTCTCGTGGATCTTCTGCTCGAGCTGGGCCACCATCCTCGGCGTGAAGCCCTTGTTCACCAGGCGCCGGTAGCGGGTGTGCAGCGGCGGGTCCATGTTGAGCATCATGAGCCGCTGCTGGAGGAGGTCGGCCTCGGGGATCTCCCAGATGAAGGTGGCCTTCTCGTACGAGGAGAAGTGCTCGTAGTCGCGGTTGACGGCCACGCAGTCGTCGTACTTGGTCACCGCCCAGAAGCCCGGGCCGTCCGTCTCCTCGTGCCAGTAGACGGGGGCGTGCTGGCGGAGGTGGGCGAACCACTCGTGGGGGACGTGGTCGACGAAAACCTCGGCGTCGGTCAGGTCGATGTCGCTCAGGTCCATGTGCGGGTCCCTTCCTGCGGGCACGTGCCGCGTGCTCGTCGGCTGGCGTGTCCGGACGGCACCGGCCGCCTCGCCGGGGCGCCCCGGCCCAGACGAGAACACGTTTCAGTCATGATAGGCCGTCAGATCCGCGCTGACCAGTGACCCGGCGCCCTCTCGCGGGGGACCCGGACCCCGGATTGTCACCCTCCGACACCCCACTGGTACGGTGAAAGTAGAACGAGTTCCAGCGAGGCCACGGGAGGGGCCGGGACCGGGGTCGCCCGGCCCGGACCGGCAGACGGACGGCGACGATGTTCTTGGAGGAGACCCCCGAGCAGCAGGCGCTGCGGCACGAGCTGCGTGCCTACTACGCCTCCCTGCTCACCGACGAGGTGCGCGCCGGCGTCGGCGACGTCGGCGAAGGGGGCGAGATGTGGCGCCAGGTCGTGCGCCAGATCGGCAAGGACGGCTGGCTCGGCATCGGGTGGCCGACGGAGTACGGCGGCCAGGGGCGGCCCGCCACCGACCAGTTCATCTTTTTCGACGAGACCCGTCGCGCCGGCGCGCCGTTCCCCTTCGTCACCATCAACACGGTCGGCCCGACCATCATGCGCTTCGGCACCGAGGAGCAGAAGGCCTTCTTCCTCCCCGGCATCCTGGCGGGCGAGATCAACTTCGCCATCGGCTACACGGAGCCCGAGGCGGGCACCGACCTCGCCTCGCTGCGCACGCGTGCCGTGCGCGACGGCGACGAGTACGTGGTGAACGGGTCGAAGATCTTCACCAGCGGGGCCGACATGGCGGACTATGTGTGGCTCGCCTGCCGCACCGACCCCGACGCCCCGAAGCACAATGGGATCTCGATCCTCTGCCTGCACACGGACCAGCCCGGGTTCTCGTACACGCCGATCACCACGCTCGCCGGCCAGATGACGACGGCGAGCTTCTACAACGACGCACGCGTGCCCGTGCCGATGCGCGTCGGGGCGGAGAACGAGGGCTGGCGCATGATCACCACGCAGCTCAACCACGAGCGCGTGGGGCTGGCAGCATGGAGCGGGTTCGCCGGCAAGCTCTGGGACGAGACGGCACGCTGGGCGGCGGCCACGACCACCCCCGACGGGGACGTGGTGGCGGACCTGCCCTGGGTCCAGGCCGACCTGGCGCGGACCAAGGCCGAGCTCCACGCCATGCACCTGCTCAACTGGCGCATGGCCAGCGCCGTGGCCGGTGGGGACGTCTCGGCGGCCGACTCCTCGGCCGTGAAGGTCTTCGGCGTGGAGCGCAGCATCGAGATCTACCGCCGGCTTCTCGGGATCGTCGGGGCGGGGGGGTACCTGGCCCCGGGATCGCCCGGCGCGGCGCTGGCGGGCCAGCTCGAGCGCACCGCCCGCCACGCCCAGATCAACACCTTCGGCGGCGGGGTGAACGAGATCCAGCGCGAGATCGTGGCCACGGCCGGCCTCGGCATGGTCCGGGCGAGCCGATGAGCGGAGGCGAGCCGCTGAGCGGGGACGAGCCGCTGAGCGGGGACGCCGCGCTGCTCCGGCGCCTGCAGGACTTCGAGGGCCGATCGACCGGCCCGGCGTTCACCATGGCCGATCCCGTCAACGGGCCGATGATCCGGCACTGGGTCGAGGCCATGGGCGACGAGAACCCCGTCTACGTGGACGAGGCGACCGCGCGCGCCGAGGGGTTCGCCGGGGTGGTCGCGCCGCCGACCATGCTCCAGGCGTGGGTCATGCGCGGCTACCGGGCGACCGTGGAGGCCGAGCGGTCCCGGGGCGCGGCGGCGGAGACCGGCGCCGGCGGGGCGCGTTCGGCCCAGGACGAGGTCTTCGCCGTTCTCGACGAGGCCGGGTTCACCTCGGTCGTGGCCACGAACTGCGAGCAGCAGTACCGCCGGCCGATCGTGGTCGGGGACGTGCTCAGCGCGGTGTCGATCATCGAATCGGTGTCCCCCGAGAAGCACACCGCGCTGGGCGACGGGCACTTCGTCACGACGCGCACGGACTTCACCGATGCGAGCGGCGCGCCCGTGGCCACCATGCGCTTCCGCATCCTCCGCTTCCGGCCGCGCCCGCGGGCAGCGGACGCGCCGCCCCGGGTGCCCCGGCCCCGCCCGGCGATCACGCGGGACATCGCCTTCTTCTTCGAGGGCCTGGCGGCGGGGAAGCTGCTGATCCAGCGCTGCGCGGCCTGCGGGACCCTGCGCCACCCCCCACGCCCAGCCTGCGCGTCGTGCCGGTCGCTGGAGTGGGACACGGTCGAGTCGGCCGGACGCGGGAGGGTCTTCAGCTTCGTGGTCGTCCATCACCCCCAGATCCCGTCCTTCGACTACCCCCTGGCCATCGCGGTGGTCGAGCTCGAGGAGGGCACCCGACTGGTGGCCGACCTCGTGGGGGTCGACCCGGTGGACGTCCACATCGACATGCCCGTCGTGCTCGAGATCCAGGCGGTCGACCCCGAGCTGTCCCTGGCCATGTTCCGGCCGGCGGCCGGCTCCGGAGGCGCCTGATGGACTTCACCTTCACCGAGGAGCAGGACGCGGTGGCCGAGGCCGCGGCGGGCGTGTTCGCGGGCCTGGCCACCACCGAGCGGGTGGCCGAGGCCGAGCGCGACGGCGACCGCTTCGACGCCGAGCTGTGGGCCGCGCTGGCGCGCGCCAACCTGCTGGGGGTGGCCGTGCCCGAGGCCGACGGGGGGTCGGGCCTCGGCATCACCGAGCTCGCCCTGGTGCTCGAGCAGCAGGGACGGCACGTGGCCCCCATCCCCCTGTGGGCCACCACCGTCCTCGGGGCGCTGCCGCTGGCCGCCTTCGGGTCGGCGGACCTGCGCAGCCGCTGGCTGCCCGGTGTGGTGGCGGGGGAGGTCCGCCTCAGCGCGGCGCTCACCGAGGCCGCGGCCAGCCCGCAGCGACGCCCGGTGGTCGCCGCCTCGCCCGACGGCGGGGGCTGGCGTCTGTCGGGCACCGCCTTCGCCGTGCCCCAGGCGCACCTGGCGTCGCGCGTCCTGGTGCCGGCAGCGGCCGGCGACGGGGTGGTGGTGGCGCTCGTCGACCCGTCGGGTCCCGGCGCGCGTCTCGAGCGGGCGGTGACGACGGATCGCCAGGTCCACCCGCACCTCCACCTCGACTCATATGCGCTGGCACCGGAGGACGTGGTGGTGGCGCCGAACGAGGGCGCGGCTGCGGTGGAGTGGATGGTCGAGCGGGCACTGGTCGGCCTGTGCGCCATCCAGCTGGGGGTGACCGAGGCCGCGTTGCGCCGGACCGCCGCGTACGTGAACGAGCGCCATCAGTTCGGCCGCCCGCTGTCGTCGTTCCAGGCGACCATGCTGCGCGCCGCCGACGCCTTCATCGACACGGAGGCCATCCGGGTCACGCTCTGGCAGGCCGCGTGGCGCATCGACACGGGCCGCTCCAGCGCCGAGGCGGTGACCGTGGCCAAGTGGTGGGCGTCGGAGGCGGGCCAGCGCGTCGTCCATGCCACCCAGCACCTCCACGGCGGGGTGGGCGCGGACATCGAGTACCCGATCCATCGCTACTTCCTCTGGGGCAAGCAGATCGAGCTCATGCTCGAGGCGCCGAGCGCGCAGCTGGCCCGGCTGGGCCGGATCGTCGCGGCCGAGCTGGGCCGTCCCGCGGTGGGGTCGAGGTCCGGCGCATGAGCACCGTCTCGACGACGCGAAGATTGGACGAGGTCGAGACGGGCGACGCGCTCGGCCCGCTGGAGGTGCCCCTCACACGCACCGTCATCGTGGCCACCGCCATCGCGTCGCGCGACTACCAGGACGTGCACCACGACCCCGCGCTGGCCGTCGAGCGCGGCTCGCCCGACATCTTCATGAACATCCTCACCACCAACGGGTTCGTCGGACGCTTCGTCACGGACTGGGCCGGCCCCGGCGCGCGCATCACCGCCGTGTCGATCCGCTTGGGGGTGCCCAACTACCCGGGGGACACCATGGTCCTGACCGGATCGGTGACCGGCAAGGAGCCGGGCGAGCCGGGGGAGGCGGACGGCGCGGCGGGGATCGCCGTGCTGTCGGTGCGCGGGGCCAACAGCCGCGGGGACCATGTCACGGGCACCGTCCGGGTGGCGCTGCCGTGAGCACGGGACGCCGACACGCGTTCGCCGGCACCACGGCCGTCGCCGGCATCGGGGCGACGGAGTTCTCGAAGGACTCCGGGCGCAGCGAGCTGCGCCTGGCGGTGGAGGCCGTCGCCTCCGCCCTGGACGACGCCGGCATCCGGCCCGACGAGGTGGACGGGCTCGTCACCTTCAGCGCCGACACGAACCCCGAGATCGAGGTGGCGCGCAGCCTGGGGATGGGCGACCTCACCTTCTTCAGTCGCATCCACTACGGCGGTGGGGCCGCGTGCGGCACGGTGCACCAGGCGGCGATGGCCGTCGCCAGCGGCGTGGCCGACGTGGTGGTGTGCTACCGGGCGTTCAACGAGCGCTCGGGCAACCGCTTCGGCACCGGCGTGCAGGGCCGCGTCCCGGTCGCCAACGCCGAGATGGCGCAGTTCTCCTGGTATGCGCCGCACGGCCTGCTCACCCCGGCGTCATGGGTCGCCATGTTCGGCCAGCGCTACCTGCACGTGACCGGGGCCACCACCGAGGACTTCGGCCGGGTGGCGGTGGCCGACCGCAAGCACGCGGCGACCAACCCGGCGGCCTGGTTCTACGGCAAGCCCATCACCCTCGAGGACCACCAGGCGTCGCGCTGGATCGTGGAGCCCCTGCGCCTCCTCGACTGCTGCCAGGAGACCGACGGCGGCCAGGCGCTGGTGGTCACCTCCCTTGAGCGGGCGCGCGACCTGGCGAAGCCCCCGGCGGTCATCTCGGCCGCGGCACAGGGGTCGGGCGACCAGCAGGACATGATGACGTCGTACTACCGAGACGACATGTCCCGGCTCCCCGAGATGGGCGTCGTCGCCCGCCAGCTGTGGGACACGTCCGGCCTCGGACCGGCGGACATCCAGGCGGCCATCCTCTACGACCACTTCACGCCCTTCGTGCTCTGCCAGCTCGAGGAGCTCGGCTTCTGCGACTTCGGCGAGGCCAAGGAGTTCGTCCGCGACGGGCACCTCGAGCTCGGCGGCCGGCTCCCCACCAACACCCACGGGGGCCAGCTCGGCGAGGCCTATCTGCACGGTATGAACGGGATCGCCGAGGGCGTGCGCCTGGTGCGGGGGACGTCGGTCAACCAGCCCGACGACGTGGCGCACGTGGTGGTCACCGCCGGGACCGGCGTGCCCACCAGCGGGCTCGTCCTCGGCGCCGACCGCTGAGCCACTGACGCTCGCCGCCGGCGGCCGCACCGGGCACAATGCGTCGATGCCGGAGGGCCGTGGGACCAGGAGGTCGACGGGCGTCGTCGACAGCGGCGGTGAGCACGTCTACTACGAGGTCGTCGGCACGGGTGCGCCGCTCGTCCTGTGCCACGGCCTCGGCGGGAACCATGCGTCGTGGTGGCAGCAGGTGGCGGTGCTCGGTGCCGAATTCGAGGTGGTCACCTGGGACCAACGCGGGTTCGGCAATTCCACCCGGCGTACCGGGCGCTTCGGCCCCGAGGTGGCCGTCGACGACCTCGCCGCGCTGCTCGACCACCTCGGCCACGACCGTGCCCATGTGGTCGGCCAGTCGATGGGCGGCTGGGTGGCGATGGGGCTCGCCCTGCGCGCCCCCGAGCGGCTCCTCTCGCTGACGCTCACCGACACGATCGCCGGTGCGTGGACGCCCGAGGTGCAGGCGATCACCACGGCGAGCGTGGCCGGTGTGCTCGCGCACCTCGACATGGCGGCACTCGGCCGACACGTGGCCCTCGGCGACGCGTTCGCCGAGGCCGACCCCGAGCGCGCCGTGCTCTACCAGTTGATCTCGTCCATGGGCGACAAGCCGCCCGACGTCGAGGTGTTCGCCATGCTCGGCACCATGCGCTTCAGCCCCGAGCAGGTCGCGTCGCTGGCCATGCCGGTGCACCTCGTCGTCGGGGAGGACGACCGGTTGTGCCCGCCCGAGGCGATGCGGCTGGTCGCGTCGGCCATACCCGGCGCGACCTTCACCGTGCTGGCCGGCACGGGGCACTCGCCGTACTTCGAGGACGCCCCGGCCTGGAACGCCGCCGTGCTCGGCTTCCTGCGCGGCGTCGCCTCCCCGGCCGGCCCGGGACCGGCCCCTCAGTAGCTGCTCCACGCGAGCCCGGCGCTCGTGGTGGAGGCCGGCCGGGCCGCGGCTATCCGCGTGTCGGGTCGGCGAGATAGGCGGCCAGAGCGGTCCGCCGGCGCCGGGCGAAGCGCCAGCTCATGCGGTGGCCGGCGATCGTGCCGAGCATCGACAGGCCGCAGGCCACGAGGATGCCCCACGCGAACTCCGCGTCCGAGAGCTTGCCGTCGAGCCCGTGCTGGGCGAAGGCCGACCACAGGAGCAGCGACGGCACGAGGAAGGCGACGGAGAGCACGGGGACCAGGCCGTAGGGCGTGAGGATGAGCGTGCACCAGCGCACGATCATGTGGCGCCACGGGGAGCGCCGGCGCCAGCGCAGCGAGATCGGGATGGGGTGGTAGGGGAACCAGATCCCCAACCAGGCGGACAGGGCCAGCGTGCCGAAGGGCATGACGCAGATCGCCAGGATGGAGAGGATCATGGCGACGTAGTCGTGCGCGGCGACGCCGATGCCCACGGCGATGACGCTGCACAGCGGCGCGACGAGTACCCACAGCACGACGTTCTTGGCGTACATGAGCCGGCGGAACACCACCGGGTCGTCGAGTGCGTCGGCCGTACGCGCCGCGTCCGCGCCGAGCAGGTTGGTGGCGGGGACGTCCGAGAACATCCACCCGGCGAGCACCATGGCGAAGGCGAGGCTGCCGTGCAGGGAGAACAGGGCGTTCTTCCAGTGCGGCGGGAGCAGGAACCAGCACGCGCACATCAGCACACCGTTCACGGCCACGACGACGGGCGCCTCGTAGGGAGGGTGGAAGGCGCGCCCGAACTCCAGGCGCACGGTCCGCGGGAGCGTGTCGGGCAGGGCCCGGGTGCTGTCCCCGGTCACCGCCTCAGACATCCCGGACGCGGCCCTCCGGGCCCGGCCTGGCGATGATCTCGCCGTGGGTGACCACGAAGACGCCGTCGGGTGCCGCTGCCCAGCGCCGCCAGGCATCGGCGATCGATGCCAGCTCGCCGGGGTCGCTCATCCCGTATTCGAGCGCCTGGGAGGCGAAGTCGGAGCGCTGCACCCGCTCCGCCCACAGGTCGGCCCACCACCGGCGGCTCGGAGGGTCGGCGAAGGTCCAGGTGGAGCTGGTGGCCGCCACGTCCCGGCACCCCGCCTGCTGCGCCCAGCCGAGCAGGTGCCGGCCGGCGTCGGCCTGGGCACCGTTGTGCGCCGTCACGTCGTGGTAGAGCGCCATCCAGCGGTCCAGCCGCTCGTCGCCGGGGGCCCACACGAAGCCCCCGTAGTCGCTGTCGCGCGCCGCGAGCACCCCGCCGGGCCGCAGCACGCGGGCCATCTCGCGGATGGCGGCGACCGGGTCGGTCAGGTGCTGGAGGACCTGGTGGGCGTGGACCACGTCGAAGCTGGCGTCGCCGAATTCGAGGGCGTACACGTCGCCCACGGCGAATCGCACCCGGCCGTCGCCGGCGCCGATGCGGCCCCGGGCCTCGGCCAGCACCGGCTCGGCGCGGTCGACCCCGACCACGCGACCGGGTCGCACGCGCGTCGCCAGGTCGACGGTGATCGTGCCGGGCCCGCATCCGACGTCGAGGAGGTCCTGCCCGGCGCGCAGGTGGGCGAGCAGGTACGCGGCCGAGTTCTCGGCCGTGCGCCAGCGGTGGCTGCGCAGCACCGAGTCGTGGTGCCCGTGGGTGTAGGTGTCAGCCATCGGCACCCTGCTCGGCGCGCCGGGCCAGCCGCGGGTCGAGGGCCGAGGCCCCCGCGGCGGCCCCGAGGAAGAGCAGGCCCACGAAGAGCGCGTTGGTGACGGCCTTGGCGTAGCCCTTGGTGGTCACGTCGATGAAGGCGTAGGGATACCAGTGGATCGCCGCGCCCCGCAGGAGCGTGAGGGCGAACCAGGTGAGCGGGAAGAGCATGCTCAGCCACACGACGCGGGGAGAGACCCTGCCCCGCGGGCCGAACAGCAGCCAGCCCCCGACCGCCAGGATCGGGGTCACCGTGTGCAGCAGCTGGTCCGACACGGCGAGCCAGCCCTGCAGCGGTGCGGCGAGGAAGAGGTGGTACACCACACCGGTGACGGCGATGGCGGCGACGCCGATCAGCCGCAGCGTGGCGAAGGCCGTCGACCCTCGGTCGAGATCGACGGCCAGCAGGGCCGTGGTGACGCCGACGACGACGTTCGACCACACCGTGAAGAAGGCGAAGACGTTGAGGGCCCGGGCCGCGCCGTGGAAATGGCCCGGGGTGGCCGCCTGGGCGGCCACGACCACCGCGATGGCGATCCCGGCCACGACGACGGCCACGGTCGTGGCGAACACGAGCCGGGCCCAGCGGTCGTCCATGGGCCCGAGGCTACCGACGGTGCCGGCCGACCCCTCGCTACTGGACGCCCACGAGGTCGACCACGAACACCAGGGTCTCGTTCGGCCCGACCGCCGGTGGCTGCCCGCTGGCGCCGTAGCCCTCGGCCGGGGGGATCACGATCTCGCGTCGTCCGCCGATCTTCATCCCCACGATGCCTTGCGCGAACCCGGGGATCACGCCGCTCAAGGGGAACGTGGCGGGCGAGCCCCGGACCCAGCTCGAGTCGAATGTCTGCCCGTTGGCGTAGTTGGCCCCCACGTACTGGACGACCACGGTGTTGCTCGCAGCGGCCGTGGTCCCGGTCCCCACGACGAGGTCCTTGGTCACGAGCGACGTGGGTGCCGGCGGTGTGCCGGCGCTGACGACGGGCGCGACCTGCAGGTTGGTGGCGTTGGCGACCGCCGGCACGGAGGCACCGCCGCTCGTCCCGGTGCTCGAGCCGGTGGCGGCGGAGGAGCTGCTGGTGGAGCTGCAGGCGGCCAGGCCCAGGGCGAAGGCCGCGGCCATGACGGGGAGGAGAAGGCGTCGCATGGCGGGGCACCCTAGCGAGCCGGCGCCCACCACATGGAGTCGGGCACGGACCGGGACGACCCGGCGCGATTCACGTGGCCCGCAGCTCGTCGAGCCTGGCCCGGTCGACATGGTCCGCCTCGACGAGCTTGGTGCGGCTGGAACGACCGCGCACGATGCGGACGTCGACCTTGCGCACCCCGAGCGCGGCCGCCAGAACGGCGATGGCGGCCGCGTTGGCCCGTCCGTCCGCCGCCGGGGCCCGCACCCGCACCACCAGCGCCGGCTCGTCCTCGGGGCCGCTGGTGCCGCCGACCGAGTCGCGCGCCGCCCCGGGATGGACGCGCACGAGGAAGCGCACGGTGCCCGGCGAGCCGCTCACCGGCGGGCCAGCGCCTCCTCCAGGGCCGCGGCGTCCGACCGCTCGAGGCGGCGGTAGGCGGCACCTCGCTCCGCCCGCCACCACACCGGGTCGTCGCAGTTCCACCGCTCCGCGCGAAGAGTCCGGACGAGCACCTTGCTGGTGGCGGTGGTGGGCAGGGCCTCGCAGACGCGCACGAAGCGCGGCGCCCATTTGGTGCCGAGATCGGGCTGGGCCCCCAGGAACCGCGTGAGCTCGTCGGCGTCGAAGGCCGCGCCCGGCCGCAGCTCGAGCGCCGCCATCACCTGGTCGCCCACGGCGGGGTCCGGCACCCCGTAGACCGCGGCCAGGACCACGTCGGGATGACGCTCGAGGATGCGGGCGACGGGCGCCGCGGCGAAATTCTCGCCGTCGACGCGCAGCCAGTCGTCGGTCCGCCCGGCGAAGTAGAAGAACCCGGCCTCGTCGCGATACGCCAGGTCGCCGGTCCAGTACCACCCGTTGCGAAGCCGCGTCCGCTCGGCCTCCTCGTTGTCCCAGTAGCCCTCGAAGCCCGCGCCCCCGGTCGTGGAGACCAGCTCGCCGATGCACTCGTGCGCGTTCTCGAGACGCCCCTGGTGGTCGAAGCGGGCGCGCACGCACTCCTCGCCGGTCTCGGGGTCGACGACGAGCGTGCCCTCCGGGGCCCGTCCCAGGGCGCCGTGGGGGGTGTCGGGCGTGCGCTGGACCACCGCAGCCCCCTCGGTGGACCCGTAGCTGTCGATGACGCTGCAGCCGAATCGCTCCCCGAAGCGGGCGACGTCGCGCTCGGCGCCCTCGTTGCCGAAGACGAGGCGCAGGGGATTCTGCGCATCGTCCTCGCGCTCTGGAGTGGCGAGGACGTAGGAGAGGGGCTTGCCCACGTAGTTGAAGTAGCTGACGCCGTGTCGGCGCACGTCGGGGAGGAACCCCGATGCCGAGAAGCGGCCGCCGGTGGGGAGGGCGACGGTGCAGCCGCCGGCGACGGCGGGGCCCCAGCCGGCCATCAACGCGTTGGAGTGGAACAGCGGCATCGCCACGTAGCACGTGTCGGCCGGGGTGAGCTCGAACATCTGCGCCACGATCACCGATATGCGGGCCAGGCGTCCCTGCGTGCAGCGGCACGCCTTGGGCGCGCCCGAGGTGCCGGAGGTGAACACCAGGTAGCCGAGCGTGTCGGGCTCGATCCCGCGTGCCCGGGGATCGGGGACGGGGGCCCCCTGGTGCGCGCCGACGGTCACGGCGAAGCCAGGCTCGTCGACCACGAGGACGCGGGGCCCGTCGGGAGCGACGGTGCCGATGCCCTCGCCGAGGTCGAGCCCCGCCACCAGGGGGAGGTGGGTGCGGTCGGTCACGAGCAGCTGACAGCGCGTGTGGGCCAGGTCCCGCGCCAGGTCCGGGCCGCGGTGGGTCGGGTTGGCGCCCACGACGACGGCCCCGGCCATGGCACAGGCCCCGAGCCACAGGGCGAACTCGGGCACGTTGTCGAGGAGCACCGCGACGTGGAACGGGCCCGGGGCCCGGAGCTCGTCGAGCCACGCGGCCCGGGCCGCGCCGGCAGCGACCACCTCCCGCCAGTTGAGGCGCGCCCCGTCGGCGACCAGGCCGACACCGGCGTCGTCCGCCCGGGCGGCGAGGAGATCGGCCATCGTTTCCATGTCGTTCATGCCTCCTTCCAGGGCGTTCGTCCCGGCGGCCATCCGTCGTCCGCCCCCCGGACCCCGTCTGGAATTATTGGAACACGTTGCATTTTTGCGGGCAAGATGGTACCGTCGCCCCCCGAGCGAGAGGAGCCTCCCCCATGGAGTTCGGGATCTTCAACGGCATGTGCATCACTCCCAAGTACCGGGAGGCGCACGGTGCCCGGTCCGAGCACGACCGCCTCCTGGACGAGCTGGCCTTCATCCGGGCCGCCGACGCCGCCGGATTCAAGTACACCTGGGCGACGGAGCACCACTTCCTCACCGAGTACTCCCACCTCTCGGCCAGCGAGGCGTTCATGGGCTTCGCCGCCGCGCAGACCGAGAACATCCACATCGGGTCGGGCATCTTCAACATCACGCCCCCGGTGAACCACCCCGCCCGGGTGGCCGAGAAGGTGGCCATGCTCGACCACCTCTCCAACGGGCGCATCGAATTCGGCGTCGGCCGGGGGTCGTCGACCACCGAGCAGCGTGGCTTCGGCATCGAGGACCCCGAGCTCACCCGGGAGATGGTGGCCGAGACCCTGCCGCAGATCGTGCGCATGTTCCGGGACGAGCCCTATTCCTTCGAGGGCAAGTTCTTCTCCATGCCCGAGCGCAACGTGCTGCCCAAGCCCTACACCGACCCGCACCCGCCGTTGTGGGTGGCGGCCGGCAGCCCCAGCACCTTCGAGCTCGCGGCCCAGCAGGGCCTCGGGGTCCTCTGCTTCGCCTTCGGCAAGCCCGAGCAGTTCACGCCGCTCATCGAGGGCTACAAGAAGACGATCGAGAACTGCGACCCTGTCGGCGAGTACGTGAACAACAACGTCATGATCACCACCCAGATGCTCTGCCTGGAGGACGGCGGCCGGGCCCGGGACGTCGTGCGCAACATCGACCAGGCCTACCACTCGAGCCTGGTGTTCCGGTACCTCGACACCTTCCCCCGTCCCGCCGGCATCCCGGTGTGGCCCGAGCTCATCCCCGAGCAGACGCCCCAGATGATCGACGGAGCCATCGACAAGGGTCTCATCGCGGTCGGCGACCCCGAGGAGGTCACCCGGGCCGTCCAACGCTTCGCCGACACGGGGGCCGACCAGCTCGCCTTCGGCATGCTCTCCTCCGCCATGCCCATCGAGATCTGCGAGGAGGCCGTGGCCACCTTCGGCAAGCACGTGCTGCCCCAGTTCGACAAGGACCCCGTCCACTCGACGACCCGCCAGCGCCAGGCCCAGATCGGTCACTGAGCGGCGGGCCGCCCGCGACCCCCCTGGGCGGCGCCTCGACCGTCGGCGGGGCGGTGTCAGTACAGGGGCGACCAGGTGCTGGTGCGCAGCAGCTTGCTCTCCCAGCGGTCGCGGTAGGCAAGGGCCTCGTGCATGAAGGTGCCCGGCGCGCGGAACGCCTCGGGCACGTCGGTGGTGAGCAGCCGCAGGAGTCCCTGGTGGTCGGTCACCTTCTGCATGAGGATCGCCTCCTTGCGCCGACCCGTCCCCAGCGCCACGCGAAAGACGGCCTGGATGTCGAGCAGGCCCCCGGCGTGCGCCCGCATGGGCTCGAAGTACGACTTCTCCCAGAAGGCCGTGTAGTCCTCGACCGCCGCGTGCGGCCACCCCGTGTCCTCCATGTAGACGGAGAGCTCGTGATCCGCCGGTGCGCTCGGCACGGTGCCGAAGTCGACCTCCCGCATCGGTGACCAGGGCACCGGGAACAGGAGCTTGGCCCGGGTGTCGTGACGAAGCTCGTCGAGGCGCCGGGCCCAGTCGGCCAGGTCGCCCTCGTGGGTCCGCGTGGACAGCCGCTCCCAGGCGGCGCCGTCGCGCAGGGCCGTGATGGTGACGAAGTGGTACGCCGGCCCCGTGCCGTGCGCATGGCGGAGGAACCACAGCAGGCGCGCGTCGTCGCCCTCGGCCAGCACCGGCATCCAGGTGTCGCGGTAGGCGGCCTCGAATTCCTCCTCGGCGCGGCCCCGCACCTGGTGGACCTCGTGCAGGAACAGCATCGGCTCGCCCCTTTCGTCTCGGTCACACCACCCAGGCGGCGGTGATGCGGTCGACGTCCGCCAGGGTCGCCACCAGCGCCAACGTGTGCTCGAGTACGGCCTGCGCGTAGTCGGGCGGGATCCCGGCCACCGCATCGGTGGCGACGACCACGTGGTACCCGAAGTTCACCGCTTCCACCGCCAAGCCGATGATGCCGAGGTTGAGCGACACGCCGGCGGCGACGACCGTCTCGACTCCCAGGGACCGCAGGGTGGCGTCCAAGGAGGTCCCGACGAAGGGGGAGACCCCGTGGCGGCGGTGCGAGACCAGGTCGCCGTCCTCGGGGCCGAGCTCGGGGACCAGCTCGACCGCCGGGGTGCCCTCCAGCAGGTGCTCGGGGCGCCGGAGCATCGCCGTGATGAGCGGCGCGGACGCCTTGGAGCCGAGCCGGTCGGCCCGGAAGCCGGCCGTGCAGTGCACCACGGGCACCGCTGCCCGGCGTGCCGCGCCGACCAGGCGCGCCGCGTGCTCGACGACCTGACCCTGGCGCACGGCGTCGGCCAGCGCGGGGAAGCTCGAGAGGTCCCCGACCACCCCTCGCTGGAGCTCCATGGTGACGACGGCGGCGCGGCCCACGGCGACGAGCTCGTCGAGGTCGATGGCCACGGGTGGGAGCGTACCCGGGGCCGGTCGAGGGCCCCGGCGACGGGTGGAGGCGCTCAGCCGCCGGCGGGTGCGTCCGTGACCACGGCGTTGGCCCACCGGTAGTCGGGCTTCCCGCTCGGTGCCCGCTCGATGCGGTCCACCACGTGGAGCTGGCGCGGGACCTTGTAGCCGGCGATGTGGGAGCGGCAGTGCTCCTGGACCGCCTCGAGGTCCGGGGCGTCGACGCCGCTGCGAGGCTCGACGATGGCGGCCACCCGCTGACCCCACCGCTCGTCGGGCGCGCCCACCACGATGGCGTCCATGACCGCCGGGTGGGAGCGCACCACGGCCTCGACCTCCTCGGGGAAGATCTTCTCGCCGCCCGAGTTGATGCAGATCGACCCGCGGCCGAGCAGGGTGATCGACCCGTCGGCCTCCACGGTGGCGAAGTCGCCGGGCATCACGTAGCGGGTGCCCTCCACCTCGATGAAGACCTCGGCGGTCTTCATCGGGTCGTTGTAGTAGCCCACCGGGATGTCCCCGGACCGCGCGATCTTGCCGATCACGCCCGATCCGGGCTTCACCGGCTCGAGGTCCTCGTCGAAGACGACGGTGTCGCCGAGGGAGACGACGGTGGGGCCGCTCTTCATGGCCGTCGACCCCCGCTGGACCATCGACAGCCCGTTGTTCCCGGACTCCGACGACCCGATGGCGTCCGTCATGATCAGGTCGGGGAAGTGACGGAAGAACTCGTCCTTGACGGCCGGCGAGAACAGGGCGGCCGTGGAGGTCAGACCGAAGAGCGACGACAGGTCGTAGTGCACGCCGGGCTCGTCGAGCGCCTCGATCAGGGGCTTGCCCATGGCGTCGCCCGTGATCATCATCATGTTCACCCGCTCGCGCTCGATCAGGCTCCACACCTCGTGGGGCTCGAACTTGGGCACGAGGACGATCCGGTTGCCGACGAAGCTCTGGCCCATCACAGCCCACTGGGTGGCCCCGTGCATGAGGGGGGCGATGGGGAGGAAGGTGATGGCGCCCCCCATGGCCAGACCCTTCTCCACCATCTGCTCCGGTCGCTCGACCCGCTGGCGCGTCAGCGCGTCGATGCCGCCACCGAGCGCGTAGAAGACGTCCTGGTGGTGCCAGACGACCCCCTTGGGGAGCCCCGTGGTGCCGCCCGTGTAGAGGATGTAGAGGTCGGTGCCGGAGCGGGCCGGGAAGTCGCGGGCGGGGGAGCCGGACGCCATTGCATCCTCGAAGGCCACGGCGTCGTGTCGCGGATCGGGCTCCTGACTGTCGTCGTCGATGACCACGACGTGGCGGAGCCCGGGCAGCTCCGGGAGCAGCGTGGCCACGTGGGGGGAGAACTGGCGCTGGTGGACCAGGGCCTTGAGGTCGGCGTTGGCGAAGAGGTATCTCAGCTCGTCCTCGACGTAGCGGTAGTTGATGTTGACCCAGACGGCCCGCAGCTTGAAGACGGCCCAGGCCGTCTCGACCCACTCGACGCTGTTGAGGGCGTAGATGCCCACGTGGTCGCCGGGCCCGACGCCCTGGGCGGCCAGATGGTGGGCGAGGCGGTTGGCGCGCTCGTCCATCTGCCCGTAGGTGAGCCGGCGGCCCTCGGCCACCAGGTACTCCCGTTCGGGAAAGGCGTCGGCCGCGGCCTCGAAGAGGTCGGCGAGGTTGAACTCCATCGGGCCCAAACTAGAACAAGTTTCGGTTCATGGGCGAGCCCTGTGGCGCCCCACGGGTCTCGCCCCGCTTCCTACGGGAGGCGCAGGCGGTCCCGCTCCACGGCGAGGGCCTCGGTGATCGACTGCGCGATGCCCGGGCCGTCGAGGCCCAGCTCGGAGAGGATCGTGTCGGGCTTGCCCTGGGGGATGTAGGCGCGGGGCACGCCGAGCACCCGAACGGGGGGGACCGGGCGCTCGAGCCCCCGCAGCCCCACCATGGCGTCGACCAGGAAGCTGCCCGCGCCACCCACCCGGATTCCGTCCTCGACGGTCACCACCAGCTCGTGGGCGGCCGCGTCCTGGAGCATGGCGGCGTCCGGCGGCGACACGATGCGCACGTCCCAGACGGTGGCCTCGACGCCCTCGGCGGCCAGCTTGGCGGCGGCCTCCTCGGCCGCCTCAACCAGCTTGCCCACGGCAAGCAGGCACACCGAGCCGTCGCCGCGACGCACCAGGCGGGCGCTGCGACCGGCGCCGACCGACCCGGGGGCGGCCTGGCGCGCAGGGGTCTTCGGGAACCGGATCACCGACGGGCCCTCGAGCGACAGCGCCTCGGCCAGCATGACGGGCACGTCCTGCGCGGAGGAGGGGGCGAAGACCGTCATGCCGGGGATGGACAAGGTGAGCGGCAGGTCGAGCACCCCGTGGTGGCTCGGGCCGTCGTCGCCGGTGATGCCCGCCCGGTCGAGCACGAAGACCACGGGGAGCCGGTGCAGCCCGACATCGAGGTTCGCCTGGTCGAACGCCCTGGTGAAGAAGGTGGAGTAGACGGCGACCACGGGCCGCAGCCCGCCCATGGCCATCCCCGCCGCCGCCGTCACCGCGTGCTGCTCGGCGATGCCCACGTCGAGGAACCGGTCGGGATACGCCGACTCGAAGGGCAACAGCCCGGTCGGGCCCGGCATGGCCGCCGTGATGGCCACGATCCGCCGGTCGCGCTCGGCTTCCGCCAGCAACGCCCGGGTGAAGGCCTCGGTGTACGTGGCCGGCGCCGTGCCCCGTTCGGGCGCCTCCGTCGTGGGCTGCACCTTGAAGTCGTGCAGGCGCTGGATGTCGTCTTGCTCGGCCGGGGCGTAGCCGCGGCCCTTCTGGGTGAGGACGTGGACGACGATGGGCCCGTCCCATTCGGTCGCGTTGGCGAGCGCCTGCTCCAGACCGGCGATGTCGTGGCCGTCGATCGGGCCCGCGTAGCGCACGCCCAGGGCCTCGAAGAACCGGTGCGGCGTCACGATCTCGCGCAGGGCGCTGGTGAGGCCGTGGACGCTGGAGTAGGCGAAGCGGCCCACACCGGGGATGTCGCGCAATGCCAGGCGGGCGCGCTCGCGGGCGTGCACGTAGGAGGGGTTGAGCCGGAGGTACGTCAGGCCCGACGACAGCTTGGTGATGGTCGGCGCGTACGAGCGCCCGTTGTCGTTGAGCACGATGACGACGCGTGACCCCGCGTGTCCGAGGTTGTTGAGCGCCTCGTAGGCCATGCCGCCGGTGAGCGACCCGTCACCGAGCACGGCCACGACACGCCGGTGGCGCTGGCCAGTGAGGGTGAACGCGGTGGCCAGGCCGTGCGCGTAGCTGAGTGCGGTGGAGGCGTGGCTGTTCTCGATCCAGTCGTGGGGCGACTCGGCGCGCGAGGGGTAGCCGGACATGCCGCCGGGCTGGCGCAGGGTGGCGAACTGCGACACCCTGCCCGTGACCAGCTTGTGCACGTAGGCCTGGTGGCCGGTGTCCCAGAGGATGGGGTCCGTCGGGGAGTTGAAGACCCGGTGCAGGGCGAGGGTGAGCTCGACGGCACCCAGGTTCGAGCCGAGATGGCCGCTGTTGGCGGTGACGGTCTCGACGATGCGGGTGCGGATCTCGGCCGCCAGCGCCTCGAGCTCCCGGTACGACAGTGATCGCAGGTCGGACGGTCGCTGGATGTCGTCGAGGGTCATGGGTCGTGGGAGTCGGGAACCGGGCGAGGCGACCGGGACCACGCTCACGCTACCGCGCCGGCGCGGCGGCGGTGGAGGCGACCAGGACCGCCGCGGCGGCCCCTGCGACCACCGAGAGCAGGGCGAATCCGGCGCGCAGGCCGGCGGCGTCGGCCACCCAGCCCACGATGCCCGGGCCGGCCACCCAGCCGAGATAGCCGATGGCGGTGAACGTGCCCACGACGACCGGGATCGCCCCGCCCGGCGCGCCGACGGCCGCGCGTGGGTGGAGGACGGCCCCGGCTGCCGAGACCACGGCCATGACGAGCGGCCAGCACAACGCGATGCCCCCGATGGCCACGAGCAGCCCCAGCCCGGCCGGCGCCGGGGACGGTGCGGTCGCCTCCAGCGCCAGGCCCGCGGCGGCGACGCCGGCCCCCACGACGAGGCCGGCGCGCGCGCCGGCTCGTCCCACCCGCCGGGCACTGGACCAGCGCACCCCCACGGCGATGGCCTGTCCCGTGGCGTAGGCACCGGCGCCGAGCAGCACGCCCGCGCCGAGCCGGGTCCGCAGGTAGAGCACCCCCCAGGTGTCGATCCCGCCTTCGACCAGGGCCGTGGCCAGGAACACGCCGGCCAGAGCCCGCAGGTGCAGGGCGCGCACCGCCCCCCAGCCCAGTGGCCCGGGCGCGGCATCGCCCG
Source organism: Acidimicrobiales bacterium (assembly GCA_035623275.1). Taxonomy (GTDB): domain Bacteria; phylum Actinomycetota; class Acidimicrobiia; order Acidimicrobiales; family UBA8190; genus DASPTT01. The sequence goes on from DASPTT010000057.1 coordinate 30,867, forward strand.
GGGCCGGCTGTCCGTGCGCCGGCGCACCCGGCCCCCGTCGTGCGCCCGGCAGCGGCGCGCGTCGCGCCACGACCGCCACCGTGAGGCACACCAGCGCCTCGACCGCGAAGGCGGGCTGCCAGCTGGAACCGGTCACGAGCAGGATCCCGGTGAGGGCGGCACCGGCAAGCGCCCCCGCGTTGAACAGGGCGTGGAAGCGGACCATGGTGGCGGGATCTCCCCGCGCGCCGATGGCCACGGCCGTGTTCATGGCACTGTCCACGGTGCCGGCCACCACCAGCGCCGCCACCAGGGCGGCGAAGAAGGCGGCGGCCCCCGGTGCCACCGCCGCCCCCAGCACGCACAGCCCCCAGGCGCCGAGCGCCGTCGCCATGGCCCGCGCCGTCCCCACGCGATGGGTCACCTGCCCCACCGCCGCGGCCAGCACCCCGCCGGCCACCACCGACCCGGTGAGCATGAGCCCGAGGCCGCCGTCGGAGAGGTGCAACCGATGCTGGACGTCGGCGGCGGCCACCGCCCACGTGCCCCAGAAGCCGCCGAAGGCACCGAACGTCCAGGCGACCGGCCTGAGCGTCTCCTCCTCGGCCACCGCCGGCCCGGCGCTCAGCGCGCCTTGGCGAGGAAGGCGTCCGCCTCGACGACGACCCGGGTCATCCGGCCGGCACCGACCAGGCCGGCGGCGTCGGTAGCCGAGACGGTGAAGGTGAGGCGTCGCCCCTCGACCTTTTCGAGCGTGGCCTCGGCGTCGACGCTCGACCCCACGCGCACGGGGGCCAGGTGGTCGAACTGGACGCGCACGCCGACGCTGGTGTGGCCGGCGGGCAGCGCCCCGGCGAGCGCGCTGCAGCACGCCTCCTCGCACAGGGCCACCAGCCGGGGCGTGGCCAGTACGTGGACGTCGCCGGACCGCCAGGCGACGGCGGTGTCCCCGTCGCCGACGACCAACGTGGCCCGCGCGCTGCGGCCGGGGTCGAGGGGCACGGCGGTACGATACTGAATCTGGCGCCGGTGGCCGACCCGACGGTTCGTCGCGCGGAGCCGTACCGTCGGGAGAGGAGTGTCCGGTGGCCGACGCGGCGTTGATCGAGACCGACGTCGTCCAGCGCGTCCTGGGGGCCGCCCTGGCACGTGGAGGCGAGTTCGCCGAGGTGTTCGCCGAGGACCGTCGGGGGACCGCCGCGGTGCTCGACGACGGCCGGGTCGAGGAGCTCTCCACCGGACGCGACCGGGGGGCGGGCGTGCGCGTGGTGGTGGGCGAGACCACCGGCTACGCCCACACCGCCGACCTGTCGGAGGCGGGCCTGCTGGCCGCAGCGGATGCCGCCGCCGCCGTGGCGCGTGCCGGCGGCGCCTCCCGCGTGGTTCCCCTCGAGCCGGTGTCCGCGCCGCGCCCCAACGAGGTCGCGCTCGCCCCCGAGACGGTGTCCAAGGATCGCAAGATCGAGCTGCTCCGACGGGCCGACGACGCGGCGCGCGCCGCGGGGGGCGCCGTGTCGCAGGTCTCCGCCTCCTACGGCGACGCCCGGCGCCGGGTGCTGGTGGCGAACAGCGAGGGCGTGCTCGCCGCCGACGACCAGGTCCGGACCCGCTTCGCCGTGACCTGTGTGGCCGTGGGCGACGCAGGGATGCAGACGGGGTTCGAGTCGACGGCGCTCACCCTCGGGTTCGAGCTCTTCGATACCGTGGACGTCGGCGAGCTCGCAGCCGTCGCGGCCCGTCGCGCGCTGTCGAAGCTCACGGCGCGCCCGGCCCCCTCGGGCGAGGTCCCCGTGGTGCTCGCCTCGGGCAGCGGCGGCATCCTCTTCCACGAGGCCTGCGGGCACGGGCTCGAGGCCGACCACATCGTGAAGGACTCGTCCGTGTACGTGGGCCAGGTCGGCAACCTGGTGGCGAGCCCGCTGGTCACGCTGGTCGACGACGGGACGGTGGGACCCCAGTGGGGCAGCTTCGCGGTCGACGACGAGGGCCGGCCGGCTCAGCGCAACGTGCTCGTCGAGGACGGCGTGCTCACCGACTACATGTGGGACTACGTGCGCGCCCGCAAGGAGGGGCGGGTCTCGTCGGGCAACGGCCGGCGCCAGAGCTACCGACACCTGCCGATGGTGCGCATGACCAACACGTTCCTGATCAACGGCACCGACGACCCGGACGAGATCCTGGCCCAGACCCCCTCGGGGGTGTACGTGGCCAAGCTGGGCGGGGGCCAGGTGAACACCACCACCGGCGACTTCGTCTTCGGGACCAACGAGGCCTATCTGATCGAGGACGGCCGGATCACCGAGCCACTGCGCGACGCCAATCTCATCGGCAACGGGCCCGAGGTGCTGCGCCGCATCGACGCCGTGGCCGACGACTTCGCCATGACGCCCGGCACGTGCGGCAAGGACGGCCAGAGTGTCCCCGTCGGCTGCGGGCAGCCCACGTTGCGCATCACCGGGGTCACCGTCGGGGGGACCACCGGTGCCTGACGCGTCCGGTAACGGGGCACGTCGCCCCGGCGGGCCAGACGACCTCCTCCAGCTGGCGACCCGGGTCGCGGCACAGGCGCGGGGGAGCGAGGAGCTCGAGGTGTACGTGTCGCGGGGCGTGGAGACCGACGTGCGCGCCTATGACGGCGAGGTCGAGTCCCTGTCCTCCGCGGCCTCCGCCGGCGTGGGCATCCGCGTCGTGGACGGGGGCCGGCAGGGCTTCGCCTACGCGGGGTCGCTCGACCAGGCGGTGATGGCCGAGACCCTGGCCGAAGCGCGCGACAACGCCAGGTTCGCGACCCCCGACGAACACGTGCGCCTGGCCGTCCCCGACGGGCACGTGCCCTGCGACCTCGACGTGTGGGACGAGGAGCTCGCGGCCACGCCCGTGGAGGAGAAGGTCCGCATGGCACTCGACCTCGAGCGCCGTGTGCGGGCCGCAGACCCGAGGATCCGGCAGGTGTCCTCGGCCGACTACGGCGACATGGCCAGCGAGGCCGCCATCGCCTCCTCTACCGGGATCGCGGCGTCCACGCGCCGCACCCTGTGCTCGATGTCGGCGGCGGCCATCGCCGGCGAGGGTGCCGACAGCCATACCGGGGTCGGCTTCAGCGCCGTGCGCGGCCCGGGCGACCTCGACCCCGACCGGGTCGTGGTGGACGCGGTGCAACGGGCGACGCGCCTGCTGGGCGCGACCAAGGCGCGCTCGGGTCGCAGGACCGTGGTGTTCGATCCCCGGGTCACCTCGACGCTCCTCGCCATCGTCGCGTCTGCCCTGTCCGGCGAGGCGGTGACCAAGGGCCGTTCGCTGTTCGCGGGCCGGTTGGGCGAGAAGATCGCGGTGCCGTCGGTGACCATCGTCGACGACCCCACCGACACCCGGGCCTTGAGCGCCGCGTCCCACGACGCCGAAGGGCTCGCCTGCCGGCGCAACGTCCTGGTGGAGGAGGGTGTCCTTCGCGGATTCGTCTTCGACACCACCTCGGCCAGCCGCGCCGGGACGACGTCCACCGCCTCGGCCGTGCGCGGCGGCTATGCCTCCACGCCGGTGGCGGGCTGCCGGGCCCTGGTGCTGTCGCCGGGGCCGCTCGACGCGCCCGCGATCCTCGCCGACGTGGGTGACGCGCTCTACGTCCAGTCGGTCACGGGCGTGCACTCGGGGGTCAACCCGATCAGCGGGGACTTCTCGGTGGGCGCCGAGGGCGTCATGGTGCGTGACGGCCTGTTCGCCGAGCCCGTACGCGAGGTGACCATCGCGTCGACGATGCAGCGGATGCTCCTGTCGGTGCTCCACGTGGGGGCCGACCTCGAGTGGTTGCCGGGTGTGGCCGCCGGCCAGACGCTGGCCATCGAGGGGATGACGCTGAGCGGGTCGTAGCTCCACCCGGCGCGTGCCGGCGTACCGCCAGGACCGGCGGGCGTGCCCGCGACGCTGGGTTCCTAGGAGGCCGCCGCGCTCGACGAACCGCTGCCGGCGCCCGACGATCCCGACGACCCCGACGATCCCGACGACTTGTCGGACGACTTGTCGGACGACGACGATCCCTTGGTGTCGGCCTTGGGCGCCGACGACGAGTCGGTGCTCTTCGACTCGGAGGAAGCCCCGCTCTTGGCGGCCGGCCGGCTGTCGGTCTTGTAGAAGCCGCTGCCCTTGAACACCACACCGATCGACCCGAAGACCTTGCGCAGCGCGCCGCTGCAGCTGGGACAGGTCGTCAGCGCGTCGTCGCGGAAGGACTGGACGACCTCGAGGTGATCGCCGCATGACGTGCAGGCGTATTCGTACGTCGGCATCGTGGTCCCGCCTCCGTCCTTTCCGCTCGGGCCTTTCCGCTCGGGCCTTTCCGCACTTCGGGCTCGCCCGGAGTCGTTGGCACTCTCGAGCTCCGACTGCCAATCCTACCGGGGATCGCCGCCGTTCGCGGCCGCAGCCCTGGTCCGAGGCCGAATCGGGAGCGGATGCGTAGACTGGCGGGGTGTCCGACCGCAGCCTGACCCGCCTCGATCCGCTCGGTGGTGCCCGCATGGTGGACGTCACCCCCAAGGAGCCGACGCACCGTCGGGCCCTCGCCCGGTGCCGGGTCATCATGGCCCCGGAGACCACGGCCCTGGTAGCGAGCAATGCCATCACCAAGGGCGACGTGCTCGGCACGGCGCGGATCGCCGGCATCCAGGCTGCCAAGCGCACACCCGAGCTCATCCCGATGTGCCACCCGCTCCTGGTGGGGACGGTGCACGTGAACTTCAACATCGGCGACGACTACGTCGAGGTGGAAGCCCAAGTCGAGACGGTGGACCGGACCGGTGTCGAGATGGAGGCGCTCACGGCATGTGCCGTGGCGGCGCTGACCGTCTACGACATGTGCAAGTCGTCCGACCGGACGATGAGCGTGGGCGAGCTCGCCTTGTGGGAGAAGACCGGGGGGAGCTCGGGCGTCTGGCGGCGGCCCCTGCCCTGACGACCGAGCGGCCCTCGGGCCGCCACGGCCAGGCGGTGCGGCGTGCTCAGCGGAGGCGGAAGCGCTTCTTGCGCGACTTGCCGCCGACGTTCAGGTCCTCGCTCACGACCAGTGCCTCGGGCTCGCTCGGGGTGTCGGGCGCGGAGGCCTGGGGCGTCAGGGCGAGGATCTCGGTGGCCATCGATGCAGCCGAGGACGGCGATGCCGGTGTGGGCATCGGCGGCGGTGGTGCCATCGGAGCCACGCCTGCCGGCGGCGGCGCGGGCACCGGGGTGTCGGTCGGCGGGGGTACGGGTGCACCCATCGGCGGTGCCACCGGCGCGGGCACCTTGTCCATGGGGGGCGGCGGCGGCACCGGCGCGGGCGCGGGTGCCTTCGGCATGGCCGGAGGCGGCGGCGGCACCGGCGCGGGCACCTTGTCCATGGGGGGCGGCGGCGGCACCGGCGCGGGCGCGGGTGCCTTCGGCATGGCCGGGGGCACCGGTGTGGTCACCGGGGCGGGCATCGCTCCCATGGGCGCAGGCGGGGGCACCGGAGTGGTCACCGGCGCGGGCACCTTGTCCATGGGCGCAGGCGGGGGCACCGGCACGGGCGACTTCGGCACGGCCGGCGGGGGCGGTACCGGCATGGGTGCCGCCGGCACGGCGTCGGCGGGTGCGGGGGCGGCGAACTTGTCCCCGACGGACGGAACCGGCGTGGGCGTCTTGGGCGCCGCGGGCGGAGCGACCGGCGCCGAGCCGGACGGGGGAGGCGGTGCGAACGAGATCGTGGGTGCGGGTCGCGGGGCCGGCGCAGGGGCGGGCACGTGCGCGGGACCCGGAACAGTGGCCGGCGTAGGGGCCGACGACGCGGCTGGCGCGGGCATCGGTGGCGCGAACGGCAGCGGTGAGGCCGCGGTGGGCGTCTTCGACGACTCGGTCGTGGCCTTGGGCGAATCGCTACCCCCGAGCAACGCGTCCAGCAGGACGTCGTCCTTCGACGACGCGTCGGCCACCAGGACGGGGGCGCCCTTCGCCGCGGCGTCACCGAACTCCGCCATCAGGAAGGCGTCGAGTGCCTCCGGTGACAAGTCGGCCACGACGAAGTTCGACGACGGGCGCTCGGCTTCCGTCGCCTCGGCCACGGCGGCCGGGGCGGCCGACGCGGCCGCGGCCAACGGCGTGGCGACCGGCGGTGTGAGCGGCGTGACGGGCGACACCGCGGGTGGGGGACTCGGGCGGTCGGGTACCGGCGGGACCTCCGTCCCCGTCGCGGGCACGGTCGCCACCGGGGCGGCGGGCGCCTCGACCGGTGGGGTGACCCGATGGGACGTCGTCACGACGGGGCCCGGCTCGGCCTCCGCGGTCGCCGTCGCAGGCTCGTCGAGGTCGGCCGAGACGACCTCGGTCGCCGGCTCGTCGAGTCCCAGCAGCGCATCGACGACGTCCCGAGACGCCTTGGTCTCCGCGACACCCAGCGCATGGCGGGGTGCCCGGGCGTTCTGCGCGTTGGCGGCCAGCGCGGCCGGCAGGTCGCCGCTGAGGACGTTGTGCATGATCGTTCCCAGCTCGGAGATGGCGCGCGCGAGCGCCGCCTGGCTCTCCTGGACCTGGGTCAGCCGCTCGAGGATCTCGTGCCAGAGCTCGGCCGACGACACGGCCATCGACCGAACGAGATCGGTATCGGACTGATCGTCACCCGGAGGACGGCCCTCGATCGTCATGCTCGGCCCAACCCCTTCGATCCGTGCTGCAATCCCACGCCTGTGACCTGCCGGCCGCCAGGCGGAGTTCGACCAGCGGGAGCCGACTTCGATCGTAGCCGTCGAGTTCCACGCTCTTCGTCAGCCCCGTACGCGTACGGGTGAGGTGTCGGCTCGTTCGCGCCGTCTCTTGATCCACTCGTCGGCCAACTCCTGCGCAAATGTGGGCGAACATCGCCCACGCGCGGACGCCCACTTCAGTCGGCGACGAGGCGCGCCGCTGCAAGCATTCGAAACGGACCTGGTGGGGTCAGGCGCGTCCGAGGCCGACCGCGCCGGACGAGGGATCAGGCGCGCGCCGCGCTGCGCAGATCCTCGAGGGACAGCTCGCCGGTGGCCTCGCCGCCGCACTGGGTGCAGTGCTCCACGTGACGCCACGAGCGCAGCAGCCGGGTGCCCTCGGCGTTGAGCAGCACCACGAAGGACTCCGACACGGGATCGATGTCGAGCCCGAAGTAGGGCCGCCAGCCGGTGGAGGCCGGGTGACTGTCCAGATCGAGGCCCTTCAGCACCCGACGGAAGCGCATGCGCTCCGTATCGAAGAGCCACGTGCTGTGGCACGACTCGAGGACGAGGGGATCCATGGGAACGATCATGCCCACGAAACGCTGCAAATGCGGCACGGAATTGTTGCGGTTCCATTACGAAGAATTTGTTGGTGATGGCTTGGCCACCCGCCGTACCAGCCGACCTGGGAAAACGGGCGCGGGATCTGGCACACCGTCAGACTCGGTCAGAGCTTGAGGCCGCCGACCGTCAACAGGAGCGCCAGGGTGATGCCGGCCGCGACGACCACCGCCAGGGCCACCAGGGCCGCGGTGCGCCGTCCGCGTTTCGGACGGCGGCTGCTCCGGGCCGCGACCACCTCGGCGATCATCGCCTGCAGCTCGTCGGGATCCTCGGCCGGGACCAGGAACCGGTGCGTCCGCTTGTCGGTGACGGCTTCCACCAGCAGGGCCGGTGCACCGGTCGGGGTGGACCACCGGGCCACCGTCGAGACCGAGGAGAGGGAGCTCCAGGGGAGGACGGCGCCCACACCGCCGTCCGGCTTGAGCACCGTGATCCCGATCTGGTTGAGGACCAGGGAGATGCCGGGGACGACGACCTGACCCTCGGCCTCGACGGTCCCGGCACCGGCGCCGACCGGACTCGGGCCCTGGCCGTCGGGGACGGGGGTGCCCTCCCCGGCCAGCACGTGGACACCGGTCAGGGTCAGCGACAAGGGGTCGTCCGCGGCTGCGCGGGCAGGCGCGTCAGGCGGGGTCGTGGGATCGGTCATGGGGCTCCGCCGGAGCGGGGACGACGGCGTTCACCACAAAGAGTGTTTCTGTTGTCACAATAAGAGTTGATTGTTGGGTATCGCATTTCGTACACTACGCCCAATGGACCAGGTCGACCTGGACCGGCTGTTGCACGTCCTCGCGGACCTCGACGGCTCGGACCTCCACATCAAGGCGGGCGCACCTCCCCGGGTGCGTGTGAACGGACAGCTGCGGGCGCTCGAGGACCACCCCTCGCTCACGGCCGAGGACACGCGTCGCATCGCGGAGCAGATCATGCCCGCGAACGTGCGCCAGACGTTCGAGGAGAAACACGAGGCGGACTTCGCCTACAGCGTCCAGGGCCTCGGCCGGTTCCGCATGAACGCCTTCTTCCAGCGCGGCTCGGTGGCGCTCGCCATCCGCAGCGTCCGCACCCACGCCTCCAGCATCGAGGAGCTCGGGCTCCCCGACGTGGTGCGGTCGCTGGCCGGTGAGCACCGCGGCCTCGTGCTCGTGACGGGCCCCACCGGCTCGGGCAAGAGCACGACCCTGGCGGCCATGATCGACCACATCAACCGCACGCGGCCGTGCCACATCATCACCATCGAGGACCCCGTCGAGTACCTCCACCGCGACGAGCTGGCCGCCATCGACCAGCGCGAGGTGGGGTTCGACACCGAGAGCTTCACCAGCGCCATGCGGGTCGTGCTGCGACAGGACCCCGACGTGATCCTCGTGGGCGAGATGCGGGATCCCGAGACCGTCTACACGGCGCTCACCGCGGCGGAGACCGGGCACCTCGTCTTCTCGACCCTGCACACGACCAACGCCACCGAGACGGTGAACCGCATCGTGGACTTCTTCCCTCCGCACCAGCAGGGGCAGATCCGCGTCAGCCTCGCCGCGGCCCTGCGGGGCACGATCTGTCAGCGCCTGGTGCCTCGCGCCGACGGCATGGGCCGGGTGCCCGCGCTCGAGGTGATGGTGGTCAACGGCCGCATCCAGCAGGCGATCACCGATCCCACCCAGACCTCGGCGATCGAGCAGATCATGGTGGAGGGCGAGTACTACGGGATGCAGACCTTCGACCAGGCGCTGGCCCGCCTGCTCCAGAGCGGGCTGGTCGACCTGCGAGAGGCGATGAACGCCGCCAGCAACCCGCACGACCTGAAGGTCATGCTCGAGCGCATGGGCATCGTGCAGACCGGTCGCGGGTACGTCGAGGCCGCCGTCTCCTGACCGCTGCGCCCGGCGAGGGCTAGGCGCCGCCGAGGGCGCCGAGGCCGGCGGCCACACCGAAGCCGATCGCCGCGCCCAGCGCGCTGGCCAACGGCGACGCGCGCATGACCCGGGCCCACGCCGGGCGGCCGCGCTCGCCGCGTGCCGCCCCCAGTGCCAGCGCACCCACGGCGGTGCCGGCCGCGCCGGCCGCCGATGCCCAGGGGGCGCCCGGCCCCAGCCACCCGAGGAGCACGCCCAGGGGGATCAGCGTGCCCAGGGCCCCCGTCTCCGCGGCGCCCGTCGAGTCGCTCCCGGCGAGCCGCCGGCCGAGGGCGACCGCCACGGCCACCACCGCACCGGCCGCCGTGGCCGCGGCGAAGCTGGCCCACGTGCCATGGACCGCGGCGGGGAGGAGGAACAGGGCGAGGGCCAGGCCGGCGCCCACCGACGGCACGGCATACGGAACCGGCTCGGCATCCAGGTCGATGGCCACGACCGCCACGTAGGTGGCCGCCAGCGTGCACAGCGCGGGCACGGTCAGGTGGGGGCCGACCAGGGCCGCGACGAGGGCGAAGAGGGCTCCGGTGAGGCCCTCGACCAGGGGATAGCGAGGCGAGATGGGCGCCTTGCAGCTTCGGCACCGTCCCCCGAGTGCCAGCCACGAGACCACCGGCACGTTGTCGAGGGGGCGCACCGGCGTGCCGCAGCTCGGGCAGAACGAGCCCGGCGTGACGACCGACAGGTGGCGGGGGACGCGGTAGACGACGACGTTGAGGAAGGACCCGATGACGAGCCCGACCACCCCGGCCACCACCGCCGTCGCCGCGCGCGCCACCGCCGGCGTCAGGGCGCCGGCCGTCCCGGCGAGGAGCGTCATCGGGAAACCCCCGCCGACCAGCGCTGACGCGAGCCCGTCGGGCGGTTCTCCATGCGGGCGGTCACGGTAGCACGGCGCAATTGCCTGAGCGCCGGCGTTGACGATCCGGAGTGCCGGTGTCGTGCAATCGGAGTGTCGCCGTCGTTCAAATTGTGCTCGGCACGTGCCGATGGACACGGTCATGAGCGATGCGGAGGCCGTGCGCCTCCTCGCCGACGAGTACAACCTCGAATTCGTCGACCTCGATCGCTACGACGTCGATCAGAGCACGGCCTCCCTGCTCCCCGGGGCGGTGGCTCGCCGTCATCGCGTCGTGCCGATCGGTCGCAAGTTTGGCGCGCCCATCGTCGCCATCTCGAACCCCGGCGACGTCGTGGCCATGGACACCCTCCGTGCCGTCATCGGCCGCGAGTTCATCCCCGTGGTGGCCGTCGGGGAGCAGATCGACGGGTACCTCGCCCGCTTCTACGGGGCGGGGGGATCGGGAAAGTCCTCCAAGCAGGCGAAGGCCGCCGCCGGCGCGAAGGGGTCGGGCAGCACCAAGGCGGCCGCCGTGGCCCTGGCCGAGCCCGAGGTGGCCGAGGCCGCGCCGGTCGGCGTGACGGATGCGGCCGTCTCGGCCAGCGCCGCTGCACCGGACACGGTGGCCGACTTCGCCACCTCCGGCGTGCTGGAGGCCACCGCGCCCGACGGCACCCTCCTCGACCAGCAGATGGTCGTCGCGCCGGGCGCCATCGACGGTGACGTCGAGCAGCTGGCCGCCGAGCTGGCCGCGTCGGAGGCGGACCTCGCCACCATCGCCACCGTGACCGCGGGCCTCGTGCAGTCGGACCCGACGGTGCCGCCGCCGCCACCGCCGAGCGCGGAGGAGGTGGCCCTCACCGCGGAGCTCGTCGAGGAGGCAGTCGCCGAGTACGAGCAGTCCGAGGGGCACAAGACGCGCGACGCAGAGGTCGACGCGTCGCTGGCCGGCCTGCCGCCGCTGGCGCGCGTCCTCGTCCAGGGCGGGCGTGTCTCGCTGGACGACATGCACTCGGTCATCGAAGAGCGTGACCGCACCGGGCATGCGATCGCCCGGATCCTGACGGCGCGAGGGCTGGTCACCGAGGCGGACCTCATGTGGGGGATGGCCGAGGACATGGGCCTCGAGTTCGTCGACCTGGACGTGCAGTCCATCGACTTCGCCGCCACCTACCAGCTGCCCGAGGCCACGGCCCGGCATCACAACGTGCTCATGATCGGCTACCGCGAGGGCGTGCCCGTCATCGCCGCGTCGAATCCGACCGACGTCTTCGCCATGGACGACCTGCGCACGATCATCGGGCGCACGTTCGTGATCGTCGTCGCCACGCGTTCGCAGATCAACGCCTACATCGACAAGGCCTACAACCAGGGCGGCGACGCGACCGAGGTGGCGGCCTCGGCGGCGTCGGAGTTCGACGACATCGGCGAAGAGGACCTCTCCAACATCCAGGTCGTCGACGACGCCCCCATCGTCCGGTACGTGAACCTCCTCATCCTGCAGTCCCTCAACGAGCGGGCGTCCGACATCCACGTCGAGCCCACCGCGGAGAACCTGCGCATCCGCTACCGCATCGACGGCGTGCTCCACGACATGTCGACCGCGCCCAGGGCCATCGCCGCGGCGGTGACCACCCGCCTCAAGGTCATGGCCGACATGAACATCGCCGAGCACCGGGTCCCCCAGGACGGCCGGATCTCGATCAGCGTCGGGAACCGGCAGATCGACCTGCGCGTGGCCACCCTGCCGACGATCTACGGCGAGAAGGTCGTGATGCGGGTGCTCGACAAGTCCAACGTGGTCCTGAGCTTCGAGGACCTCGGGTTCGACGCGGACGTGCTCGACGCCTACCGGGGGATCTACGGCAAGCCCTACGGCACGATCCTCGTCACCGGGCCCACCGGCTCGGGGAAGACGACGACGCTGTACGCCACGCTCGCTGCCCTGAATTCGCCTGAGAAGAACATCATCACCATCGAGGACCCGGTCGAGCTGCGGATCAGGGGCATCAACCAGGTCCAGCTCAACGTCAAGGCCGGGCTGACCTTCGCATCTGCGCTGCGCTCCATCCTGCGCGCGGACCCCGACATCGTCTTCGTCGGCGAGATCCGGGACCGGGAGACGGCCATGATCTCCGTCGAGGCCGCCCTGACCGGCCACCTGGTCCTGGCGACGCTTCACACCAACGACTCGGCCTCCACGCCGATGCGCCTCGTCGAGATGGGCCTCGAGTCCTACCTGGTGACCTCGTCGCTCAGTGCGGCCCTGGCCCAGCGCCTGGCGCGCCGGCTCTGTCCGCACTGCAAGGAGCCCTACGAGGCGACGGAGGCGGAGGTCGTGAGCCTCGGCTGGTCGCCGGAGGAGGTCTTCTCGAAGCTGCAGGGCAATGCGCCGGTCCTGTACCGGGCGGTGGGTTGTAGCGCGTGTTCCAAGACGGGATACCGGGGCCGAAAGGCCCTGGTCGAGCTGTTGATCGTGACCGACGAGATCGAGCGGTTGATCATGGAAGGAGGCAACGTGGAGAGCATCCACCAACTTGCCGTCGAGCAGGGCATGGTGACGTTGCGCCACAGTGGCCTGCGCCGGGCGCTCGAGGGTGAGACGACCCTCGAGGAAGTACTGCGGGTCGTGGCATGAGCCCGTCCTCCGCAACCAAGCTCGAGTGGGCGCGCCGGCTGGCGCTCGCGCTCGTGACGCACGGGTACCTGCACGAGGACGTCGTCAACCCGGTCCTCGACGAGGCCAACGCCTTCGGTTCCTCGTTCGTCGCCCTGCTCATCTCGCGCGGGCTGGTCTCGTCCGAGGTCGCCGTGGGCATGCTGTCGCAGCTCACGCAGCTGCCGGCCGTCGACCTCAACGTGGACCGGCCCAGCGCCGATGCCGTGGGCCTCGTGCCCGAGATGATCGGCCGCGAGTACGGGGCGCTCGCCTTCCGCCTCGACGGCGACCAGCTGCTCGTGGCCTTCGGCGAGCCACCCGACGCCGAGGACCTGCGCACGCTGTCCGTCATGCTCGGCTACGCGGTCGTCCCCTTGCTGGCCGACCCCTTCGCCATCGAGCGCGAGCTCGACGCGCTGACGCCCGCCGCCGCGGGGTCCGTGGCGCCGGCGCCCCAGGAGGCGTCGGTGCCGCCGGCGCCCCCGGTGGCCGGGGACGCGGCGGGTTCGCCGCCGGTGCCACCCGAGCACTCGACGGGCCCGGTCGGCGATCTCGGCCAAGACCCCATGGCGGCCGCCGCGGCCGCGGTGGCGGCGTCCCTCCCGGCCGACGCGCCCGAGGAGCGCCGGGACAGGGGGCCCCTGCCTCCCGCAGCCGCATCCCCGGCCGCCCAGCCGGCCGGTGACCGGAGCACGGCCTTCGTGCGTTCGGGCGGGGACGACGACGACACGCCGCTGCACCTCGACGACCTGCTGCGCCACGCCATCCGCAACGGCGCCTCGGACCTCCACCTCACGTCGGGCATGCCCCCGTGCATGCGGGTCAACGGTGCCGTCCAGCCCATCGGCGGGCTGGACAAGCTCGACAACGAGACCATCCGGACCATGATCTTCGGGGTCCTGCCGCAGGCGCTGCGCGAGCGCTTCGAGGCCGAGAAGGAGCTCGACACCTCCCACTCGATCGTGGGCGTCGGCCGGTTCCGGCTCAACGTGTTCCAGCAGCGCAACACCGTCGCGGCCGTGCTCCGGTCCATCCCGCACGAGATCCCGGCGTTCGAGACCCTCGGCATCCCCGAGTCGGTCCGTTCGTTCGCCGAGATGCGCCGCGGGCTGGTGCTGGTCACGGGCCCGACGGGATCGGGCAAGTCGACGACACTGGCGTCGCTCGTCGACATCATCAACCGGACCAAGCCGCTGCACATCATCACGGTCGAGGACCCCATCGAGTTCCTCCACAACCACAAGCGCTCGATCGTCAACCAGCGCGAGGTGGGCCAGGACACGATGTCCTTCTCCGAGGCGTTGCGCCGGGTGTTGCGTGAGGACCCCGACGTGATCCTCGTCGGTGAGATGCGCGACCTGGAGACGATCTCCATGGCCCTCACCGCGGCGGAGACCGGTCACCTCGTGTTCGGCACCCTGCACACGCAGGACGCGCCGCAGACCATCGACCGGATCGTCGACGTGTTCCCGACGTCGCAGCAGGAGCAGGTCCGGACGATGCTCGCCGGTGCGCTGGAGGGCGTGGTTACCCAGCAGCTCGTCCCCAGTGCCGACGGGTCAGGTCGGTACGCGTGCTGCGAGGTGATGATGTGCACCTCGGCCATCCGCAACCTGGTGCGTAGTAACAAGACGCACCAGATCTACTCGCTCATGCAGACGGGCGCCCAATACGGGATGCAGACCATGGACCAGGGCCTCTCCCAGCTCGTCAAGCAGAGCAAGGTGACCGAGGCCGTCGCCTTCGACCGCTGCCGCAACGAGGAAGACCTGCGCAACCACCTGAGCATGTAAGGGGCTGAACGACCGATGGCGTTGACGTTCGAATACAAGGTCCGCGACCGCGCCGGCGGGCTGGTCCAGGGCCAGCTCGAAGGTGACTCCCTCGCGCTGGTCGTGGGGAAGCTGCGCGAGATGGGATATCTGCCCATCTCGGTCACGCCCAAGTCCAAGGTGGACGTCCACAAGGAGATCACCATCCCCGGGCTCACCAACAAGGTGAAGCTCAAGGAGGTGGCGGTCGCCACCAGACAGCTCGCCACCATGGTGGACTCGGGTCTCTCCGTGGTGCGGTCGCTGTCGATCCTGGCCGGCCAGGTGGAGAACAAGGAGCTGGCCAGGGTCCTGGCCGAGGTGCGCCTCGACGTCGAGCGCGGGTCCTCCCTGTCGGCGGCGTGCGCCAAGCACCCCAAGGTCTTCAACGAGCTCTTCGTGACCATGGTCCAGGCCGGCGAGGCGGGCGGGACGCTCGACCACGTGCTCCTGGACCTGGCCAACACCATGGAGAAGCAGGCCGAGCTCCAGCGCACGATCAAGTCGGCCATGACGTACCCGATCGTCGTGCTGTGCGTCATGGTGCTGATCTTCTTGGCGCTCCTCATCTTCATCGTGCCGACGTTCAAGAAGCTCTTCACGTCGCTGCACGCATCGCTGCCGGCGCCCACCCAGGTCATCCTGGCGATCTCCGGCATCATCCTCAGTCCGTGGGCCTTCGTGGTGGTGCTGGTGCTCGTCGGCGCCGCCGTGGCCTTCCGGAAGTGGATCACGACGGACACGGGCCGGGAGAAGTGGGACCGCTTCAAGATGCGCCCGCCCATCTTCGGCCCCCTCGTCCACAAGGTGGCCATCGCCCGCTTCACCCACACCCTCTCGTCCCTGGTCCAGGCGGGTGTCCCGATCCTCGAGTCCCTGGACATCGTGTCGGAGACCGCCGGGAACCGCATCGTCGCCAACGCCCTGCTCGAGACCAAGTCCGGCGTGCGCGAAGGCCGTGCCCTGGCCGACGTGCTGCGTGAGCACGAGGAGGTCATCCCCACGCTGGTCACCCAGATGGTCGAGGTGGGGGAGCAGACCGGTGCGCTCGACTCGATGTTGAAGAAGGTCGGCCAGTTCTACGACGGCGAGGTCGAGAACACGGTGAACAACCTCACCGCCATGCTCGAGCCGTTGCTCACGGTCGTGCTCGGCGCGGGCGTCGGCGTCATGGTCGTCAGCATGTACCTGCCGATGTTCACCTACATCAAGCACATCCCCCAGAGCTGAGACGGTGACCGGCCTGGCGACGCTCGGAGTCGGACCCCCCGCGCCGCCGCGCCGCCCGCCGCGCCGCCCGCCGAGCCGCCTGGCGCGCCGTCCCTGGCCGATCGGGTGCACCGCGCTGGTGCTCGTGGCCGGCCTGGTCACGTGGTTCGTGATCCCGGCCGTCGAGCACCACCGGGGCTGGATGACACCGGGTGACATCTGGGGTGCCTATCGGTCGGCGCACCTCGTCGTCTGGGGTGACTTCGGCGGCATCTACGCGGCCGGGACGCATCTCGTGGCCTTCCCGGGGTTGCTGCTGCTGTTCGCTCCGCTGGCGGCGCTCACCGGCGCGCTGGGGATGAGCGAGAGCTACCCGTTCGCCCTGCCTCATCCCACGGCGTGGCTGGTCCTCGGCCCCTACGAGCTGCTCCTCGGCTGCGTGGCGCTCTTCGCCTTCGACGCGTTGGCCGAGCGCCTCGGTGTGGCCCGCGGCCGGCGTGGCCTGCTCTGTCTGGCCGAGGCCGTGGTCTTGTTCAACGTGACCGCCGTCTGGGGTCACCCGGAGGACGCGCTCGGCCTGGGCCTGGCCGCCTACGCGCTGCTCGCCGCGCTCGACGGGCGCTGGCGCGCGGCCGGCTGGCTGGCGGGCGCCGCCGTGGCCACCCAGCCACTGGTACTGCTCATGCTCCCGGTGGTGTTGGCGCTGACCGGCCGGCGCCAGGTCCTGCCCTTCGTCGTGCGGGCACTCGCGCCGGCCGTCGTCCTGCTGGCCTTGCCCGTGGCGGCCGAGTTCCGCACGACGATCAATGCCTTGGTCAGCCAGCCGAATTACCCGAACATGGACCACAGGACGCCCTGGACCGCCCTCGCCCCGCGCCTCGGCGGGCACGGGCAGGACCTCGCCGTCGCGGGGGGCCCCGGGCGCATCCTGGCCGTCCTGGTCGCCTGCGGCATCGGCCTGTGGGCCGCCCGCCGCTGGCGCGACCGGCCCGACATGATCGTCTGGGGCTGCGCCCTGGCGCTGGCCCTCCGGTGCGCCACCGAGTCGGTGATGGACCCCTATTACGCCTGGCCCGCCGTGGCGCTCGGCCTCGTCGTCGCGTCGCTCCGGCTCGGTCAGCTCCTGGTCACGGGGGTGTTCGCCGTGTTCGTGACCGTGTTCGGCGACTACCACCTGTCGCAGTGGGCGTGGTGGCTTCCCGTGACTGGGGCAATTGTCGCGGTGTTGGGCGCCAGTGTGCCGATGTACCCGGAGCGGCTCGGGCGCCGCAGCGCACCGTCCGCGCCGCCGGTCGGTGCCGATATGGCCGGGCTCGCGGTCGGCACAGCCGGGTGAATCGATCGCCAGAGAGAGGTAGAGGGCAATGTCTCAGGTAGTGGGGCTCGACATCGGCACCAGCGCGGTGCGGGCCGCCGAGCTCGCCATCGGCGGGGGCTCGCCGGTGCTCATCGCCTTCGGCCAGGTCGGACTGCCGCCGGGCGCGATCGAGGACGGCGAGGTCCAGGACCACTCCGCTGTCGCCGATGCCATCTCGCGGCTGTGGGAGAACGGGGGCTTCACGTCCCGCTCGGTCGTCGTGGGCATCGCCGGCCTCCGGGCCATCACCCGCGAGCTCGACCTCCCGTGGGTGCCCGACGACGAGGTCGACAGCGCGGTGCGCTTCCAGTCCGAGGAGGTCATCCCTTTCCCGCCGGACAAGACCCTGCTCTCGGCACAGGTCCTGGCCGACAACAAGGCGTCGGACGGCACGCGGACGCGACGGGTGCTGGTGGCGGCCGCGCACCGGGACCTGGTCGACGGGGTCATCGACGTCGTCACGCGCTCCGGTCTCGAGGTCGAGGGCGTCGACCTCGTGTCGTCGGCCCTGGTGCGTGCCCTCGTGGACAAGGCCGACCTGGGGCAGGAGCCCGAGGCGATCGTGTCCGTCGGCGCCGGCCTGTCCGTCGTCGTCGTGCACCAGCAGGGCCGCCCGCTCTTCGTCCGGACCATCGGGACGGGCGGCAATGCGGCCACCGCGGCGATCTCATCCGGCCTCGACATCCCACTCGTCGACGCCGAGGCGGCCAAGCGGCACCTCGGGCAGCTGGGAACGCAGTCCAAGTCGGCGGAGCGGGCGGTCGCCGGCTGCATGCGCGAGCTGGTCGGCGAGATCCGCAACTCCATCCAGTACTTCGCCTCCCAGCCCGATCGCGCGCCCATCGCCCGCGTGCTGCTGACCGGCGGGGGGTCGATGCTCCACGGCTTCTCCGAGGCGCTCCAGGCGCAGGTGCAGATCCCCGTCGTCGTCATCTCGCCGCTGTCGCGCCTGGACCTCACGGCGGTGGACCTCACCCCCGCCCAGGCCTCGCTCATCGACCCGGTGCTGGCCGCCCCCATCGGGCTCGCCCTGCCCGAGCCGAACCCGGCGGTGAAGAACTTCAACCTGGTGCCGCCCGAGATCAAAGAGCGCGCCCGTGTCCGCACGATCACGCGACGGGTGACCATGGCCGCGGCGGCGGTCGCCGTCCTGGCGGTGGGCTTCGGCGCCTTCCGGTTCCTCCAGGTCCACAGCGCCCAGGGCACGGTGAACTCGCTCCAGGCCAGCGTCGCGTCCCTGAACGCGCAGATCCCGACGTACAACCGCGTGGTCGCAGCGACCAACGAGCTGCGCAGCGCGACGGCACAGGTCTCCAAGATCACGAGCAGCGCGGTCGACTGGGCGGCGGTCCTCGACGAGCTCACGGCACGGACTCCGGCCGGGCTCGCCGTGAGCAACTTCTCCGGTAATGCGGGCGCGTCGACCACCACGTCGGAGGCGTCGGCCGGATCGTCGTCCACGCACGGCGCGGCCGGATCCATCGGACAGTTCACCGCCTTGATCGGCGGCACGTTCCCCAACGACGCGCACTTCTCGCCCGTCGCCCTGTGGATCGACGGGATCTCGGCGTCGTCGATGTTCAGCCCGCCGGGCGTGACGGCGGTCTCCAACTCACCGGGCGCCACCACCACGGTGTCCTTCCAGTCGAACGTGTCGCTCACCGGCGATGCCAGCGTCCAGAAGAACGAGGCTCACTGATGGACCAGATCCGCCGCTACCGCAACCCGATCCTGATCGGGGCAGGCACCCTGGTCGGGGTGCTCGTCCTCTTCCTGGCGTTCATCTCGCCGGAAGGTACGTCGCTGTCGAGCCTCCGGGCCCGCCAGCAGCAGCTGGTCTCGCAGCAGACGTCCCTCGAGACGCAGATCGCCACGCTCAAGCGCGAGAAGGCCCACATGGCCGTGGACTGCGACACGCTCACGACCGACATCGCGGAGATCCCGGGCGCGCCCGACGTGGACGCCTTCCTGCGTCAGATCACGGCGCTGGCGGTCAGCAGCGGCGACCCCAACACGCCCAGCATCAGCGTCACGCAGAGCACGAGCACCGCGGGCGCCTCGGAGGGTGTGACCGCGGTGGCCGTGAGCTTCACGCTCAACGGCTCCTACGGCCAGATGACGGCCTTCATCAACGGGCTCACGAGCTTCCCGCGCCTGTTCACGGTGTCCAACATCTCGATCACCGGCGGGCCGGCGGCCGCCGGCGGCGCGCCGGTCGACCCGAACGCAGGGCCCTACACGCTGACGCTCGGCGGCGACATCTACTACTCGGTGGGCCGCGAGGACGTCTGCAGCGGCGCCGGGGCGCCGTCGGGCACCGGCGCGACCACCACGGCGAACAACAGCTGACCTGCGGTTGAAGGGCCACCTGGCGGGGGTGGGAGCGGCCACCTCGGGTGACCGCTCTCGTGTGGGTCATCGAGACGACCGGAGGAGGTCCCGTCGTCGTCGGGACCTTCGTCACCATGTGGGCCGGGCCGGCGGCGACGCTGGTCGTTGTGCCCGTCCTTACCCTGGTCAAGAGGCGTTTTCGAGTTGGGTTTCGGTTGGGCTCGTGCCCTTAAGGGGCTCGGCGGCGGTGCCGATGCCTACGGCGGACACAGATCCGGTACCGAGCCGGAATCTCCAGCCCAAGGAGGAAGTCCATGCTCAAGTCCCTGCTCCAGCGTGCTCGTGAAGCTCGCGCTGCCGAGCTCGGTGACGGCGAGGGCCTCGAGGAAGGCTTCACCCTCATCGAACTCATGGTGGTGCTGCTCATCATC
>DASPTT010000058.1:0-57289 GCA_035623275.1 Acidimicrobiales bacterium
GATGTCGATCCCATGGGCCATGAGGCGGCATTCTCCCAGGCCGGCGAGGTGGGGACCCCCACCTCGGGACGTTCTTCCCGTGCCAATTGCGCCTCGCGCTTGCTGGTCGCGAACGCGAGGCGCAATTAGGACCGGATCGGAACACCGCGGTCACCCCGCCGGGGGGGCTGGAGCGGCCCGGGGCCCGGACGAAAGGCCAGGCCAGAGGCATGGCACGGGTTCGAGGAGCCGGCAGGCATAAAAATCCGACTTGCGGGGTCGACAATTGCGGCCGAGACCGGTAGGGTCGCAGGCGAAACCAGCGACCGGTACCGGCGGGACGCTCCGCCACCCCAGGATCAGGAGGACCAATGGCAGTTCGTTTGGGCGACGTCGCCCCCGACTTCACCGCCGACACCACGGAGGGCACGATCAACTTCCACGAGTGGCTCGGCGACTCGTGGGGGATCCTGTTCTCCCACCCCAAGGACTTCACGCCCGTCTGCACCACCGAGCTCGGCGCCTTCTCCAAGGCCAAGGGCGAGTTCGACAAGCGCAACACCAAGCTGATCGGGCTGTCGGTCGACTCGGTCGAGAGCCACGACCAGTGGAAGGGTGACATCGAGGAGACCCAGGGTGCGGCGCTCAACTTCCCGCTGATCGGCGACCCCGACCGCAAGGTGTCGGACCTCTACGACATGATCCACCCCAACGCCAACGACACCCTGACGGTGCGCTCGGTGTTCATCATCGGCCCGGACAAGAAGGTGAAGCTCATCATCACCTACCCGGCCTCCACGGGCCGCAACGTGGACGAAGTGCTGCGCGTGCTCGACTCGCTCCAGCTCACGGCCGACTACTCGGTGGCGACGCCGGTGAACTGGAAGGAGGGCCAGGACGTGATCATCGCCCCGGCCATCTCGGACGAGGAGGCCCAGACCAAGTTCCCCAAGGGCTACAAGGCGCTCAAGCCGTACCTCCGGGTGACCCCCCAGCCCAACAAGTAGCCCCGGTCCACCCGCCACAGGCGATCGGAGCCGGCCCGCCACGGGCCGGCTCCGATCGCGTCTAGCCCCGGACGATCTTGACCTCGCCGAGACCGGCCTGGACGTCGAGCACGAGGTGCCCGCCGCCGCCCGCCTGGGTGCCCACGCCGGGCGAGTCCAGCGACCGGGTGGCTCCGAACCCCCCGTTGTCGTCGCCGAACACCCACACGTCGCCGATCCCGCTGTGCGCGGTGACGCTGACCTCGGTGGCGGCGGGCACGTCCACGACCACCTGGCCGATCCCGACGCTGGCGGTGACGTGCGTCGTCCCGGGCGGGAAGCTCACGCCGCGCAGGTCGACGGTGAGCTTTCCCACCGCCAGGCGGTACTCACGTGCCACCTGGGTGCTCGTCGCCGGTTGCCACTGGCTGTTGCCGATGCCGCCCCGAAGCGGCACCCCCGTGAGCGCTTCCGCCGTGAGCACCGCGGCGAACGTGAGCGTCGCCAGCGCCACGCCCGTGACGAGCAGGAGCAGGATCACCCGGCGGATCCGGGCCGCGGCCGACTCCTCGGGCCGGCGCGACACCAGCACCACCAGGAGGACGAGGGTCGCGAAGAAGAGCCAGAAGCCGGGCGCGAGGCCCCAGGCCCAGTGCGGCCACCAGGGACCGCTCGAGAACAGGTCGAGCGCGGCGGCCACGGCGATCGCCGCCACCACGATGCGCAGCGCCCTGCCGCCCCGATGCCCGCCCGCGGACGCGTCGACTGCGCCGCCGCCGCCGGCGGGGTCGGAGGGAATGAGGAGCCAGCCGACGAGGTAGAGCAGGAAGCCGGAACCCCCGATCACCGCCAGCACCACGAAGGCGATGCGCACGATGACGACGTCGACGTCGAAGTAGCGGGCCACGCCGGCGGCCACACCGGCCACCACGCGGCCGTGCCGCGGACGGGTCAGTGCCCGGTGCGGCTGCTCGTCTCCCGGCTCGCCCGCGTGGGGGTCGCTCGGGTCGGCCGTGGCCAGCGCACCGGTGACGGTGGCCTCTGGGTCGTCGTGGGAGGTCATGTCGCCATCATCCGGCCGGCGACGGCCGGCGGGAATCGGGGATCTCCCCGACAGGACCGGGACGAACGGGCACGGACTCGGGGTGTCCCCTCGTGGTGGGCGGCGCGCGCCGGTGGGATCATGGCCGCATCGACGTGACCGACACCCCCGGGCCGGGGCCCGGCGCATCGGCGCCGCCACCACCTCCACCACCGCGCGGGAACGAGCCGAGCGGGGACGGCTCGCCGCGCCACCGCCACCACCAGCACTGGTGGCGCGCCCCTCGCCGCCACGGGCCGTTGCGCCGGAGCCGGACGAACCGGATGCTGGGCGGGGTCGCCGGCGGGCTGTCGGCCCGGCTCGGCATCGACGCGGTGGTCATCCGGGCGGTCTTCGTGCTGCTGATCGCCGGCGGCGGCACGGGCTTCGCCGTCTATGTGCTGGCGTGGCTCCTCGTCCCCCGTGAGGGGGAGGACTCCTCGATCGCCCGCCGGGTGGTGGCGGACCGCCGCGCCGTCAGCACCGCGCTGGCCGTCGGATCCGTGCTCGCGGTGGTGCTCATCGTCGTGAGCGCGCTCGGGCTCAACTTCGCCGCGGGCCTCATCTGGCCCGTGTCGTTGGGCATGGCCGGGCTGGTCTTCGTCTGGCACGGCGCCCAGGACGACGAGAAGGTGCTGCTCCAAGAGCTCGTGGGGCAGCGCCCGATCGCCGAAATGGGCAAGGGCGGCCGGCTGCTCGTGCTGCGCGTCGTCGTCGGCGGCATCCTCGTCATCGGCGGGCTGGTGGCCCTGATCGCCGCCGGCCACGCCACCGTCGGGGCCGTCAGGGCGATCCTGGCGGCATCGATCGTCCTGCTCGGCTTCCTCGTGGTCTTCGGCCCCTGGTGGCTGCGCCTGGCCCGGGAGCTCATCGTCGAGCGCAGGGAGCGTGTCCGCGCCGAGGAGCGGGCCGACATGGCCGCGCACATCCACGACTCCGTGCTCCAGACGCTCGCCCTCATCCAACGCTCCTCGGGCGACCCCGGCGAGGTCCGGCGCCTCGCCAGGGTGCAAGAGCGCGAGCTGCGGGCGTGGCTCTTCGAGGACCGACCACCCGGTGCGTTCGACGACGAGACGGTGGCCACGCTGGGCAAGGGGGTGTCGGCCATCGCCGCCCTGGTGGAGGAGCGGCACCACGTCGACGTGGAGGTCGTGGTCGTCGGGGACTGCCCCCTCGACGACGACCTGCGCGCGTTGCTCGCCGCGGGCAAAGAGGCGGTGGTCAACGCGGCCAAGTTCTCGGGGGCACCGGTCGTGTCCGTCTTCGCCGAGGTGGAGGACCCGCGCGTCACGCTGTTCGTCCGCGACCGCGGCGTGGGCTTCGACCCGTCGCAGGTGGCCGACGACCGTCGTGGCATCGCCGAGTCGATCCGGGCGCGCCTGGCGCGTCACGGGGGCACGGCGGAGATCCGCAGCACCATCGGGCAGGGCACCGAGGTCGAGCTCACGCTCCCCCGGGGCAAGGCGACCCGATGAGACCGCGCGTCTTCCTCGTCGACGACCACCAGCTGTTCCGCTCGGGCGTGCGGGCCGAGTTGGGGGACGGCGTCGAGATCGTCGGTGAGGCGGACGAGGTGGCCGCCGCCATCGAACTGATCCGTGAACGGGTTCCCGACGTCGTGCTCGTCGACGTGCACATGCCCGACGGCGGCGGCCAGGCCGTCATCGAAGCCGTCGGCTCGACGAACCCCGACGTGCGCTTCCTGGCCCTGTCGGTGTCCGATGCGGCCGAGGACGTGATCGGCGTCATCCGGGCGGGGGCGCGCGGGTACGTCACCAAGACCATCTCGGGGCCCGAGCTGACGGACGCCATCTGCCGGGTCGCCGAGGGCGATGCCGTGTTCTCCCCGCGTCTGGCCGGGTTCGTCCTCGACGCCTTCGCCTCCGATCCCCAGGCGGCCGGCGGCGCCGCACCGTCCTTCGACCCCGAGATCGACCAGCTCACCCCGCGCGAACGCGAGGTGCTCCGGTTCATCGCCCGCGGCTATGCCTACAAGGAGGTCGCCCGCGAGCTGTCCATCTCGGTCAAGACCGTCGAGAGCCACGTGTCGGCAGTGCTGCGCAAGCTGCAGCTCACCAGCCGCCACCAGCTCACCCACTGGGCCACCGAGCGGCGGCTCCTCTAAGCCTCCGCTACCGGGATCCTGCGCCGTGGCGACTGCTTCGGCGAGCAGTGGGTGTTCGCACGGGCACCCGCCTCGGTGTCGATCGTGACGCTCGAGCCCGTCGTGCTGCTCACCCTGGAGGCCCGGCGCCTAGCGCCGCTGGTCGAGCGGTTCCCCGCGGTGGCGACGCGCCTGGTGCGCGAGCTCGCCCGCCGTCCGGCCCCCTACGAGCTGGTCGACGCCGACCGCCTGGTCGTCCCGGTGTTCCCCCGGCCGGCGCCGTAGCCCCGGTCAGCCGATCTCGTCGGCCGGGGGCGCTGCGGTCGCCGTCCCGCCGCCCACGAGCTCGTGGCGCAGGTCGCGCTTCAAGACCTTGCCCTGGGGGTTGCGCGGCAGGGGCGCCTGGCGGAACCAGACGTGGGTCGGGACCATGAACGCGGCGATCCGCTCCCGGAGGTGCGCGGTGAGCTCCTCGGCGGACAAGGTCTCGCCGGGCCGGACGACGACGGCGGCGCCCACCTCCTCGCCCAGCACGGGGTGGGGGACGCCGATCACCGCGCAGTCGGCCACCGCGGGGTGCTCGAAGAGGGCCGCTTCGACCTCGACGCAGTAGACGTTCTCGCCGCCGCGGATGACCATGTCCTTGGCCCGGTCCACGATGTAGACGAAACCCTCGTCGTCGATGCGGGCGACGTCGCCGGTGTGCAGCCAGCCCCGGCTGAAGCTCGCGGCGGTCTCGGCCGGCTTGTTCCAGTAGCCGCGCACGACGTTGGGGCCCTTGACCCACAGCTCGCCCCGGACGTCGGGGCCGCGGGGGAGGTCCGGTCCCGGCTCGTCGCCCTCGTAGTCGTCGGGCACCACGGCGACCTCCGCCACCGGCACCGGCGGTCCCACGCTGTCGGGCTTGCGGACGTAGTCGTCGCCGGTGTTCATGGTGGTCACCGACGACGTCTCGGTGAGCCCGTAGCCGTTGGAGGGCGAGCCGACAGGGAAGAACTGCTTGATCCGGCGGACCAGCTCCGGCGGCGCCGGCGCCCCCCCGTAGGCGACGGCCCGGACCGACGACGTGTCGCGCGTGGCGAATGCGGGCGAGTCGATGACTTGCATCACCATCGCCGGCACCCCTCCGAACGTGGTGATGCGCTCGCGCTCAATGAGCTCGAGGGCCCGTTCCGGGTCCCAGTGGTGCATCATCACGAGCTTGTTGCCGGCCGCCGTGTTGGCCACCAGGATGGCATGGCACCCCGTGGCGTGGAAGAGAGGGACCGACAGCAAGTACGCGTGCTGGCTGCTCCCGCCCTCGCCCTCCGTCAGCCCGCCTGTATTGCGCAGTGATGCCCGTGTGTTGAGGAAGAACAGGCTCATGAGGTTCGTGCAGATGTTGCGGTGCGTGCCCACCGCGCCCTTCGGCTTCCCCGTGGTGCCCGACGTGTAGAAGATGGTGGCGTCGTCCTCCGGGTGGATCTCGACGTCGGGCAGGGTGACGTCGCCGCCACCCCCCTCCGCAGGGACGAGCTGGCCGAAGCCCACGATCGGCACGATGCCGTCGGTCTCGGGCTCGAAGGGCCGACGGTCCTCGTTGGCCACGACCACGACACGCAGGTCGGGCAGCTTCGCCAGGTGTGGCCGGATCCGCTCCAGGCGCTCGCTGTCGACGAAGACGACCGAGCTGCCCGAGTCGGCGAGGCCGTACTCGAGCTCGGGACCGGTCCACCAGGCGTTGAGGGGCACCACGACCGCACCGGCCGCCGCGGTGGCCCAGAAGGCCATGGCCCATTCCGGGAGGTTGCGCATCACGATCGACACCCGGTCACCCTTCTGGACGCCGAAGCGTTCCCGCAGCTCGTGCGCGATCGAGGCGACGTCGCGGAAGTGCTGCTCGAAGGTGATGCGCTCGTCCTCGTAGACGAGCAGGTCCTTGTCGCCGTGCCCCCGGCTCAGCTCCAGCACGTCCCGGAGGCTGTGGGGGCAGTTCTTCCAGACCTTGGTCCGCACGCCACGGATGTCGACCTCGTCGATCTCGAACATCTGACCCGAAGCGGTCAGCGTCGCGTTCGCCTCCTCGATGGAGAGCGACGGGGTCTGGGACATGGGTCGTGCCTCCTTTGCGGGCGGCGATCGCGGCGCGGCGTCAGCCCGTGGTGCCGGCCTGCGCCGCGCCGCCGACGGGCGCCGCTCCCGCCGGTCCCGCGCCCGGCACCCGGGGCCCGGGGGCCACGAAGATGGTGGACCGGTAATAGGCGAGCTCGGCGACGGACTCGCGGATGTCGTCGAGGGCTCGGTGCGCCGTCGCCTTGCCCGGCGCCTTGTGCAGGACGTCGGGATACCACCGGCGGCACAGCTCCTTGATCGTCGACACGTCGACCGAGCGGTAGTGCAGCCAGTCCTCGATGTCGGGCAGCTGGGCGGCCAGGAAGCGCCGGTCGGTGCCGATCGAGTTCCCGCACAGGGGCACGGTCCGGGGTTCGGGCACGTGGGCCTTGATGAACTCGAGGGTCTGGCGGCCGGCGTCCTGCAGGCTCAGCTCCGAGGCAGAGACCGCGTCGAGCAGGCCCGAGGACGTGTGCATCTTGCGGACCACGTCCTCCATGGCCGCCAGCGCCTCGTCCGGCGCGCGGACGACCAGGTCGGGCCCTTCGGCCACCACGGCGAGCTCGTCGTCAGTCACCAGGGTGGCGATCTCGACGATGACGTCGCGTGCGGGATCGAGGCCGGTCATCTCGAGGTCCATCCACACGAGCACCCGCAGGATGCTATCGGCGGGCGGACTAGGGTCGCGACGTGCTGGAGGTGCCGTTGGTGCGGCTCGACCCCGAGCTGCCGATGCCCGGGTACGCGCACCCGGGAGACGGCGGCGCGGACCTCTACGCCCGTGTGCCCGCGGTGCTCGCCCCCGGCGGCGGGCGGGCCCTGGTGCCCACCGGCGTCGCGGTGGCCATTCCCGAGGGCTATGCCGGGTTCGTCCAGCCGAGGAGCGGCCTGGCGCTGCGTCACGGGGTCACCTGCCTCAACACCCCGGGGCTCATCGACGCCGGATACCGCGACGAGATCCGGGTGATCCTCGTGAACACCGACCCGGTCGAGCTCTACAAGGTCGAGCGCGGCGACCGGGTCGCGCAGCTGGTGATCCAGCGCGTCGAGGAGGCGAGCTTCGTGGTCGTCGGCGCGGACGAGCTCGCCGACTCGTCGCGAGGGCTCGGCGGGTTCGGGCACACGGGGCGATGAGCGCCCGGCGCCCGGGGGTGTGACGTCGTGGAGCGCGTGAGCGGCCTCGACGCCGCCTTTCTCGCCCTCGAGACCACGACCATGCACATGCACATCGCCGCGGTCATGGTCTTCGAGCCGCCGGCCCCGAGCGGGGCCGACGACGACACGCCGCCCGCCACCCGCCAGTACGTGCGGCTGCGCCAGGTCGTGGAGGAGCGGCTGCACCTGGTGCCGCCGCTCCGGCGCCGGGTCGTGCGCGTACCCTTCGGGTTCCATCACCCGATCTGGATCGAGGACCCCGACTTCGACCTCGACTACCACATCCGGCGCGCCCATCTCCCCGCGCCGGGCGGCCCCGCCGAGCTCACGACGTTCGTGGCCGAGCTGGTCGGCCGACCGCTCGATCCGTCGAGGCCCTTGTGGGAGGTGCACCTGGTCGAGGGTCTCGACTCGGGCCATGTCGCCATGGTGGTGAAGCTGCACCACGCCGCCATCGACGGGGCCTCGGGCGCGGAGGTCCTGGCCGCCTTCCTCGACACCGGACCGTTGCCCCGGCTGGTCGACGCGCCCACGCGCCCCTGGCGTCCCGAGCCCGTGCCCACCGAGGCCGAGCTCGTGGCCTGGGCGGCGTCGTCCCTGGTCCGTCAACCCGAGCGGGCGCTGTCCGCGCTGCGCCGCACCATGGGCGCCGCGCGCGAGCTCGCAGAGCGGAACCGCCGCCTGCGCGAGGAGGACGAGCTCGCCCCGCCGCCGGCGCCCTTCAGCGCGCCTCGCACGTCGCTCAACGGCGCCATCTCGCCCCATCGGCGCTTCGCCGTCGCCGAAGCGGCCATGGACGACCTCCGCGCCGTCAAGGACGCGCTGGGCGGCACCGTCAACGACGTGGTCCTCGCGGTGGTGTCCGGCGCGCTGCGGCGGCTCCTCGAGGAGCGAGGCGAGCGCCTGGACGACCCGATGGTCGCCCTGGTCCCCATCTCGGCGAGGACCGAGGAGGACCGGGGGCTCATGGGCAACAAGGTGTCGGCCATGCTCGTGTCCCTCGCGTCGTCGGTGGCGGACCCGGTCGACCGCCTCCGGGCCATCTCGACTTCCACCCGCGTCGCCAAGGACCAGGCGCGACTGCTGCCGCAGGAGCTCGTCCGCAATTGGGCGCAGCTGGCGTTCCCCGCGCTGTCGTCCCGCCTGGCCCGGCTCTCCTCCAACGTGCGGCTCTTCGACCACCTCCGGCCGGTCTTCAACGTGCTCGTGTCGAACATCCCCGGTCCCGACCTCCCGTTGTGGTGCGCGGGTGGGCGGCTGGTGGCCCTGTACCCGATCGGCCCGATCGTGGAGGGCGTCGGGCTCAACGTCACCGTCGCCAGCTACGACGGCACCATGTACTTCGGCGTGCTCGGGTGCCGGGAGCTCGTGCCCGAGGTGGAGCGGGTGGCCGGGCACCTCGCCGATTCCCTCGCCGACCTGGTCAAGGCGGCAACCCGCAGGGAGGGAGCACGGCGGCGGCGTGGCGGTCGCGGTGCCCACCGGGGTCTTCGGCCGGGATAGGGTTCGGGCCGCTGAGGGGCGTTACACTGGTGCCCCACACGCGGACGTGGCTCAGTTGGTAGAGCATCACCTTGCCAAGGTGAGGGTCGCGGGTTCGAATCCCGTCGTCCGCTCCGATACCGTCGTCCGCTCCGATCGGCCCCTGCCGTAGTCGGCCGCCCGCCTTGCCCGGGCGCCTGGGCTGGGCGAGGCTCGAGACATGAGCAGCGCCGCTCACCCCGATCGCTACAAGTGGGTCGCGCTGTCGAACACCACGCTCGGTGTCCTGATGGCCACGATCGACCTGTCGATCATGCTCATCGCCCTGCCCGACATCTTCCGCGGCATCGGCATCGACCCGCTGGCACCGGGCAACACCTTCTACCTGCTGTGGATGATCCTGGGCTTCATGGTCGTCACCAGCGTGCTGGTGGTGAGCCTCGGCCGCCTCGGGGACATGTACGGCCGGGTCCGCATCTACAACCTCGGGTTCGCCGTCTACACCTTCTTCTCCCTGTTGCTCACGATCACCTGGATGCACGGCACGGCCGCCGCCATCTGGCTCGTGGTGATGCGGATCTTCCAGGGTGTGGGCTCGGCCATGCTGATCGCCAACAGCGCGGCGATCATCACCGACGCCTTCCCCGAGACCCAACGGGGCATGGCCCTGGGCATCAACCAGGTGGCGGGCATCAGCGGCTCGTTCATCGGCCTGGTCCTGGGCGGGGTGCTGGCGCCCATCGAGTGGCGCCTCATCTTCCTCGTGTCGGTGCCCGTCGGGCTGGTGGGCACCGTGTGGGCGTACCGCAGCCTGCGGGAGGTCCCCCGGCACGTCACGGCGCGCATCGACTGGCCCGGGAACCTGCTCTTCGCCCTGGGGCTGGTGGGGATCATGGTCGGCATCACCTACGGCATCCAGCCCCACGGGACGTCGACCATGGGATGGTCGAGCCCGTTCGTGCTCGGGTGCCTGATCGGCGGGGTGGCGCTGCTGGCGGGGTTCGCCCTCGTCGAGCACCGCGCGCACGACCCGATGTTCCGTCTCCCGCTCTTCCGGATCCGGGCCTTCACCGCCGGCAGCCTGTCCACGTTCCTCGCCAGCGTGGGACGGGGCGGGCTCATGTTCATGTTGATCATCTGGCTCCAGGGCATCTGGCTGCCCCGGCACGGCTACAGCTTCAGCCAGACGCCGCTGTGGGCCGGCATCGCCATGCTGCCGCTGACCGCCGGGTTCCTCCTGGCGGGACCGATCTCGGGCTACCTCTCGGACCACTTCGGCTCGCGGCCCTTCGCGTCCGGGGGCATGGTGGTCGCGGCCGCGTCGTTCGTGCTCCTGGAGGCCTTGCCGGTGGACTTCCCCTATTGGGCCTTCGCGCTCATCCTGCTGCTCAACGGGCTGGCCATGGGGGCCTTCGCCGCGCCGAACCGGGCGGGGGTGATGAACAGCCTGCCGCCGGAGCACCGGGGGGCGGGATCGGGAATGAACGCGACCTTCCAGAATGCCGCCCAGGTGCTCTCGATCGGGATCTTCTTCACCCTCATGATCGTGGGGCTCTCGGCGACCTTGCCCTCCGCGCTCTACCACGGGCTGGTGAGCCACGGCGTGCCGCCCGCGGCGGCCGACCGGGCCGCGCACCTCCCGCCGGTGTCGACCCTCTTCGCCGCCTTCCTCGGCTACAACCCCGTGGAGCACCTCGTCGGCCCCTCCGTGCTCGCCGGGCTGCCCCATCAGCAGGCGGTGATCCTGTCGGGCCGCGCCTTCTTCCCGTCGCTCATCTCCGCGCCGTTCGCCGACGGCTTGCACACGGCCTTCGACTTCGCCGTCGTCGCCTGCCTCCTGGCCGCGGCGATGTCCTGGCTGCGCGGCGGCAAGTACCACTACCACGAGGATGCCGGCGTGCAGGACGAGTCGGAGGCGGCCCAGGCCGATGCCCTGGCGCTGGCGGGCACGGCCCCGGTTCGTTCCGCCACGGACGGCCGTCGCGGGCCGTGAGCCACGCGGCCGTGGCCACCGTCTCGCCCGGCGCCTACTGGACGTTCGTGGCGCTGGCGGCCGGCGGCTGCGTGTGGCTGTGCCTGGCAGCCCGGCGACGGTCGCACCGCTGGCAGCTCCGTGTGGCCCGGTCGATCGGTGTGGTGCTGTTGGCCGACGCCGTCGTCTACAGCATCGGCCTGGCCGTGGCCGGGACGTGGTCCTTCTCCTCGTCGTTGCCCCTGGCCCTGTGCAATGCGGCCGTGCTGGTGGCGGCGGCCGCGTGCTGGTGGCAGGTGCCGATCCTGGTCGAGCTGACCTACTTCCTCGGGCTGGCGGGCACGCTCCAGGCCATCGTCACGCCCGACCTCTCCGTCGGCTTCCCGCACCTGATGTTCTTCGAGTACCTGGTGGGCCACGTGGGGATCGTCGCCGCCGCCCTGTTCCTGGTGGTGGGCATGCGGATCGAGCCGCGGCGCTGGGCCGTGGTGAGGGTCTTCGTCATCACCGCGTGCTACACCGCGTTCGTAGGGCTCGTCGACGGGACCACGGGGGCGAACTACATGTTCCTGCGCCAGCCGCCGAGCGAGTGGACGCTGCTGCGCCTGCTGGGCCCCTGGCCCTGGTACACGGTGAGCGCGGCCGGCGTGGCCGTCGTCCTGCTCCTGGCGCTCAACGCGCCTTTCTGGTGGCGACGCCGACACGCGGCGGCGTCCGTGCCCACCGGCTCATTGCGGCAGGACGACCTGGCCGACCCCCGGTGAGGGGTGCCAGACGTACCCCCACGCGTCAGGACCGCTGACGATCGGCGTGGCGTGGAGGCCCTCGGCCACGAATTGCCGCATGTCGGCGATCTCCTGCAATGGCAGCGGCTGCGTGCCCGCCGTCGGCGCGAAGACGAACACGACCGTGCTCGCGTGCACGGGGAACCGTGAGCCGAGCGGCGAGATCACGTAGGCATAGCGGCGACCGGCGAATCGGCCGACCACGCCGAAGGTGGAGATGACCTCGGCGTCGGGGGGTGTGGCCTTGCGGATCTGGGCGATCTGGGCCGCGGTGGGGGCGTCGACGTGGAACGGCACGATGAACCCCTGCGACACCTCGTCGAGGGCGAAGGCGACGGCACCCAGGACGGCGACGACGAGGGCGGCGGCGACGATGCCGGCGCGCACGCGGCGCCAGCTGAGCACGATGACGGCGTTGAGGGCCGTGGCGGCCACGCCGAAGAGGTAGATGGGGATGTCCTGGAACCCCGGATCGATGAACGCGGGATTCGCATTGAGGCCGTTGGCGGCAAGCACGGCCAGGAGGGGGCCGAACAGCCACGGGTTGAAGAGTCCGACGAACCCGGTGGGCGTGAGGTCGTCGAGGATCTGGGGGCGGTAGCTCCGCAGCATGTGGACGGGACGGCCCGGATGGGTGATGGCCCCTTTGGCGATGGCCAGGACGCCGCCGATCCCGCTCGAGACCTGGTGACCGGCGAGGTAGGCGTACCCGGAGATGGGCGATCCCTTGTTGGCGCCGAGGAGCGCGAGCAAGGCCACCCAGGCCACGCCGACGACGGCGATGGCGATGCCGTCACGCCGGCAGCGCTTGGTGGTCAGCGCGAACGCGACGCCCAGCGCGGCGACATAGGTGGCACCCACGTCGCCGGTGAGGAGGCAGAGCACCGCCAGGACCCAGGCCGTGCGCCGTCGGCCGGACCACAGCGCGAACCCCGCGCCGAGGGTGAGGCACGCAGCCAGCGTCTCGAAGTGGAAGTCCTGGACCACCACCCGGTACGACCAGGGGTCCACCAGGAACAGGATCAAGCCGGCGCCCGCGCACACGGCGGCCAGGGCCCGGCGGACCCCACGGATCCTGGCCAACGACACCACCCAGACCACGGCCACGGCCTCTGCTGCGACCAGGGCCGTGCACTGGACGAGAAGAAGGGTGAAGCCGTCGTTGGGGAACACCCAGTAGAGCAGTGCCAGGGGCCACATGACGAACTCGCCGTGGTCCTGCCAGAAGGCGATCCCCTGGGTGGTGGTCTGCGGGTCGAGGTTCCCGTGGGCGATCTCGAACCACGCCTGGTGGAACACGCCGAAGTCCAGCGACACGTTGAAGCGGTTGTACTCGTGGGCCACCAGGACGACCAGGACCGCGAGATGGGCGAGCAGCACCGCGCTGCCTGCCACGACCCACCACCGGGGGACCGCCCAGCGCTCCTCGGCCGGGACCGCACGGTGGTGGCCCATCGTCCCCGCGGACGTGTGCTCCCTCGGCGCGGCGGCGTCGGTCTGGGTCAGGTCCACCGAGGCCATGGTCCCTCGAGGGTATCGGCCCGGGGCGGCCGCCGTGTGACCGGCGACACCTCGGCGTCTGCCTCCAGGCGCAGGTGGAGCCGCATTCGTTTACCGGGCCGGCCCGTTGTGTCAGGGTTAGCCGGGGTCCCTCCGTGCGGGCGCCGCGGCGCGGGCGACGGAGCACCCGGTTGGGCCGACGCGAGGAGGGGGGCAGTGACCGCCACAGTGGATGCGCCGCCGGACGACCCGGTCGTCCACGTCCTGTGGATCAACGCCGGGCTCAGTTGCGACGGAGACTCGGTCGCCCTGACGGCGGCGACCCAACCGAGCATCGAGGAGATCGCGCTGGGGGCGCTTCCCGGGCTGCCCAAGATCGCCGTGCACTGGCCGTTGATCGATTTCGAGTGCGGTCCCGTGGGCGGCGCGGACGACTTCATCGAGTGGTTCTTCAAGGCCGACCGCGGTGAGCTCGAGCCCTTCGTGCTGGTGGTCGAGGGCTCGATCCCGAACGAGGCCCTGAAGAAGGAGGGGTACTGGTGCGGTTTCGGGAACAACCCCGACACCGGCCAGCCCATGACCACCAGCGAATGGCTCGACCGCCTGACGCCGAAGGCGCTGGCCGTGCTCGCGGTCGGGACGTGCGCGACCTACGGAGGCATGCACGCCATGTCGGGCAATCCGACCGGCGCCATGGGGGTCCCCGACTACCTCGGGTGGGGATGGCGCTCCAAGGCGGGGATCCCGATCGTGTGCGTCCCGGGGTGCCCGATCCATCCTGACAACCTGTCGGAGACGATCCTCTACCTGCTCTACCAGGCGACCGGCCAAGCCCCGCCGATCCCCCTCGACGAGGCGCTGCGGCCGACCTGGCTGTTCGGCAGCACCGTGCACGAGGGATGCGACCGCGCCGGGTACTACGAGCAAGGCGACTTCGCCACCGAGTACGGCTCGCCCAAGTGCATCGTGAAGCTCGGCTGCTGGGGTCCGGTGGTCAAGTGCAACGTGCCCAAGCGCGGCTGGGTCAACGGTGTGGGCGGCTGCCCCAACGTCGGGGGCATCTGCATCGGCTGCACGATGCCGGGGTTCCCGGACAAGTTCATGCCGTTCATGGACGAGCCACCCGGTGCGCGGGTGTCGACGATCGGAAGCGGGCTCTACGGCGGGATCATCCGACGGCTGCGCGGCTTCACCGAGAAGACGCTCGACGAGGAGCCCAAGTGGCGGGTCAAGGGCACCACGTCGCTGACCGGCTACACCGGCGAGTGGCGATAGAGGAGGGTGGACATGGCGACAGCCCAGAAGGCGGAAGCCGGGCCCGACGGCCTCGTCGAGATGGCGTGGGACCCGATCACCAGGATCGTCGGGAGCCTCGGGATCTACACGAAGATCGACTTCTCGCAGAAGAAGGTGGTCGAGTGCCACTCGACGTCATCGATCTTCCGCGGCTACAGCATCTTCATGAAGGGCAAGGACCCGCGCGACGCCCACTTCATAACCAGCCGCATCTGCGGCATCTGTGGCGACAACCACGCCACCTGCTCCTGCTACGCGCAGAACATGGCCTACGGCGTCAAGCCGCCGCACCTCGGCGAGTGGATCGTCAACCTCGGCGAGGCCGCGGAGTACATGTTCGACCACAACATCTTCCAGGAGAACCTGGTCGGTGTGGACTTCTGCGAGAAGATGGTCAAGGAGACCAACCCCGGCGTCCTCGAGCAGGCCGAGCGGACCGAGGCGCCCAACGCGGGAGCGCACGGGTTCCGGACGATCGCGGACATCATGCGGTCCCTCAACCCCTTCTCGGGTGAGTTCTACCGCGAGGCGCTCCAGGTGAGCCGCTACACCCGGGAGATGTTCTGCCTGATGGAGGGCCGCCACGTCCACCCGTCGACGCTGTACCCGGGCGGCGTGGGCACCACGGCGACCATCCAGCTCTTCACCGACTACCTGACCCGGCTCATGCGGTACATCGAGTTCATGAAGAAGGTCGTGCCCATGCACGACGACCTGTTCGACTTCTTCTACGCGGCACTGCCCGGCTACGAGAAGGTCGGCCTGCGGCGAACCCTGCTGGCGTGCTGGGGGGGCTTCCAGGACCCCGAGGTGTGCAACTTCGAGTACAGGGACATGTCCGAGTGGGGACGGGCGATGTTCGTGACCCCGGGCGTGGTCGTCGACGGCACGCTCGTGACCAACGACCTGGTGGACATCAACCTGGGGATCCGCATCCTCCTCGGGCACTCCTTCTACCGGGACTGGGACGACCAGGAGATGTTCGTGACCCGCGACCCCCTCGGCAACCCGGTCGACCGCCGCCATCCCTGGAACCAGCACACCGTCCCCATGCCCCAGAAGCGCGATTTCGACGGCAATTACAGCTGGGTCATGGCGCCGCGGTGGTTCGACGGGTCCGACCACCTCGCTCTCGACACGGGTGGCGGGCCGCTCGCCCGCCTGTGGTCGACCGCGCTGTCGGGGCTGGTGGACAACGGCTACGTCAAGGCCACCGGGACGAGCGTCGTGATCAACCTGCCCAAGACGGCGCTCAGGCCCGAAGTGACCTTCGAGTGGAAGGTCCCGCGGTGGTCCAACACGATCGAGCGGGACCGGGCCAGGACCTACTTCCAGGCGTACGCCGCCGCCATGGGGCTCTTCTTCGTGGAGAAGGCGCTGGCCGAGGTCCGTGCGGGACGCACGAAGACGTGGGAGAGCTTCGAGGTCCCCGACGAGGCAATCGGCTGTGGCTTCACCGAGGCGGTGCGGGGCGTCCTCTCGCACCACCTGGTGATCCGGGACGGCAAGATCGCCAACTACCACCCGTACCCGCCCACGCCCTGGAACGCCAACCCCCGCGACGCCTACGGGACCCCCGGGCCCTACGAGGACGCCGTCATCGGCACGGAGATCTTCGAGGAGAACTCGCTCGACGACTTCAAGGGGATAGACATCATGCGCACCGTGCGCAGCTTCGACCCCTGCCTGCCCTGCGGCGTCCACATGTACATGGGCAAGGGCAAGGTGCTAAAGAAGTTGCACTCGCCGACCATGGCTCGCGTCCTCGACGAGGAGTGATCTTCGGCGCCGACCCAGGGGGGATGTCGTGACCGGTCAAGGAGATCTCAGCGACGTCGGCCGGCGCATCGAGGAGCTCCTGGACCTGCTCGGGTCGATGCCCGATCGCCGGGCGCGCCAGTGTGCGGAGGAGCTGCTGCGGCTGGTGCTCGACCTCTACGGGGCGGGGCTCGAGCGCGTGCTCGAGCTCGGCTGCGCCGAGGGGGCACCGGGCGGTCCTGCCCTCCTCGAGCGGCTGCTCGACGACGAGCTGGTCTCCAGCCTGCTCCTGGTCAGCGACCTGCACCCCCTCGGGCTGCGCGCCCGGGTCGAGCGCGTCCTCGCCGGCGTCAGCGCCGCGATCCCCGACGGCGACGCCCGGCTCCTCGAGCTCGACGAGGAGCACCACATGGTCAGGGTGCGCCTGCTCGCGCCCGACGGGACCGTCCCCGAGGCCATGGCCGCGCGCCTGCGCAAGCTCGTGGAGCAGGCGGCCCCCGAGATCGTGGCCGTGGAGATCGACCGGCCCGGCACGCCCGTGCGCCTGCGTCGCAAGGAGGCGGTGCCGTGACGCCGCCGGAGGGGGATCCCGGCGTGACGACGCCGCCGACCGCGGCCGGCGACGAGGGTCCCTTGGCCGTCCTCCGACGCATCCGCCGGCCGCCGGTCCGGCCCCGCCCGGGCGAGCGCTGCGACCTGTGCGACGAGGTGGTGCCCGACGACCACTCGCACCTGGTGGACCTCCAGAGCCGGCGCCTCCTGTGCGTGTGCGGGCCGTGCGCGCTCTTGTTCGCGGGCGAGGGAGCGGGTGGCAGGCGCTTGCGGGCCGTGCCCGACCGCTATGTCGAGCTGGGGGCCGAGGGCCTCAGCCCCGCCGAGTGGGACGGCCTCGAGATCCCGGTGTCGATCGCCTTCCTCTTCGTGAACTCCACCCTCGGGCGGACCATCGCCTGCTACCCGGGTCCGGCTGGTGCCACCGAGAGCATGCTGCCGTTGGGGACGTGGGAGGACATCGTCGCCGCGCACGG
This sequence comes from Acidimicrobiales bacterium, assembly GCA_035623275.1. Lineage (GTDB taxonomy): Bacteria > Actinomycetota > Acidimicrobiia > Acidimicrobiales > UBA8190 > DASPTT01. Next base: position 17,218 of record DASPTT010000058.1, read on the forward strand.
TGCGCTCGACGCGCTCGAGCCGGACGTCGAGGCGCTCCTCGTGCACATGGACCGGGCCTGCCAGGAGTCCTTCGTGGTCCCCATCGACGTCTGCTACGAGCTGGTGGGTCACCTGCGCACGCTGTGGCACGGCTTCGACGGGGGCGAGCCGGCACGCCGGCACCTCGACGGGTTCTTCGACGTCCTGCGGGCGCGTGCCACGGTGCGTCCCGTCGCCGGGGAGGGGGCGAGGCGGGTGGGGAATGGCTGAGGTGACCTTCGAGGTCCTCGGGGCGGAGGTCGAGCGCTTCGCCTTCACGCCCACCATCGCCCTGCACCTGCGGGTGACCGAGGCCACGGGCTCGCCGGTGGGAGCGATCGCGCTCCGGACCCAGGTCCGGGTGGAGCCGCAGCGGCGCGCCTACGACGGCGGCGACGAGGAACGCCTGCTCGAGCCGTTCGGCCCCAAGGGCCAATGGGCCGAGTCGTTGCGGCCGTTCCTGTGGGCCCAGCTGTCCACCAGCATCGGCTGTTTCCAGGGGTCCACGGAGTTCGACCTGCCCGTCGCCTGCACCTACGACACCGAGGTGGCGGCCACCTCCTACCTCGCCGCGCTGCGACAGGGCGACATCCCGCTGGTGCTGCTCTTCAGCGGGACCGTCTTCTCCTGCGGGCCGCGCGGGCTCGTGGCCGAGCCCGTCCCCTGGCACCTCGAGGCTCGCTACGGGCTGCCCGTGTCGTGCTGGCGGGGGGCGATGGACCGCTTCTTCCCCGACAGCCGCTGGCTGCGGCTCTCCACCGAGGCGGCCGACGCGCTCGGCGCCTTCAAGGCGCGCGAAGCCCTGCCCACCTGGGACCAGGCCGTGGCGCTGCTCCTCGAGCGGGCGGGGGAGCTGCCGTGACCACCGGCGCCGTCACCGGGCGGGACGCGGACGACCCGTTCGCCGCAGTGTGCCGCCTGGCCGACGCGGTGCTCTACGAGGGCTACGTCCTGTACCCGTATCGGGCGTCGGCGGCGAAGAACCGGAACCGCTGGCAGTTCGGCGTGCTCGTCCCGCCCGCGGCGGGCGCCGCCCATGCGTCCTCCGCCAGCTGCGAGTTCCTCGTCGACGGTCCCCACACCGAGCTGCGGCTGCTCGTCCGCTTCCTCCAGGTCCAGGCGCGGGTGGTCGAGGTGCCGGCGGGCGAGGGCGGCGGGTACCGCCCAGTGCCGTCGGCGTGCGCCGGCGAGCGAGTGTGGACGACGTGGGACGAGGCGGTCGAGCGCGAGGTCGACCTCGGCTGGGTGCCGTTGACGACCCTGGCGGGCTCCGGTGGCGGCGCACCGGTGTCGCTGGCGGGGGACCACGACACCGAGCAACTCGTCGACGACGAGGGCCGGCCCGTCGGCCGCCTCGTGCGCCGGTGCTGGCCGCTGGTCGGCGCCGTCACCGTCACGGCGGCGCCGTGCGAGGCGCCCTGCCCGCTCACCCGGATGCGGGTGGAGGTCCGCAACGACACCGTGTGGGACGGGCCGGAGGCGGGGTGGGACGAGACGACCCGGCGCTCGCTGCTGTCGGTGCACCTGCTCGTCGCAGCCAGGGGAGGCCGCTTCGTCTCGAGCCAGGACCCGCCGGCGTTCGCTTCGGCGGCCGCCGCCGCCTGCGTCAACCGCGGCCTGTACCCGGTGCTCGTCGGCGACCGCGGCGCCGACCGCGGCGCCGACCCCGGCGCCGACGATCTCCTGCTCGCAGCGCCGATCATCCTCTACGACCACCCCGAGCTGGCACCGGAGAGCCAGGGCGACTCCTTCGACGCCACCGAGATCGACGAGATCCTCACGCTGCGGGTCCTGACCCTGACCGACGAGGAGAAGGCGGAGGCGAGGGCCACCGACCCCCGGGCCGCCGCGGTCGTCGACCGCTGCGACGGGATGCCCGAGGAGGTGCTCGCCCGGCTGCACGGCGCCATCCGGTCGCTCCGGCCGCTGGGCGCGGACGTGGGGCGGTGCCAGCCCGGGGGCCCCGGTCTCCCGTGGTGGGACCCCGGGGTGGACGCCGCCTTCGACCCGCGCACCGACGTTGTGCTGGTCGACGGCTCGGTGGTGGGGGCGGGGGCCAAGGTCCGGCTGTCACCCTCGCGGCGCGCGGACGCCCAGGACATGTTCGTCGCCGGGCGCAGCGCCACGGTCACCGGCGTCTACCACGACGTGGACGGGGACGTGCACGTGGCCGTGGTCGTCGACGACGACGACGACCAGGGCGCCGCCCTGCACGACTGGTACGGGCGCTACCTCTACTTCCGGCCCGACGAGCTCGACGTGCCGGACGAGGCGGCCCCGTCGTGACCGCGCGGGTCCTCGTGGCCGGGATCGGCAACATCTTCCTGTCCGACGACGGGTTCGGCAGCGCGGTGGCCGCCCGGCTCGCGGCCGAGCCCTGGCCCGAGGGGGTGCGGGTGGGTGACTTCGGGATCCGGGGCGTGCACCTGGCCTACGAGCTGCTCGACGGCTACGACGCCCTCGTCCTCGTCGACGCCATGGCCACGGGCGAGGCGCCCGGTGCGCTCACCGTCCTGGAGCCGACCGTGGAGAGCGCCGAGGACGCGGCGCCCCCCTTGCCCTCGCTCGCCGCCTTCGACGCGCACGGCATGGACCCGGCGACGGTCCTGCGCTTGCTGGCGGACCTCGGCGGGCAGGTGCGCTCGATCGTCGTGGTGGGCTGCGAGCCGGCGAGCCTGGAGGAGGGCATGGGTCTGAGCGAGCCGGTGGCCCGTGCGGTCGAGCCGGCCACGGTGCTGGTGCGGGAGCTGGTGTCGGCGCAGCTCGCCTCGGCGGGCGGCGCCGCTGAATGGGCTATGGTCCGGTCGCTCCCCGACATCGCTTGCTCCCTCGAGATGCGGGAGATGTGAACCGTTGGCCCGCTATGTGATCGTCCCCGACCGCTCCACCGTGTGGATCGACGCCAAGTCGAGCCTGCACCCGATCCACTCCGAGGTGCGGGGCCTGCTCGGGTTCGTCGACGTGGAGGTCGACGGGTCGGGCGCGCTGGACCTGTCGAAGACGCCCAGCGGTCATCTCGAGCTGGCCGTCGACCAGCTGTCGTCGGGCAACCCGCTCTACGACCGCGAGATGAAGCGGCGCATCGAGTCTCGCCGGTACCCGACCATCGTCGGCGACCTGTCGGAGATGTCAGCCGACGGCGAGGCGGGCAGCTACGTGGTGCGCGGCGACGTCACCTTCAAGGGCGTCACGCAGGTGTGCCAGGACACCATGACCATCGCGGCGAAGGAGGACCTGCTGGTGCTGGAGGGGGCCCACACCTTCGACGTGCGGGACTTCGGGATGGAGCCGCCCAGGATCATGATGCTCAAGGTGCACCCCGAGGTCGACGTCCGGGTGGAGATCACGGCCAGGCGGGAGGGCTGATGCACGAGCTGGGGTTGTGCGCGGACATCGTGGGGGCCGTGACGCGACGGGCCGGGGACCGGCCCGTCGCCCGGGTCACGGTCCGGGTGGGCGCCCTGCACCACGTCCACCCCGAGGCCTTCGCCCAGTCGTTCGCCCTGGCGGCAGCGGGCACCTCTGCCGATGGCGCGGTGGCCGAGCTGGTGCTCGTCCCCATGACCATGCGCTGCCGGGCCTGCGGGTCGGCGGCAGAGTCGGTGGAGCCCGTGGTGGCCTGCCCTGCGTGCGGGGCCCCGGAGGTCGACCAGCGCGGCGGCGACGAATTGGTGCTCGAGTCCCTCGAGTACCGGGCCTGAGGGGGGGCGATGTGCCTCGGCATCCCGGGTGAGGTGGTCGAGCTGGTCGAGTCCAACCAGGACCTGGCCAAGGTCGAGGTCGCCGGGGTGCGGCGCAACGTCAACATCGGCCTGCTGGCAGACGAGGGGGTCGAGCCCGGCGACTGGGTGCTCATCCATGTCGGGTTCGCCATGTCGAAGATCGACGAGGACGAGGCGGCGCGCGCCATGGAGGGCCTCATGCTCATGGGCGCGGCGTACGAGGAGGAGCTGCGTGCGGTGCGGGAGTCGCAGATCGGCTGAGGCCATGGCGCGGCACCGGGCCCAGCCCCACGACGCGCCGCTGCAGCGGGTGGCGTAGGCGCGGGCGACGCCGCGCCGCAGGGAGCCGCAGGAGAGAGGACGAGGGGGAGGCCGCCGTGCGATTCGTCGACGAGTACCGGGACCCCGCGGCGGCGCGCGCCCTGCTCGAGCGCATCAGGGTCCTTGCCGGCGACGACCACGTCAAGTTCATGGAGGTCTGCGGCGGGCACACGCACACGATCTACCGCCACGGCATCGAGCACGTGCTGCCCGAGTCCGTCGAGCTGGTCCACGGGCCCGGGTGCCCGGTGTGCGTGATCCCGATGGGGCGCATCGACGACGCCATCGCCCTGGCCGAGACGTCCGGCGTGGTCTTCACGACCTTCGGGGACATGATGCGGGTCCCGGGCTCCCGAGGCAACCTGCTCGGCGCCAAGGCGCGTGGGGCGGACGTCCGCTTCGTGTACTCGCCCCTGGACGCCCTGCGGGTGGCCAAGGAGAACCCTGAGCGCCAGGTCGTGTTCTTCGCGGTCGGCTTCGAGACCACCGCGCCCTCCACGGCGGTGACGCTCCTGGCGGCGCGCGAGGAGCGGGTCGACAACTTCAGCGTCTTCTGCAACCACGTGACGATCGTCCCGCCGATCAAGGCCATCCTCGACTCCCCGGACCTGCGCCTCGACGGGTTCCTCGGGCCGGGCCACGTGTCGACGGTGATCGGCCAGCGGCCCTACCGGTTCGTCCCCGAGGCCTACGGCAAGCCCCTGGTGACGGCGGGCTTCGAGCCCCTCGACATCCTCCAGGCGGCGGTGATGCTCCTGACCCAGCGGCGCGAGGGCCGGTGCGAGGTCGAGAACCAATACACGCGCTGCGTGCGCGAGGAAGGGAACCCCCGGGCCCTCGCCTACCTGGCCGAGGTCTTCGAGCTCCGTCCGCACTTCGAGTGGCGGGGACTGGGGTTCATCTCCCAGAGCGCGCTCAAGCTGCGCCCGGAGTTCGCGCCCTGGGACGCCGAGCTCCGCTACACCGTGCCTGGGGTGCGGGTCGCCGACCCCAAGGCCTGCCAGTGCGGCGAGGTGCTCAAGGGGGTCATCAAGCCCTGGGAGTGCAAGGTGTTCGGCACCGCCTGCACCCCCGAGACGCCCATCGGGACGTGCATGGTCTCCTCCGAAGGGGCCTGCGCGGCGTACTACAACTTCGGGCGCCTGCACCGCGAGGCGGCGGCCAGCGTGGCGGTGCACCGGCGCTCGTCGGTGGGCGCCGGCGGCTGACGCGGCCCCCGGAGACCTCGGTCACCGGGTAGGGGGAGACGGGGCCGGAGCGGGGGAGCCGCCCAGGGCGGCGACGGCCGCCTGCCCGACGCTGATCCCCCCGTCGTTGGGCGGCACGACCTCGTGGACGAGGACCTCGAGCCCCCGGCAGCGCAGGGCCTCGGCGACCACCGCGCCGAGGCGGGCGTTCTGGAAGACGCCGCCGCTGAGGGCCACGGTGCGAAGCCCCCGCCGGGCGGCGAGGCGCGCCGCGGCCTCGGCCGCCGCCGCGCCGAAGCTGTCGTGGAAGCCGGCGGCGATGTGCGCCGGCTCCACGCCCGCATCACGGGCGTCGAGCACCCCGCGCACCAAGGGGGCCGGATCGAGCACGAGGAGGCCCCCGACGTCCTCGGCCGCCACCTCCAAGGGCAGCCCGTCACCGGGCTCGACCCGGCGGGCGAGGGCCTCGAGCTCCACGGCGGCCTGGCCCTCGTAGGTGACCACCCCGCGCACGCCGACGAGGGCGGCGACCGCGTCGAACAGGCGCCCCGCGCTCGACGTCGTCCGGCTCGCGCCCGGCGCCTCGAGCAGGCCCAGCACCGCGGCCCAGCGCGGGTCGAGCGCGGGCCCGAGCCCGGCCGCGCGCGTCTCCCCGCAGGCGGTGGCCACCCAGCTCAGCGCCATCCGCCACGGCTCGAGGACGGCCGCCGTGCCGCCGGGCAGGGCGACTGGGCGCAGGTGCCCCACCCGCTCGTAGCCGCCGAGGTCGGCGACCAGGAGCTCGCCCCCCCACAAGGTCCCGTCAGGGCCCAGCCCCAGCCCGTCGAAGGCCATGCCCAAGACGGTGTCGCTGCGGCCGTGCTCGGCCAGGCACGAGGCGATGTGGGCGTGGTGGTGCTGGACGGCCAGCGTGTCGAGGTCGCCGTCGAGGGCCCACTTCGTCGAGAGGTACTCGGGGTGCAGGTCGTGCGCCACCACCTCCGGGGTCACGCCGTAGAGCGCGGGCAGATGTCGCGTGGCCTGGAGGAACGAGCCGTAGGTGGCCAGGTGCTCGAGGTCGCCGATGTGGTGGCTGGTCACGAGCCGCTCGCCCTTGGCCACCGACACGGTGTTCTTGCGCTCGGCACCGACCGCCAGCACCTGGCGCTGCGCGCGCCAGGGGAGGCGGATCGGCTCGGGGGCGTAGCCCCGCGAGCGCCGCACCATCTGGGTGCGACCGTTGGCCGCCCGGACGACCGAGTCGTCGCAGCGGATGTGGATGGGCCGGTCGTGGGTGAGCAGGGCGTCGACCATGGGGCCGAGACGCGCCACGGCGTCGTCGTCTCGGTGGGCGATGGGGTCGTCGGACAGGTTGCCGCTCGTCAGCACGATCGCCCGGCCCACGCCCAGGGACAGCAGATGGTGCAGCGGCGAGTACGGCAGCATCACCCCGACCTCGGCCAGGCCGGGGGCGACACCGGGTGCCAGGGCGGCGTCCTCCCGGCGCGGCGCCAGGACGATGGGACGGCGCGCCGAGCACAGCACCGCCCGGGCCGGCGCGTCCAGGTGGCACGCCGCCTCGGCACTGGCGAGGTCGGCCACCAGCACGGCGAAGGGCTTGTCGTCGCGGGCCTTGCGCCGTCGCAGCTCGGCCACCGCCACGGCGTCGGTGGCGTCGACCGCCAGGTGGTAGCCGCCGACCCCCTTGATCCCCACGATCCTCCCGGTGCGCAGGGCGTCGACGGCCCCTGCCAGCGCGTCGTCGCCCTCGGCGAGGGGGGCCCCCGCGGGGGTGCGCAAGGTCAGGCGGGGCCCGCACACGGGACAGGCGTTGGGCTGGGCGTGGAAGCGCCGGTCCGCCGGGTCGTCGTACTCGGCCTGGCACCGCCGGCACATGGCGAAGCCCGCCATGGTGGTGGCCGGGCGGTCGTAGGGGACGGAGAGCACGATCGTGTAGCGGGGACCGCAGGCCGTGCAGTTGGTGAACGGGTACCGGTGTCGGCGGTCGCCGGGGTCGTCCACCTCGGCCAGGCAGGCCGGGCACGTGGCGCCGTCCACGCCCACCGCCACGTCGGGGGTGCCGTCGTGCGCGCTCTCGACGATGCGGAAGCGCGGTCGCGCCGCGCCGCCATCGGCCTGGGCGCCGCCGCGGTCGTCGCCGGCGTCGGCCGGGGCCGTGAGCACCTCGACGCCGGTCACGCTGGCCAGCGGCGGGGGCGACTCGACCAGGACGCGGCAGAGCTCGGCCAGGGCGTCGGGGCTCCCGGCCACGTCGATGACCACGCCGGCGGTGTCGTTGCCGACCGAGCCCGACAGGCCCAGCGCCACCGCGTGGCGGTAGACGAAGGGCCGGAATCCCACGCCCTGGACGGTGCCGGTGACCCGGAGGCGCCGCCGCTCGATCATCGGCCGTCAGCAGATCCTGGGGAGCGGGTCGCCGACCAGCATGTCGACGATGCGCGTCCCCCCGAAGGCCGTGCGCAGGACGACGATGCCCGCAGGGTCGTCGCGGATCTCGCCGACGACGGCGGCCTCGGCGCCAGTGGGCACCGAGCGCAACGCGTCCAGCGCGGCGGGCGCGTCGTCGGGCCCGACCACCGCCAGCAGCTTGCCCTCGTTGGCCACGTAGAGGGGGTCGATCCCCAGCAGGTCGCACGCGCCGGCGACGGCAGGGTGCACGGGCAGCGCCGCCTCGTCGAGCACCACCGCGACTTCTGCGTCGAGCGCCAGTTCGTTGGCCACCGTGCCCACGCCGCCGCGCGTGGGGTCGCGCAGCCAGCGCGTCGAGGGCGCCGCGGCCAGGAGCGCGTCGACGAGCGGGGTCAACGGCGCGGTGTCGGACTCGATGTCGGCCTCCAGGGCCAGGTCGCCGCGCGCCAGCATCACCGCCATCCCGTGGTCGCCGATCGCCCCCGACACGAGCACAGCGTCGCCTGGCCGCACCTGGTCGGCGCCGAGGCGGCGGCCCAGGGGGACGACGCCCACCCCGGCGGTCGTGATGTAGGCGCCGTCGGCCGCCCCCCGGTCGACCACCTTGGTGTCGCCCGTGACGAGCACGACGCCGGCCGCCCGCGCCGCCTCGGCCATGTCCTGGGCCAGCGCGGCCAGCTCGGCCACCGGGAAGCCCTCCTCCAGGACGAAGGCGGCCGACAGCCAGGCGGGGCGCGCGCCCATGACGGCCAGGTCGTTGACGGTCCCGTGCACGGCCAGGTGGCCGATCGACCCGCCGGGGAAGCGCAGCGGGCGCACCACGAACGAGTCCGTGGTGAAGGCGATGGTCTCGCCGCCCGGCAGGGTGAGGACGGCCGCGTCGGTCAGCGGCGCCCGGTCGCCCGACCCGAACGCCTCCAGGAACACGGCGTCGACCAGGGCGGCCGACGCCTTGCCCCCCGCACCGTGGGCCAGGGTCACCACCTCGTCGCGCAGGCGGGGTCGGCGCCGCCGGAAGGTCTCGATGCGGTCCAGCACGGCCGCCTCGCGGCCTGCCTCGGCCCTGGGCTCGCTCGCCTCCGTCACGACGGGACCCCCGTCCCCATCCGGTCCTGGACCGCCGACCACACGGCGTGGACGAGGGCGGACTGGGTCTCCTGGATGCGGTGCACGCTCTCGGAGCGGACGACCATGCAGTGGGCGATGTCGGGGCTGGCCGCCATGCCCCCCCCGTCGTAGCCGGCGAGACCGATCGTGAGCAGGCCGCGCCGGTGCGCCTCGGCCATGGCCCGCACCACGTTGTCGGAGTTCCCGCTGGTCGAGAAGCCCATGGCCATATCGGACGCAGTGGCGTGGGCGATGAGCTGGCGGGAGAAGACCAGCTCGAAGCCGACGTCGTTTCCGAGGGCGGTGAGCACGGCCGTGTCCTCGGCGAGCGAGCGCGCCGGCAGGGGCGTACCACCGGGCGCCAGCGCGAAGAGCGAGGCGCTCAGCGCGGCGTCGGTGGCACTGCCGCCGTTGCCGAAGGTGAAGAGCCGCCCGCCCGTCGCGAAGCGCGCCGTCATCTCGCCGGCCAGCGTGGCGATCTCGCCGGCCAGGCGCGCCAGGGTCTCGTCGCGCAGGGCGGCGCTCTGGTCCATCTTGGCGCCGGCCGACGCGGCCAGGTCGCCGAGCAGGCCCGCCTGGTCACGCTCGTCGGCCTCGATGAACGGGTAGAGGAAGTCGCTGCCGCTCATCGTTCGACCACCGACAGCGCCGAGCCGGCGTGGACGATCACCAGGTCGCCGGGCCGGGCGTCGTCCACCAGGGACAGGTCGACGGCCTCGACCCCTGCCGGGGTGCGCACCTGGGCGCGCCGGTCGTCCTCCACCGACAGGATCTCGGCCAGCCGGCCTTCGTCGGAGCAGGTGATGCACGGCTCGTCGGCGCACGACACCGGTGCCGCCGGGGCGTCGGGGTGGTCGCGCAGGAGCCCCGCGTGCTCGAAGCACACGTGGGTGAGCTCCCACAGCAGGTGGTACAGGAGGACCGCACCGCCCGAGTAGGGCGCCCGCGGGTCGTCGGACCACAGCACGACGTCGGCCGCCCCGGGTGCCGGACGCGGGCCGGCCCCGATCCACAGCGAGGCGATCCCCCAAGCGCGACAGCGGCGCATGGCGGCGCCCACCGTCGGCTCGTCGGCGCCCGCCACGGCCACCAGCACGTCGCCCGGTCTCGTCTGCACCCGGAGCAGGGCCAGGGCGTCGGCACCGGCCACGGCCACGGCCGGCAGCGCCCGCTTGCCCATGATCACGGGGTGGACGAACTCCACCGCCAGGTGGCGCGCGTGCGCCTCGAGACCGGGCGCCAGGCACCACATGGTGGCCCCGGCGCCGAACGCCCGCGCGAGCGCCAGCGAGGCGTCGGCCAGGTCGTCGGGCAGTGTGCCGGTGCGCTCCAGGATGCCCACCTCCCCTCGGGTGCCCCCATGGTACGTCCCGGCCGGCGGCGGGTTGCCGGGGGCGGGCGACGACCGCGACCCACGTGTGTACGCTCGAAGCACCCCCCCGAGCAGGAGGTCGTCCCATGGCCGAATTCAGCTCGTACGATCCCGGTACGCCGTGCTGGGTCGATCTGGCCAGTACCGACATCGAGCGCTCGAAGGCCTTCTACACAGGGCTCTTCGGCTGGGAAGCCGAGGAGGGCGGCCCCGACACGGGCGGCTACGTCATGTTCCGCAAGGACGGCAAGAACGTGGCCGGCGCCATGGAGATCATGATGGAGGGCCAGCCCCCGGCGTGGATGACCTACATCGCCGTGGCCGACGCCGACGACACGGTCGACAGGGCGAAGAAGGCGGGTGCCACCGTCTTCGTCGAGCCCATGGACGTCACCGACGTCGGGCGCATGGCCGTCTTCGCCGACCCCACCGGCGCCGCCATCGGCCTGTGGCAGCCGCGCGCCCACATCGGCGCGGACCTGGCCAACGAGCCCGGCAGCTTCTGCTGGAACGAGCTCCAGACCCGCGACACCGGGGCGGCGAAGGCGTTCTACGCCGAGGTCTTCGGCTGGGGCGAGCACACCATGGCGGGTGAGATGACCTACACCGAGTGGCGGCTCGGCGACAAGACCATCGGCGGCATGATGGACATGCCCAAGGAGGTGCCGCCCGAGATGCCCGCCTACTGGCTCGTGTACTTCGCCGTGGCCGATTGCGACGCGTCCACGGCCAAGGCGACCGAGCTCGGCGGCGCCGCCCTCGTCCCGCCCACCGACATCGAACCCGGTCGGTTCTCCGTCCTTATGGACCCGACCGGCGCCACTTTCGCGTTGATCCGGATGCGGGCCGCCTAGCCGCGCCCATGGCCATCGAGCTGAGCACCGAGACGATCGGGACGCGGACGTGACGGGGCCCCAGCCCCTGTCGGAGGACTGGGTCGGGGCCAAGGCGACCGACGCGCTGCTGCGCCCGGTGCGCGCCGGCAACGCGTTCGAGGAGACGGTGGAGCGCCTCCTGCGCACCATCCGCCTGGGCATCGTCGAACCGGGCGAGCGCCTCCCGGCCGAGCGCGACCTCGCCGACCGGCTCAACGTGAGTCGGGTCACCCTGCGGGAGGCGATCCGGGAGCTGCAGCGGGCGGGGTACGTCGACTCGCGCCGAGGCCGCTACGGCGGCACCTTCGTCCGGCGCTCCCTGCCGGCGCGCCGGCACCGGCCGCGGCTGCGCCGTGCGCACGCGCCGGGGGGCGACGTGGAGGACACGCTGGTCCTCCGGCAGGCGGTGGAGACCGGCGCCGCGGCCGAGGCCGCCAGCCGGCCGATCGGCGCGCGCGAGGCGGCCTACCTGCGCGAGCGCCTGGCCGCCTGCGGGGCCGCCACGGACCTCGCCGAATACCGGCGCATGGACTCGCGCCTGCACATCGCGGTGGCCGAGCTGACCGGGTGCCCGTCGCTCACCTCGGCGGTGGCCGACGCGCGGGCCCGGGTGAACGCCCTGCTCGACGACGTCCCCGCGCTCGACACCAACCTGCGCCACGGCGACGCCCAGCACCAGGAGATCGTCGACGCCATCGTGGCCCGCGACCCCGATCGCGCCCGGCGCGCCATGGCCGAGCACGTCGAGGGGACGGCGCTGCTGTTGCGCGGTTTCCTGGCCTGAGCGCGGCTCCGGCACGACGACCGACCGCCCGAGGGGAGTGCGCACCGGCGCGGTCAGGCGCCGGCCCCCGCACCCTCGTCGGCCAGCCGGGCCTGGGCGAGCCGCCGCAGCGCGTCGGTGCGGATCTTGGCCGACCCGGTGTGCTCGAGCTCGGCCTCGTCGAAGAACAGGATCCGGCGGGGGATCTTGTAGGAGGCGAGCGTGCCCCTGAGAAAGGCGCGCACGCCGGCCTCGTCGACAACGTGGTCGCCATGGGCGACGGCGCAGACGACGACCATCTCGCCCAGCGTGGGGTGGGGCACCCCGACGGCCGACGCGCTCTGGAGGCCGGGATGGGGGAGGAGCGCGGTCTCGATCTCCACCGGCGACACGTTGGCCCCGCCCGTCTTGATGAGCTCGCTGGTGCGCCCGACCCAGTGCAGCCGGCCCTCCTCGTCCACGGTCCCGGCGTCGCCGGTGGGGAAGAAGCCGTCCTCGTCGAACACGTCCTCGGGGGCGACCTTGAGATACCCCTTCATGAGGGTGGGGCCCTTCACGCGGATCTCCCCGGACCGGCCCGGGCCGAGGGCCTCGCCGCTCTCGGGGTCGACGATGCGCACCGCGTTCCCCGGCAGGATCACGCCCTCGTGCCCGTGGCGCGCCGGTGCCGGCGTGTCCGCCGGCACCGAGCTCACGATGGTGAACGTCTCGGTCAGCCCGTAGGCGGCACGCGGGCTCCAGGCGTCCTGCACCGCCACGCTCGGGTGGCGGCCGAAGCTGGTGAAGGCCTCCACCTGGCGCAGCGCCGAGAGGTCGCGCGTCGGCCAGTCCGGGTGCTCCTCCATGGCGGCCGACTGGTGCGGCCAGGCGTGGGGGGTGGTCACCCGCTCGGCCTCCAGCAGGGCCAGGGCGAAGCCCGGCTCGAAGAGCTCCTCGAGCACCAGGCAGCCGCCGGCGCAGAGGGTCGCTCCCATGACCATGCAGAAGCCGGCCGTCCAGAAGAAGGGGAAGGCGCTCCATACCCGCACCTCGGGATCGAGGCCCAGCTGCCGGGCGAAGCGCCAGCTCTGCACGGCGGGGGCGCGATGGGCGTGGAGGACGCCCTTGGGCTCGCCGGTGGTGCCCGAGGTGTAGATGACGAGCGCGTCGTCGTGCGGCGAGACCGCCGCCATCCGGTCGTCGAGCGCGGCGTCGTCCACGGCCCGGCCGGCGGCGAGGAAGGCGTCGCCTTGCGCGCCGCCCATGCAGACCACCGACCGGAGGTAGGGGAGCCGGGGCGCCATCTCGGCCAGCTGCGCGCCGTAGTCGTGGTGCCCGAGCCGCGCCTGGTGCAGCACCAGCGCGGCGTCCGAGTGTCGCAGGACGTGCTCGATCTCGGGCGCCTCGAAGAAGGTGTTGACCGGGACCAGCACCCCGCCGGCCATGGCCACGCCGAAGGTGGCGGCCACCCATTCGGGCCGGTTGCCCATGAGCAGCGCCACCCGGGTGCCCTTGTCCGCGCCCGCCGCCATCAGGGCCCTGGCCACCCGGCGGGCCTCGGCCCGCAGCTGGCCGTAGGGCCAGCGAACCATCGACCCCGGCGACCCGAAGCACAACGCCTCCCGCTGCGGGTGCCGGGCCGCGCACTGCTCGAGCAGGCCGCCCAGGGTGGGCGCGCCGATGCCCGGCTCGGTGTCGGGGTCGGGCCCCCGGAAGGTGGTCATGGCTCGAGCGGCCGCGTCGGCACGCCGGTGTCGGGCTTCGGGCCTACACGGGGAGCTGGACCTCGACGGGGCCCTTGGCCATGACCGTGCCGTCCTGGTTGGTCATGGTCACCTCGACGGTCACGACCGGCGCACCGAGGATCGCGTCCGTGGTCACGGCGCGCACCTCGCCGTCGAGCAGGGTGAGGTCGCCGTCGAAGGCGGGGAAGCGGTACTGGACGTTGGAGTGGCGGACGAAGGCCCGGTCGCCGGCCCAGGCGGCCACGTAGTCGAGCACCCACGCGCCCATCGACGCGCCGTAGCCGTAGCCGCGGGGCATGCCGACGAGCACCGCGTGCTCCTCGTCGGTGTGGCCGCGCGAGGGGCCGTGGTAGAGGCCGTCGCCGAGCTCGGGGTCGTCCCTGGCCCCTTCGAGGTCGCGGTCCATCTCCGGGAGCCAGCCCGCGTCCTCCAGGTAGTCGGGGCCCTCGTGGACGCTGGAGCCCCACACGGTGAACGTGTAGGCGCGCCACTCGCTGGCGAAGCTGGCCAGGCTGTGGGGGCCGACGGGCCGGGTGGGCAGGGTCTGGCCCGGGGCCAGGGTGGCCGGGTCGGGACTGGTGTCGCCAGCCCGGCTGCGGATCCAGGCCATGCGCTGACGGTCGATGTCGGCGAGGCGCTCGGCACGCCACGTCGGGCGTGGAGAGGCCTGCGTGAAGAATCCGCGGTCGCGGGCGATGTCGGCCCGGTAGCGCACCGCCGTCGACCACTGGCGCGCAACCTGCTCGCCGCGCTGGTTCGTGTACAGCGTCTCGCCCCGCGAGAACATCGTGGGCCCGGCGAACTTGGTCTCGGCCACCTTGTAGTCCACGAACCGGCGGCGCATGCGCAGCAGGTCGCCGGGAAAGACGCGCGGCCCGGCGAACCACCACTCGTCGCCGCCGAAGATCATGTGCGTGCCGGGGATGTTCCCGACGATCGCCGGCACCGCCCCGTGGCCCACGTCGCAGCAGATGGTGAAGGACTGCGGGGCGACGATCCGGCCGAAGCCGGACGCGGCGGCCGCCTCCTCGTCGAAATGGATGGGGTTGGGATACTGCATCCCCTGGACCCAGCGGCGGATGTCGGTGACGGTGACCGGCTCCTTGAGCTGGCCCCCGCCGACCGGCTTGCCGAGGTAGCGGTCGACGTCGCTGGTGTCGAACTCCACGGACAGGTCCTGGGTCATGCCCACCTCCCCCGCGCTGGCGGCTCCCCGGGCCGGCGCGTCGTGCCCGAATCCTGACACAGGCGTCACACTCGATCCAGGGGTCGGCATGCGCAGGGACTTCCGCCCCTTTCATCGGGCCCGGCCGAGGCGGTACACCGAAAGGTGATGTTCCAGGTGCGTTTTCACGGGCGGGGCGGCCAGGGTGTGGTCACCGCCGCCGAACTGCTCTCGGTGGCCGCCTTCGAGGAGGGCAAGCACGCGCAGGCCTTCCCGACCTTCGGCTCCGAGCGCACCGGTGCCCCGGTGACCTCCTTCTGCCGGATCGCCGACGAGCCCATCCGCACCCGCGAGCCGGTGCTCGCCCCCGACGCCCTGGTGGTCCTGGACGCCACCTTGGTCAACCAGGTCGACGTGTTCGCCGGCATGCGCCCCGAGGGCCACGTCCTCATCAACACGTCGCGCTCCTACGAGGAGCTCGGCCTGGAGCGCTTCGCGCTGCGCTTCCGGCCGGAGCGGTTCTTCTCGGTGCCCGCCACC
The DNA here is from genome assembly GCA_035623275.1 of Acidimicrobiales bacterium. GTDB lineage: Bacteria > Actinomycetota > Acidimicrobiia > Acidimicrobiales > UBA8190 > DASPTT01. Next base: position 32,422 of record DASPTT010000058.1, read on the forward strand.
GAGCTCGCCTTGGCCCGGATCGGCAAGCCGCTGCCCAACGCCGTGATGCTGGGGGCGCTCGCCGCCTACGTGCACGTCGTCTCCCTCGCCGCGGTCGACTCGGCCATCCGCGACCGGTTCGAGGGGCCGACGGCCGATCGCAACGTCGAAGCGGCGCGCGAGGCGTACCGCTACGTCGACCGTGAATTCGGTCGGGAGGTGCTGCGTGCTTCGCCAGATTGAGGGCTCGCGTGCGGTGGCCGAGACCGTCGCCCGGTGCCGGCCGGAGGTGGTCTGCGCCTACCCGATCTCGCCCCAGACCCACATCATCGAGGCCGTCGGCGCGATGGTGAAGACCGGCGAGCTCTCGCCCTGCGAGTTCATCAACGTCGAGTCGGAGTTCGCGGCCATGTCGGTGGCCCTGGGGGCGTCCGCGGCGGGCGCGCGCGCGTACACGGCCACGGCCAGCCAGGGCCTCCTCTTCATGATGGAGGCCGTCTACAACGCGGGCGGGCTGGGGCTCCCGGTGGTGATGACCATCGCCAACCGCGCCGTGGGTGCGCCGATCAACATCTGGAACGATCACAGCGACGCCATGGCGGTGCGCGACGCGGGCTGGATCATGCTCTTCGCCGAGACGAACCAGGAGGCCGCGGACCTCCACGTCCAGGCCTTCCGCCTGGCCGAGGAGGTGTCGGTCCCGGTGATGGTGTGCATGGACGGCTTCGTCCTCACCCACGCCGTGGAACCCGTCGACCTTCCCGAGCAGGAGGCGGTCGACGCCTTCCTGCCGCCGTACCAGCCGCGCCAGATCCTCGACCCCGACGACCCCATGACCATCGGGGCCATGGTCGGGCCAGAGGCCTTCGCCGAGGTGCGCTACCTGGCCCACGCCCGCCACCTTCAGGCGCTGCGGCGCATCCCCGAGCTGGCGGCCGAGTTCGGCGCCGCCTTCGGGCGCGACAGCGGTGGGCTCGTGCGGCCCTACCGCTGCGACGACGCCGGCACCGTGGTGGTGGCCATGGGCTCGATCCTGGGCACCATCAAGGACGCCGTCGACGAGTTGCGCGACGCCGGGCACGCCATCGGCGTGCTGGGGCTCACCACCTTCCGGCCCTTCCCGCTGGAGGCGGTGTCCGACGCCTTGGCCCGGGCGGGCCGTGTGGTCGTGGTGGAGAAGGCGTTCAGCTCGGGCTTCGGTGGCGTGCTCTCCACCGATGTGGCCATGGCCGGCATCCCCCGTCCCGTCGAGGTGGCCACCGTGGTGGCCGGCCTGGGCGGGCGGCCGGTGACCAAGGCCGCGCTGGCCGGCGTGTTCGAGGACGCGTGCGCCGGGCGCCTGGCGCCGCTCACCTTCCTCGACCTCGACACCGGCGTCGTCGAACGGGAGCTGGCCCGCATGGCCAGCGAGCGCCGATCGGGGCCGAGTGCAGAGAACGTCCTGCGGGACCTGCGGGCACGCCGATGAGCGGCGTGCGCCGGTCGCCGGTGAAGTTCTACCAGGTGGGCAGCTTCGCGGTCGGCAACCGGCTGCTCGAGCTCGAGGACCGCACCGTGCAGTCCCATGCGGACCGGTTCAACGCCATCACCTCCGGTCACCGCGCCTGCCAGGGGTGTGGCGAGGCGCTCGGTGCGCGCTATGTGCTCGACGCCGCCATGCGCGCCACCGAGGGCCGGCTGGTGGCGGTGAACGCCACCGGGTGCCTGGAGGTCTTCTCGTCGCCTTTCCCCGAGACGTCCTGGCAGCTGCCGTGGCTGCACTCGCTCTTCGCCAACGCCCCCTCCGTCGCCACCGGTGTCGCGGCCGCGCTGGCCGTCAAGGGCCGACGGGACGTGCGCGTCGTGGCCCAGGCCGGCGACGGCGGCACCGTCGACATCGGCTTCGGCGCGCTGTCGGGGATGTTCGAGCGCAACGACGACGTGCTGGCCGTCTGCTACGACAACGAGGGCTACATGAACACGGGGGTCCAGCGCTCGAGCGCCACCCCTCCCGCGGCACGCACGGCCACCACCGAGGCGGTGGGCAAGGAGCCCGGGAACCCCTTCGGCCAGGGCAAGAACGTGCCCCTGCTGGCCCTCGCCCACGAGATCCCCTACGTGGCCACCGCCACCGTGGCCGACCTCCACGACCTGGAGGCCAAGGTGGCCAGCGCCATGGCCGTGCGCGGGGCCCGCTACCTGCACGTGCTGGTGCCGTGCCCGCTCGGGTGGGGGACCCGATCGGACGCGACCATCACGGTGGCCCGGCTGGCCAAGGAGACGGGGCTGTTCCCGGTCTTCGAGGGGGAGCACGGGGACGTCGTGTTCGCCTCCAAGATCCGCCGCCGCGTCCCGGTCGAGGAGTACCTGCGGATCCAGCACCGCTTCCGCCACCTCTTCGACGAGTCGGGCGAGGTGGCGCGTCCCGACATCGTGGCGCGGATCCAGGCACGCGCCGATCGCAACATCGAGCGCTTCGGGCTCCTGGCCGACGGCGAGGAGGACGCGTGACGGGCGGGCCCTATGCGGTCACCCTCTTCCCGGGCTCGAGCCTGGCCAACAAGACGGGGTCCTGGCGCGTCGAGCGCCCCGTCTACGTCGACCGCATCCCACCGTGCAACGACGCCTGTCCCGCGGGCGAGAACATCCAGGGCTGGTTGTACCGTGCCGAGGAGGGGGACTACGAGGGGGCGTGGCGGTTCCTGGTGGAGGAGAACCCCCTGCCGGCCATCATGGGCCGGGCGTGCTTCCACCCCTGCGAGACGGCGTGCAACCGCGGCCAGCTGGACGAGGCGGTGGGTATCAACGCCGTCGAGCGCTTCCTCGGCGACCTGGCCCTCGCCAAGGGGTGGGCCTTCCCGACCGAGCCGATCCGGCCCCACTCAGGGCGCCACGTCCTGGTGGTGGGGTCGGGGCCCGCCGGCCTGAGCGCCGCCTACCACCTGCGCCGGCTGGGCCACGAGGTCACCGTCCGCGAGTCGGCGGCCCTGCCCGGGGGCATGCTCCGCTACGGCATCCCCCGCTACCGGCTGGCGCGCGACGTGGTGGGGGCCGAGATCGACCGGATCCTGGCCATGGGTGTGGCCCTGGATCTCGGGCGCCCGGTCGACGACGTGGCCGGCGCGCTCGACCAGGGGTTCGACGCCGTCTTCCTGGGGGTGGGCGCGCAGATCGGCCACAACGCGTACATCCCCGCGGGGGACAGCGCGCACGTGCTCGACGCCGTGACGCTGCTGCGCTCCATGGAGGGGCAGGCACCGCCCGTCCTCGGCCGCCGGGTGGCGGTGGTCGGCGGCGGGGACACGGCCATGGACGTCGCCCGCACGGCGCGCCGGCTCGGCGTCGCCGAGCCCGTCGTCGTCTACCGGCGCACGCGCGGGCGCATGCCCGCGCACGAGGACGAGGTCGAGGAAGCCCTGGCCGAGGGTGTGGCCATGCGCTGGCTCTCCACCGTGGCGCATGCCGAGCCCGGCCGCCTGCAGATCGAGCGCATGGTCCTCGACGAGCACGGCGACCCGCAGCCGACCGGCGAGCTCGAGGAGCTGGAGGCGGACGACCTGATCCTGGCCATGGGCCAGGAGTGCGACCTGTCGCTCCTGGCCGGGCTCGAGGACGTGGGCGTGGACCACGGGGTCATCGACGTGGGGCCGGGGATGGCCACGGGGCACCCCGGGGTGTTCGCCGGCGGCGACGCGGTGCGCGGCGAGCGCACCATCACCACCGCTGTGGGGCACGGCAAGGCGGCGGCCCGGGCCATCGATCGCTACCTGCGCGGCGAGCCCGCGCCCGACGTCGCCCGCCACGCCCTGGCGGAGCCGGGACGGCTCAACCTCTGGTACTACTCGGACGCCCCCAAGTCCCTGCGGCCCCGCCTCGACCTGGTCCGGCGCACGTCGACGTTCGACGAGGTGGTCCAGGGCTTCGACGCGTCCACCGCGCTCTACGAGGCCCGCCGGTGCCTGTCGTGCGGGAACTGCTTCGAGTGCGACAACTGCTTCGGCGTGTGCCCGGACAACGCCGTGCACAAGCTCGGCCAGGGCCTGCGCTACGAGTTCGACTACGACTACTGCAAGGGCTGCGGGCTGTGCGCGGCGGAGTGCCCGTGCGGCGCCATCGACATGGTCCCCGAGCGCATCTGAGGCCCTAGCGGCGCCGCACCCGGCCCCGCAGGGCCAGGAGCGCCAGCGTCAGCGACACGCACCCGAAGACGGCGATGGCCAGGACGGCCGCGCCCAGGGCACGCCAGTGCCAGGCGCCCAGCTGGTGCGGCACCGCCTGCGCGCCGATGAGCGAGCGCAGCCCGGCGAGCACGTACGTCATCGGGTTGTAGCGGGCGATCGCCTGCATCCAGCCGGCGAGGGCGGGCAGCGGGGCGAACGCCGAGGTGAGGAACACGAAGGGGAAGAAGAGGATGAAGCTCGAGTTCACGGCGGCGGGGTTCCCGGTCTTGAGGGCGATGGCATAGGGAAGGCCGGTGAACACCAGGCCCCACAGCCCGGAGACCACGACGAAGAGGACCATCCCGGGCACGCCCGTGGCGAAGCGCACGCCGATGGCCAGGCCGAGCAGGACCACCGGCACCGCCAGGGCCATGACCAGGGCCAGGTCCGCCATCATGAGGCCGAGCAGCAGGGGGAGACGGCGGATCGGGGTGATGGTCAGGCGGTCGAAGTAGCCGTTCTGGATGTCGAGCACCAGCGACGAGGCCCGCGACACGCCGGTCACGGCGAAGACCACCGACACCGGCAGGGCGAACGCCTTGAAGACGATGCCGGTGGCGGTGTGGGTGACGCTGGAGAGCGCCCCCACGTTCATCACGTAGAAGATCGCTGGCACCAAGATGGCCGGGATCACCGACTCGGGGTCCCGGGGGATCTGGCGAAGGGCGCGTCGCGCCACCGAGAGGAGGTCGGTGGCCAGTCCCGCCGGCTGGGCCTGGACGCGGACGATTCCGTCGGTCGTCGTCACCGTGGTCGTCATGGCGCGGCCCCCTCGCTGTCGCCGGCACCGGCGCCCTCGTCCCGGAGGTGGGCGCCTGTGTACTGCAGGAAGACGTCGTCGAGCGTGGGGGTGCGCAGCGTCAGGCTGGTGACGCTGGCCCCGTGCTCGTGCAGGGCGAGCGCCACCGGGCTCATCGCCGCGGCGCCGTCGCCCGCGTGGATGACGAGCTCGCCGCGCCCGGCCACCACCTCGTCGACGCCCTCGACGCGCCGGACGGCCGACTCGAGGCCCTCGTCGACCGAGGCCACGCGGGCCACGATCACGTCCTCGCCCACGGAGCGCTTGAGCTCCTCGGGGGTCCCCTCCGCCACCAGCCGCCCCCGGGCGATGATGCCGACGCGCCCGGCGAGCTCGTCGGCCTCCTCCAGGTACTGGGTGGTGAGGAAGATGGTGGTGTTGAGCTGTCGGTTGAGGTTGCGCACCTCGTCCCACACGGTGGCCCGGCTCACGGGGTCGAGACCGGTGGTGGGCTCGTCCAGGAAGAGGATGTCCGGGTCGTGGATGAGGGCCGCCGCCAGGTCGAGGCGGCGCTTCATGCCGCCCGAGTACGTGCCGATGCGGCGGTCGATGGCGTCGCCGATGTCGACGAGCTCGAGGACCTGCGCCAGGCGGGCCAGCCGGCCGTCGCGGTCGAGCCCGTACAGACGGGCCTGGAGGTCGAGCAGCTCCCGGCCGGTCTGGCGGTCGTCGAGGGCCGCGTCCTGCAGGGCGACCCCGATGCGAAGGCGCACCTGCTCGGGGTGGGCGGCCACGTCGAAGCCGGCCACGAACCCCCGGCCCCTGGTGGGCTGGATGAGCGTGCACAGCATCCGCACCAGCGTCGACTTGCCGGCCCCGTTGGGGCCGAGGAACCCGTAGATCTCACCGGGCGCGATCTCGAGGTCGACGCCGTCGACGGCCCAGGCGTCGCCGAAGCGGCGCGCGATCTGCTCGGTGACGACGGCCGGCGTCTCCATGAGCGGCCCACGCTACCGGCCGCGATCACCCGCCCGACCGGGCAGGCGGGGCCGCCGCGGGTGGGCCTGTCTAGGGTGGCGCCCATGCGATTCGCCGAGTACGGGGACTTCGAGCACCTGAGCGTGGACCGTCGGCCCGACGGGGTCGTGGTCGTGACGCTGGACCGCCCTGACGTCCTCAACGCCGCCAACGTGCGGATGCACCGGGAGATGTCGGAGATCTGGGCCGTCGTCGACGCCGACGACGACGCCCGGGTGTCGGTGGTCACGGGGGCGGGGCGGGCCTTCAGCGCCGGAGGCGACCTCGAGATGATCGCGGCCATGACCGACGACTACGACGCCGTGCTCGAACAGTGGCACGACGCCGGGGCGATCGTCGAGCACATGCTGGCGGCCCGCAAGCCCGTGGTCTCCGCCGTCAACGGGGTGGCGGTGGGGGCGGGCCTGGCGGTGGCGCTGCTGGCGGACGTGAGCATCATGGGCCGCTCCGCCCGCCTCTCCGACGGCCATGCGCGTCTGGGCGTGGCGGCGGGCGACCACGCCGCGCTCCTGTGGCCCCTGCTGTGCGGCATGGCGAAGGCGAAGTACTACCTGCTGACGGCGGACTTCGTGGACGGTCCCGAGGCCGAGCGCATCGGGCTGGTGACCCGCTGCGTCCCCGACGACGAGGTGGTGCCCGAGGCGCTGGCCGTCGCCGCGCGCCTGGCGGCCGGCAGCGCCACCGCGCTGCAGTGGACCAAGCGGGTCATGAACCAGTGGCTGCGCCGGGCCATGCCCGAGTTCGGCGAGTCGCTCGCCTTGGAGATGTTGGGCTTCCTCGGCCCCGACGCCCGCGAGGGACTCGCCGCGGTGCGCGAGCGGCGCGAGCCGCGCTTTCCCTCGGCACCGCCGGGTTGAGCCCGCGCGCGGCGCGCGGTGGCGCTATTCGACGGTGACGAGGGTGCCCAGCGGTGTGAGCGGGTAGACGGCCGCCGCGTTCGCGGGCGGCATCTCGACGCAGCCCAGGCTCTGGGGATAGCCGTAGCCGGGCCGGATGAAGCCGTGCAGCGCGTCGCCCCCGTGGAAGTAGCTGACCCAGGGCACGCCCGGGTCGCTGTAGTGGCTCCCGTCGGGGTTGGTGCCCGACATGGTCGTCGAGGTGTAGCGCGCGTAGACGGGCCAGGTGCCCTTCTCCGTCGGCGCGGCCTCGATCCCGGTGTTGGCCGCCGTCGTGTAGATCGGGCTGCCGTCGCGCCACACCGTGACCTTCTCGGGCAGCGCGGTGCTCACGTCGACCCAGTCGTAGTGGCCGTCGGCGTCGGCCTGGCCCGCGGCCGAGGCGGCGAGCAGCGCGCTCCACACCTGGGGCCCGGCCACGCCGTCGACGGGCAGGTGCTCCTGGTCCTGGAAGGCCATCACCGCGCCCTCGGTCACCTCGTCGGGCACGCCCGGGGCCCACAGGCTGGTGAGCGCGGCCGGCAGGGTGCTCCAGCGCCAGGTGAACGACCCGGTCTGGTCGAGGGCCATGACCGCGGCGGGGACCGGGGTCGGGTCGTCGGGGGTGAAGCTGAGGGGCAGGTACCCGAGCTGCGCCAACAGCTCCTGGACCCGCAGGGTCGACATGGGCGCCACCGTGTACTGCTCGGTGACGGTGGCCGCCAGGTGCGTGTGCTCGGTGGACACCATGCCGCCGGTGCCGCCGGGCACCGACACCGACAGGGCGGCACCGGGCGGGAGCGAGGCGGCGGGGCGGAAGGCGATTGTGTTCGAGGTGACCCGTACCCAGCTGCCCGTCACCGCCGGCACGATCGACGGCGTGGGGCTCGTCGGGGCCAGCGGCGCGCTGAAGGTCAGGGTCAGCGCCGCGTCGGGGGCCACGGCGGTGGCGCCGTCGACGGGATCGCTCGCCACCAGGTCGAGGACTGCCCGGGCGCCGCCGGGCACGGTCCCGGCCGATGCCGGTGCGCGCGAAGAGACGGTGGCGGCCACGAGCGCACCCGACGCCCCCACGAGGACGAGTGCACCGGCCACGATCAGCGCGGTCGTCCCCCGGTGACGGGGCGCCGCATGGCGGCTGCGCTTGGCCCTGAACATGAGACGGCGGCTTCCCGCCGGCGATCCTACCAGGGCGCCCGTCGGTTCTCCCCGGCGCGGGCCGGGCCGCACGCCTCAGGGTGACGTCGCCGTCAGGGTGTCGTGCACCGACCGTTCGACGCGCCGGAGCCGTTCGGCGTCGACGACCTTGCCGCCCGTGGCCTTGTCGCGCACGTAGAAGGCGTCGACCACCTCGTCCCCGAGCGTGCTGACGCGCGCGGCGACCACGTCGAGGTCGTGGTCGAAGAGGACCGTCGTGATGCGATGCAGCAAGCCGACGCGGTCCACGGCCCGAACGTCGAGGACCGTCGACGCCGCGGAGGCGCCGTTGTCCACGACGACCCTCGTCTCGGGCGGGCGGGGCGAGGCCGGCCGCCGGCCACCCGCGTAGACGCGCTCCTGTTGGGCCAGGCGCTCGGCCAGCGGGAGGCTGCCGCGCAGGGCCGCGTCCACCTCGTCCGCCACCAGGTCCCAGTCGGGCCAGCGCCCGCGCGCCGGCTCCACGACGAAGGTCTCCACCGCGAAGTCGTCCTCGCCGGCGACGTTGGCGGAGCGCACGTCGAGGCCCCGCAGGGCGAGCACGCCGGTGACCGCGGCCAGCAGGCCCGGCCGGTCGCGGGCCACCACGGTGACCGTCGGGGGATCGGCCACCACGATCGAACGGCCGAGGCGCTCCACCTGGGCCATCAGGTGGCGGTGGCGTTCGGTGACGGCGCCCGGCGCGGCCGGCTGAGGCTCGGCGCCGTCGGCGAGGACCGACTCGGCCCGGCGCACCAGGTCGGCCACGAGCCCGGCCTTCCACGGTCCCCATGCCGCAGGCCCGGTGGCCAGGGAGTCGGCCTCGGTAAGGGCGGCCAGCAGCTCGAGCCGGCACCGGTCGCCCACGGCGTCGACAACGGCGCGAACCGTCGCCGGGTCGTCGAGGTCGCGGCGGGTGGCGGCGTCGGCGAGCAGGAGGTGGTTGCGCACGAGCGACACCAGCGTCTCGACGTCCTCGGGCGCGTAGCCCATCCGCCGGCCGATGGTGTCGACCAGCTCGATGCCCACCTCGGTGTGGTCCCCGGGATAGCCCTTGCCGATGTCGTGCAGGAGCGTCCCCACCAGGAGCAGGTCGGGCCGCTCCACGCGCAGGGCCAGCGGAGCGGCGCGCGCCGCGGCCTCCAGCAGGTGGCGGTCCACCGTGTAGCGGTGGTAGGCGTTGCGCTGCGGGCGGTTGCGGACCGCCTGCCATTCCGGCAGGGTGCGCACGAGCAGGCCCCGTTGGTCGAGCGCCTCCATGGCGGCGATGGCGGGTTGGCCCGACTGCAGCACCCGGACCAGCGCGTCACGCAGCTCGTCGGGCCACGGGTCGGGGGGCGCCGGCGTCTGCGCGGCCAGCGTGTCGAGCGTGGCGCGGGCGATGGGGAGCGAGTGCTCCGAGGCGACCGCCGCCACCCGCAGCGCCAGCGACGGCTCACCGCCGGGACGGGCGCCCACGTCGAGGACGACCTCGGCCCCCTCGCGATCGTGCCCCCCCGACGCGTCGTCGCCCAGGGCGAGGGCGATCCCGGGCTCCACGCGGCGGGTGCGGCGCTCGGTGTGCTCGGGTCGCGTCGCCCCCGGGCGCCGTGACCGCAAGCGCCGCCGGCGCCCGCCCGGCGCCCACTGGGCCCGGCGGCGCCACACGTCGTCGGTCACCCAGGCGATGGTGCGCCCGGCCTCGGCGATGCCCGCCATGAGCGCGTCGGCGTCGGCGAGGCCCAGCGCCGCCGCCACCTGGTCCTGCTCCTGGAGCAGGAGGCGGTCGGTGGCGCGGTCGGTGGCACGGTGCAGCTCGACGCGTGCCGCCGTGAGCACGGCGCGTGGAGCGTCGAGGAGACCGAGATCGACCTGGTCCTCCAGGGCGGCGACGGCCCGCGCCGCGGCGATGACCGCGTGCACGTCCCGCAGGCCGCCGTGGGCCTCCTTGAGGTCGGGCTCGAGGAGGAAGGCGACGTCCCCGTGGGCCCGGTGGCGCTGCTCCACCTGCGCGGCGAGGACGGGCAGCCACCGGGCCGCGCCGGCGCGCCACTGGTCGGCGGCCTTGGTCAGCAGGGGATCGACCAGCGCCGCCTCCCCGGCGATGAGCCGCCCGTCGAGGAGCCCGAGCTGGGCGCGCAGGTCCTCGGCGGCCACGGCCAGCACCTCGCCGGGCCGGCGCACCGAATGGTCGAGCCGGATGCCCTCGTCCCACACGGGGTACCAGACGGCGTCGGCCACGGCCCCCACGTCGCGCCGTTCGTGCACCAGCACGACGTCGAGGTCGCTGTAGGGGCAGAGCTCGCCGCGCCCGTAGCCGCCGACCGCCATCAGGGCCAGGCGCGCCGTGTCGCCGCCCGTGGCTTGCTGGAGGAGCCCGGTGAGCCACTCGTCGGCCGCCGCGGCCAGCGCCCGGCAGAAGTCGTCGCCGCGAAGGTCACCGCGGGCGACGAGCTCCTGGCGCTTGGCACGGAACGACATGGGCGACGGTACCACTCGACGGCGCGGCCGATCGCGGCGACGATACGCCCCATGGCGCGGCGGCGATCGTGGTGGGGATGGGGCTACACGGAGTCGCCGCCGCCCCTCGACGCGCTGGCGCTGCCGGCGCCGCGCCTCACGCCGCCGGCGTCGCTGGCGCTGGACCCGGCACGGATCTGCGACCCCGGCGTGCTGGTCGACCCCCTCCGCCCCTGAGGCGGGCGTAACATTTGGGTCGTGGCCGTCGAACCGAAGCGCTCCAAGCTCAGTGTGGTCGACACGGTGCTCATCAGCGGCGCCGTGATCGGGGCGATCCTGATCGCCCTGTGGGTCTTCCGGGCGGTCGTGGGCGTAGCCCTCTTCGCCTTCAAGATCTTCGTGCTGGTGGTGGTCGTCGCGGTGATCGTCCGCGTGGTCCACTTCTTCACCCGCAACCGCGACTGACAGGCTCGCCCGCCGGCGCCCGCGCAGCGGGGTGCGGGGGTGGTGCCACAGCGCCTTCGGGCCGCGGGCCGCAGGAGGTCAGGGGCGGCCCCGGGGTGAGGACCCAGGTGGGGACCCACAGCACCTGCCGAGGAAGCCGTGGAAGAGGTCGACGCGGGCGCCGGCGAACGGTCGTCGTCGATGGCCAACGCCGCACCTTTTCTAATGGTGGACGATCTCCTCGTAGAGCTCGACGTGCTCGGCGACCATCCGCTCGGTGGAGAAGTAGCCCTCGACCGCGGCACGGCAGTCGGCCCGGTCGATCTCGTGGATCCGCCCGAGGGCCTCGACCATCGCCGCCTCGTCCGCACAGAGGAAGCCGGTGCGCCCTTCGTCGACCACCTCCGGTGCCGCCCCCTCGGGGAAGGCGAGCACCGGCGTGCCGCAGGCCATGGCCTCCAGCATCACCAGCCCGAAGGGCTCGTTCCAGCGGATGGGGAAGAGCAGCGCGGTGGCCCCCGCCAGCAGCTCGACCTTGCGCTCGTGGGGGACCTCGCCGAGGTACACGGCGTCCTCGCCCAGCAGGGGCTCGACCTGCTCCTCGTAGAAGGCGCGCTCCCAGGCCTCACGCATCTTGGCCGCCATGAGGATCCGGTAGCCGGCTTTGCGCGCCACCTGGATCGCACGGTGCGCGCCCTTGTCGGCGGCCATGCGCCCGAGGAACAGGACGTAGGGCCCCTCCGCGTCGCCGGCCCCGTCGCCGACGGGGAACGCGCCGGCGTCGATGCCGTGGTGGATCACCCTGGCGATGGGGACGTCGGGGGCACTGCGCTCCTGGGCGTGGGACACGGCGATGATCGGCACCCGAGGGGCGAGGCGCCGGTACAGGTCGGTGAGCTCCTCGTTGAAGGGGCCGTGGATGGTGGTGACCACGGGGAGGTCGGGGAACCGCTCGGCGTAGAACGGGCCAATCACGGTGTGGTCGTGGACGATGTCGTGGTCGGCGACGGCGTCGTAGGCGTGGACGACGTGGCGCATCTCGGGCACGGCCATGCCGATGCGCATGCCCTCGGCGTGCTCGAGCGCCCACTTGGTGGGGACGGGGCAGGTGGAGTCGCCAGTGGCGAACAGGGTGACGTCGTGGCCGGCGGCCACGAGCCCCCGTGCCGTCTGGTCGATGACCTGCTCGATGCCGCCGTAGAGCGGCGGGGGGATGGGCGTCCACGGCGTGGCGATCAGGGCGATTCGCATGGCGCGATTCAATCATCTGGCCGACATGCCGACGGACGCCCACCGCAGCGGGATGCCCGAGGTCGAGCCACTAGGCTCGACCCACGCCCCGGCGGCGTGGCCGAGTGGTTTAGGCAGGGGCCTGCAAAGCCCCGTACGGCGGTTCGATTCCGCCCGCCGCCTCTGATCGTGCCCTTGCGGCGACGGCGGGCGTCTGGCGCGGCCGTCAGCCGGCGAGCCGGTCGAGGACGGTCCCGGTGGCCGTGTGGAGGAGGAAGTGCCCGGCCTCGGGCACCACGACGAGCTCGCCGGTGGGGAGCCCGCCCGCGAGGGCACGGGCGTGCGCCATGGGGAGCAGCGTGTCCTGCGCGCCCTGGAGGACCGCCACCGGACAGGTGACGTCCTCGAGAGCGAACCCCCACTCGGCCCCGAGGACGACGTAGTCGTCGACCACACCGCCACAGCCTCGGCGCACCGCGTGGGTGAGGTCGGCGGTGGCCTCCGTCGGCGTCATCGCCGCCACCACCGCCTCGTCGGCGGGTGGCAGGTGCTTGACGAGTTGGCGGTGCAGGACTCGTACGGGGGCGTGCGTGGAGGCCCAGACCACGGCGCGGGCGGCCGCCGACGCCCGGCGGGCCATCGGGAACAGGAGGCGGTCGGCGGCCAGGCCCAGTTGCGCGGCGCGGACGTCGCCGCCGAGCGGGGCCATGCCGCCGACGGTCGCCACGAGCCGCACCCGTGGGCCGAGCCCCGCGCCACAGGCCAGGGCGTAGGGGCCGCCGGCCGACCATCCCAGCGCGGCGAATTCGCCGACTCCCAACACGTCGCACAGCCCGGCCGCGTCGGCCGCCCAGTCGGCCACCCGCCGGGGCATGTGCCTGGTGGAGTCCCCGGTGCCCGGGCGGTCGGGGGCGATGACCCGCAGACCACGCTGTGCGAACGCGCCATGGGCGAAGCCGATGTCGCCGCTGGAGCTGAGCCCGCCGTGGCAGTAGAGCACGGGGGCGCCGTCGAGGTCCCCGAGCTCCGTGTACGCCAGGGTGCGCCCACCGGCGAGGCGGATCGCTCCGGCGCGGGTCTCGGCGGGCGTGCGCACCTGGACCTTGCTAGCACGGCCCTCGGGCGCCCGTGGCTACAGTCGCGCCCCGGGCGGCCGCGCACGTGGCGCGCCGGGCACCGAGGGAGGCCGATGCCGACGAGCGCCGACGTCAAGCAGATGCTCACGGGCCCGGGGGGCGCCTTCGAGGTCGTCGTCGAGCCCGTGCGGGGGATCCCGACCCAGGTCTACAAGGTGCGCATGCGGTCCCTGCGTGAGGTGTCGCGTGCCGCACTGGCCCGCGGCGACGCCGATACCTTCCTCGTCTACGGGGACCGGAGGATGGGATTCGGGACATTCGTCGAGCAGGCCGACACCGTGTCGCGGGCCCTGGCGCGCCGTCACGGCGTGGGCCCCGGTGACCGGGTGGCGGTCCTCTCCGCCAACACCCCGGAGTGGTGCCTGGCCTTCTGGGGGACCGTCGACGCCGCCGCCGTGCTCGTCGGGCTCAACGGGTGGTGGAAGACCGACGAGATCCTCTACGGCCTGGCCGACTCGGGCGCGGTGGCGCTGGTGGCCGACGGGCCGCGACTCGAGCGGGTCCTCGACCGTGCCGGCGAGTGTCCCGGCCTGCGCACGGTGTTCTGCACCGACCCCGTCGGCCCGGCCCTCGCCGCCCGGGCGGCGGCGGCGGGCGTCGAGCTCCTCCCCTTCGACTCGCTGCTGGAGGACGTCCCCGGCGGGCACGATCCGCTCGAGCGCGCCATCGACGAGGACGACCCCGCCGTCATCTTCTACACGAGCGGCACCACGGGGCGGCCCAAGGGGGCGGTCTCCACACACCGTTCCATGATCGCCAACCTCCAGAACACCATCTACGTGGCGCTGGCCGGTGCCATGGCCGATCCTTTGGCCAGCCCCGCCGCCAACACCGACGGCCAGCTGGCCAGCCTCCTCACCGCGCCCCTCTTCCACGTGTCGGGATGCCACTCGGGCATGGTGGTGGCATTGGCGATGGGCATCCGTCTGGTCATGCTCGACGGCCGCTTCGAGCCCGACAAGGCCCTGGCGCTGATCGAACGCGAGCGGGTCAACGTCTGGAGCGCGGTGCCGACCATGGTGTGGCGGGTCGTGGACCACCCCGGGCGCGACCGCTACGACGTGTCGTCGGTGTCCTCGGTGGTCTACGGCGGCTCGGCGGCCGCGCCCGAGCTGCAGCGCAAGGTGCAGGAGGCGTTCCCCAAGGTGCGCTCGCTCGGCAACGCCTACGGGCTCACCGAGAGCTCGTCCGTGGCCACCGTGAACGCCGGCACCGACTACCTGGAGCGCCCCGAGTCCGTCGGGCGCGCCGTGCCCACCGTGGAGCTGCGGATCACGGGGCAGGACGGGTCGGCCCTCGGCGCCGGCGAGACCGGCGAGGTCTGGGTCAAGGGCCCGATCGTCATGCCGGGCTATTGGAACAAGCCGGTGGAGACGGCCGAGATCCTCGTGGACGGCTGGCTGCGCACGGGGGACGTCGGCCATCTCGACGAGGAGGGATTCCTCACCATCACCGACCGGGCCAAGGACATGATCATCCGAGGCGGGGAGAACGTGTACTGCGTGGAGATCGAGAACCGTCTCGTCGAGCATCCCGCCGTCCTCGAAGCCGCCGTGATCGGCGTCCCCCATCCCACGCTGGGCGAGGAGGTGAAGGCCGTGGTCGTTCTGGAGCCGGGCAGCTCGGTCGGTGCACCCGAGCTCCAGCGCTGGGTGGCCGAGACGCTGGCGGATTTCAAGGTGCCGGCCTACGTCGAGTTCTCGGCCGAGCCCCTGCCCCGCAACCCGTCGGGCAAGCTCCTCAAGAACGTGCTGCGCGGCGCGGGGGAGAACAGCTTCGCCGAGACCTTCTAGGGCAACGATTGGCCGAGGCGGCCATGCCAGGGACCAAGGTCCCTTTCCCCGGTCGCCGTCGCCCACAAGACTCGCCGCGTTCGCCCGCCGCCTACGTCGTGTGGGTCGACGCCGGCGACGTCGGGGGGACGAGTGGCTGCGATGCGGACGAGGACCGTCTTCGTCGCCGTCGTCGCGCTCGGCGCCGTGGCCCTCGCCGGGTGCGGGCATCCCCACGCGAAATCGGCACCCGGGGCCGCCCCGGCCCCCGCCACCGCTCCGTCCCACGGTGTGGCGAGCGTCGTCCTCTTCGGCGACTCTCTCTCTTCGCAAGCTGCGCCCGATTTCGATCGGCTGGTCATGGCCGGTGGTGCCACCGTCGCCAACTACGTCTACGGCGGAACGGCCGCGTGCGACTGGCTTTCCACGATGCGGAAGGTGGCGGCCAGCGCGCCACGGGCGGCGGTGTTGGAGTTCGTCGGGACCACCTTCGCGGCGTGCATGCAGGGGTGCCCGCCGGAGTCGGCGTCGGCGGTGACCAAGTACTGCGGTGACGTGGCCAGCGCCATCGCCGCGTTCGCGGCCGCAGGGTCCCACGTGTTCCTGGAGGGCACGCCGATCACCCGTGGGCAATCGGTCGCCGACGACCCACACTGGGACGACCTCAACCGGGCCTTTCAGGCTCTGGCGGCGAAGGACCCGAGCTGGGTCACCTACGTCGACGCGGGGCGCGCCGTCGAGGGCGACGGCGGGTCGTTCACGTGGACCCTGCCATGCATGGCCACCGAGCCGTGCCTCGGCCCGACGGTGGACGGCGTGCCGAGCAACACCGTGCGCGCCCCCGACGGTGTCCACTTCTGCCAAGGCGTCGGGACGACGCTCGGTTGTCCCACCTACAGCTCCGGGGCGTACCGTTTCGCGGCAGCCATGGCGCGGCCTGTCGTCGAGTACCTGCAGTCGTCACGGAACGCCAAGGCCGCACCTGCGTCGTAGCCGCCGCCGACGTCGGAGGGCGTCCGCCGGAATCAGGACGAGGATCCGTCCACCCTGGCGTAGTCCCACACGAGGTCGGCCTTCTCGTCGCCGCCGAGGAGGAGCTTGCCCGGGTGCTGCTTGTCGATGTGGCCCATGAGCCCGTTGTAGATCGAGTAGCCGCACAGCTCCTGGAGACGCCTCGGGAACCGCCGGACGACCTCGCGGGGGATCCCCAGCTGCTGGTTCTCCTGCTGGCGGATGAACCCGGCGCAATAGTTCATGGCGATCCCGACCCGTCGGGTCGTCGTCGCGTTCGCCCCGCCCCCGTGCCACAGGCTGCCGACCCACACGAGGACGGATCCCTTGGCCATCTCGGCGGGGACGGAGTCGTAGTGCTCGAGGGGGTTGGGGGAGTGATCGGCCAGGTGCGTGCCTGGGCACAGGCGGGTGGCACCGTTGGCCTCGGTGAAGTCGGTGATGGCCCACATCGTGTTGCAGATGATCGGCGGGTGTGGCTTGGGGATGGGGACGAGCTGGTCGTCGGAGTGGATCGGCTGTGCGGACTCGTCGGGCCCGAGGGCGATCGACGACAGCGACGACACGAGCAACCCGGGGTCGAGCACCTGCTCCACGATGGGCAGCACGTTGGGGTGCACGGGGATGCGCTCGTAGAGCGGGCCGTGGACCAGCAGGTTGTAGATGCGGGTGGTGTGCAGGCCCTCGAAGAGGTTGTCGGCCGGCACGATGCCCAGCTCCCGTTCCAGACGCAGCAGGTCGTCGTCGATGGCGTCCACCAGATCGAGGTCGATGGCGCTCTCCACTACGGCCCATCCCTCCTGCCGGACCTCGGCGACCACGGCTGCGATGGCGTCGTCGGACAGCGTCCGGGCGTCCGACGCGCTCGCCTCGGGGGACGCAGCGGGTCTGGTCGGCGAGTCCATGGGGTCCCCCTTGGTCACTCCGTTCGGACGCCCCATGGTGCCATGGCGGGTAGTGTGGTGCCTTCGGGGCCGTTGGCGCAGTTGGTAGCGCACTTGCATGACGCGCAAGGGGTCAGAGGTTCGAGTCCTCTACGGCCCACCCTTGTGACCGGGGAGAGAGGGGCCACGACGCGCGGACGGCACAGAGGGGCCGCGCCGGACGTCGGGCCTCGGGGTCGCTGTCGTCATCCTTCGGCAGCGTCGCACCGTGCCACACCGCGTAGCCACCAAACCCCATGGCCACCAGGCCGGCCAGCCCGGGATCTAGACAGGCCGACGGCGAGTGATCCCTCCCGCCCTGGCCCACTTGGCCCTTGGTTCATGGCGGACAAGGTTCCAGCGAGCCAGGTTCAAATCCTGGTGACGAAGAGGTCGAAACGGAGTACGATCCTCGTCAGGTGAGCCGGGAAGCCTGGTCGGCGTGTTGCATTGGCCCATACCAGGAGAGGACGGCGCCTTCGGTGTTCCAGCCATGCGAGCTCCAACGGCAGGCCGGATCGGATGAAGTGATTCACCTGCCCCGATCTCTCTCTTGGTGATGATGCTGAACGAGGGGGATCCCCATGTCGAGGAACGACACGGACGCGATGAGGACTGATGCCACCTGCACGATGGCAGGCATCTACCGGAGTGACTGCGCCGACAAGGAACGGGTCACGTTGGCCGTGGGGGATCCCTTCCCGAAGTGTCCCAGTTGCAGGAAAGCCGTCGGCTGGAACTTGGCGGTGGCAACGTAGCTTTCGGTCCCTATGGGTGCCTGCGACGGCGCTTCGATTCAGGGTCGGACGACCGACCGAGCACTCGCGCGTACTAGCCTCGCCTTGACCGTCTGTGGCCGATTGCGTCCTGGTGTCGCGTCCACCCATACACAGCGATTGTCAGCACTGTGCGCCTTCATACGTCGCGCTCACTCGGCTGGACCTAACATAGCCAGAGCGGGTCGGGAAGTCTGATCGGTAACGAGTCTCGACTCTAGGTGACCGCGTGAAACCAGCTTTCAGTGGGAGACGCATTTTCGAAGAGCTGGGCCATCACCACGAAGGTCGTCGGCTTCCCGACTGGCGACGTGAATCGTTGCGGACGACCCTTTGGCTGGTTCCCGCCCTCCTAGTCCTATTGGCTGTGCTGTTGTTCGTCATCACGCTGGCACTCGACCTCTACGTCTATCACCAACACATCCAACTACCGCATTGGATCAGGACCAGTGCCGACGGAGGGCGGCAGGTCCTGATTGCCATCGCTGCCGCGGTGATCACGGTTGTCGGCGTGGTCTTCTCGATCACGATCCTGGCTCTGACCCTCGCTTCCCAGCAGTTCGGACCCCGCATGATGCGGAACTTCGTTCGCGACCGGGGGAACCAGCTGACCCTCGGCGTATGGGTGGCCACCTTCGTCTACTCGGTGCTCGTGCTCGTTTCGATCGCCGGACCGTCCGGAAATTTCGTACCCGACATCTCGATCACAGTGGCCGAGGCGCTTCTCCTGGTCGATCTTGGTGTCCTCATCTACTTCATCCACCACATCGCCAAGTCGATCCAGCTGCCAGAGGTCATCGCCGGGATCGCGGACGACCTAATGGGCGCGATCGATGCCGAGTTTCCATTGATGGTGGGCGAGCAGCCCACTCCCGCGCCCCAGGGAGTGGATCGATCGCTCGAGGAGTTGATCGCCCTGCTTGACGAGGGTGGACAGGTCGTGCGCGCGACGAGGAGCGGATACCTTCAGTTTGTCGGATACAGCCAATTGGTCTCGATTGCAGAAGAGGCGGACGCCGTTATCCGACTCACGCACCGCCCCGGCCACTTCGTCGTGGCTGGGCGTCCATTGGCAAAGGTGTGGCCACCCGACGCAGCCCATCAGGTCATCAAGGCACTGGAACGTGCCCACGTGACCGGCCCGCATCGGACCCTCACGCAAGACCCAGTCTTCGCTATCGACCAGCTGGTGGAGATCGCGATCCGCGCTCTGTCCCCGGCTGTCAATGACACCTTCACTGCCCTCACTTGTATCGACTGGCTGTCAGCCGGGTTGTGCGAGATCTCACGCCGCGCACTTGTCGAGGGCGTCTACCGCGACCGAATGGGGCGGATACGCCTGATTGAGTTCGACCCAAGCTATGCGCGTATGGTGAACCGCGCCTTTGACAAGGTGCGCCAGGCAGCCCGCGGAATGCCTGCAGTAGTCATCCGGTTGATGGATTCAATCGCCCATATCATCGAGCACACGGTCGAGGACGGGCAGCGGCAACTGCTGCTTCGTCAAGCCGAGATGATCATGCGGGCGGCGGAGAAGGACATCGCCGAAGAACTGGACCTCGAAGACTTGCGCCGCCGATACGAGCACGTCCTCGCTGTCCGTCTTCAGCTGGCAGATAGCACGGCCACGCAGCCTGGATGGGAGCGCTCTGCCACGAGGCGACATCCCCGGAACCCACGCCGCCGCCGGGCGACTGGTTCCTAGCAAGCTGTCGCCTTCTTCGGGGCAGGGATCTATTTCCTGTCCACTCGTTCGAAGGGGCCCCGACCGGCCCCCGTCTCGCACGAGCAGCGCGCAGGTTGGCGGATGCCTCCGCCGGAACCATCCTCTGGGAGACAAGACGTGCGCGTCGCTCCTCGGTGGTGGGCGACGGCCCGTCTTCCCCTATGCGCGCCGTCGCGCATGAGGGCCAAAGGTCATTGTGGCAAGGCGAAGGTTGGCCCTGGTTGGCACGCGAGAGGGCAACGAACGTTGGCCTTGGAGACGGCTGCGAGGAAGGGGGCCGAACCCCGAACCGAGGCACCCATGGCGATCGCACCCATTCGCCCCTACGAACGGGACCTGTTGCGGGCCCAGGCGCTGGTCACCTGGGCCCAGTCTCAGGACCTGCGTCGGCGTGCCGCGCTGGCGCGACAGCATGCCGAAGAGGTCCAGTGGAGGGCGGAGGCCGCACTGGAGCACTCGGAGGAGATCATCCGTCGCACGGCCCGCTTGCTCGACGCGCCGGGTCGCACCGCCGTTTCGCTGCTCGTCGACCGAACCATTCGTGGCTGGGGCGCCAACGGGCAGCGTTCGACACTCGACCAGACGGTGGGCCTCGTCGCCGCGGGGGAGATGACCGAGCTCATCCGGCTCAAGGCATTGTGTGGGAGCCGCCTGCGCCACGTCGTGGGGGCGAGCGATGTGGGCACCGCGCTCGGCCTGGCCATCGTCACCCAACCCGACCTGGCGGTTTTCGACACGCGCCTGGAGCTGGGGAGCGGAGTCGACCTGGCCATGGTCCTGCCCCTCTACGCACCGCGGACCAGGACCCTGGTGCTCACCGACGACCCGAGACAGCTCGCCAACGCCGAGGTCGTGGGTTTGGACGCCGAGCACCGGCACCCCTCGGCGTCGGCACTGGTCAGTTGGATCGGCGAGCTTGCCGTTTGACCAGGGACGTCATTGTGGAGACAAACGGAGATTTCATGTGTTGGTGATGCCGAATGGGCCGAAGGTCCCTCCCCGACGACCTCGCTTCGCAAGAGAATGAGCAGCGTGTCCGTCACTCCGCTCCGCTGGACCGAGGAGCCCCTTGTCGTGGCTCCCGTGTATCTCCGTTGGGCGTTGTTGCATGGGCTGGTGGGCGACACGGCGCGTTGGGTGCTCCGTGAGGGCGAAGGATCCGAGGCGAGGTGGCACCTCCTCGACGTGAAGGAGGCACCGACGCCCGAGGATCTGGTGTCGGAGTTGGCACCAACCACCGGCCTGCCCATTGCCGAGGCCCTCATCGACGAGGCCAAACGGCGACTGCCCGACTCCATCTTCTGTTCCCAGTAACTCGGCTAGATTGATTGCCTGCTGCATTTGGGCGGGGCTGAACCTGCGCGGCCATGGCGGGGTCCATCTCGGGCCGTATCCTGATCGAGAGAACGGTCGTCCCAGGGGGATACTTGTGTCCGGCGAGGAGGTAGCAGAATCGGTCGGAGGTCCTGCAACCGACCCTGCGCGCCGAAGGACGACGTCGCCTGCTCTGGCCCTAGGGGACGCCTGGGTGATTGTCGAGCTGGCCCCCGACGCCGTCTTGGTGGTGGACGAACGGGGCCGAATCGAGCTGGCGAACCGTGCGGCCGAAGTGATGTTCGGCTGCGGCCGAGACAGCCTCATTGGTCTCAATGTGGACGCTCTGGTTCCAGATGCCCGTCGAGAGCTGCACCGCCGGCATCGGGAGGTCTTCGCCACGGTTCCACAGGCCAGACCCATGGGCGTCGGAGTCGACCTGTGGGCCCGACGCGCCGACGGGTCGGAGGTTGCCGTTGACATCAGCCTGAGCCCCGTGACCTTCGGCCATGGCCCGCGCATCGTCGCCATCGTCCGCGAGGTCACAGAGCACCGGCACGAAGAACAGGAGACCAGGAGGCGCCTGATCCTCGCCGACGAGGAGCGAATCGGCGCCCTGCTCCAGGAGCGAATCACGACCCGGCTCTCCGCCGCCGGTTTGGCCCTCGAGGCCGCGATGAACCGGGCGTCGCCGGAGGTCGCTCACCGCCTGCGGGACGTGATCGACGAACTCGACGCCGTGCTCCTCGAGATTCGGACGGCTGTCTTCGGAGGTCAATAGCCGGGTCGAGCGCGTGTTACGGAGGACCGCGAATCCCCACTTTGGGTGATGTCAGGCTCGCATTCCGAGTCTTGTCCTTGTAGGACCACGGCCGAGCCACCGCGGCACTGTGTCACCGACAACGCCCCGGTGGGGATCCAGCTCGGCCGAGGACTCGGGGGGGGATGACAACCAGAGGGTGGTGACCCGCCCTCCGGTTGTAGCCGAGTCGCAGATTCCTGACCAGAGGTGTTGTCATCTGGCGCGTGCGGGCGCACGATGGACGTCTCACAGCCTGGGGCGGGGCGAGTTTCGCCCCGGGATCTCATCAAGGCCGGACACCCAAGATCTCGTTCTTCGTCGACGACACGGCACCGGCCCGTGCGAGGTCCCTATGGCGGTCAGCGGGGGCGCCTCGGCGTCCCCGCTCCGCGAGGACACCACGGTCTGGTGCACCGAGCTCGAATGTCTTTCGCTGCGCTCGGACAATCTGAAGGGGTCGTCGCAGTGTCACCCGGTGGTGGCGACGTGCGAGGCGTACTTCGGCCCTGGCGGCTGCCCGATGTGCTCAGCCCGGCCGTTCTCTCGGTCTCTACTCTGCCTCGACCTCGTCGCTGGCATACACACCGAGCAGATCGCGAGCCGAGACGATGCCGATGAGCTTGCCGTCCTCTTCGACGAGCACGTGGCGCACATAACGCTCCATCATCTCTGTGGCCACTTCGGCAACGGTCGCCTCCGAGTCACACCAGATCAGGTTCGTGTGCGCCACATCGACGGCACGCGTGCGCCGCGGGTCGCAGTCGCGTGCGAAAGCCTGAACGAGGTCGCGTTCGGAGACGATCCCTGTCACCTGAGACTTGTCGCCCAAGATGACGGCGCCGATGTTGGCCGTGGCAAGCGCCCGGGCCACCTCATTGAGGCTGGCCTCGGGTTCGATGTGCACGACCTCATCCTCGACCAGTTCCGAGATCGGGGTGTCCCCTGCGGCGGTCACGGCGGTCAGGACCCCTCGGCTGGGCAGTGTTCGACCACGGCATCCGAACCTGGAAAGAAGATCCCCTCGTGGCCGTCATCGCTCCACCGCACCCGGTAGGGAGGGGCTCCGTTCTCACCCTCGACGGCCAGGATGACGGCGTCGCGATCGGGTTCTCCGGCGTGGTGGCCCCTGACGATGATCTTGTCTCCGACGGCAGCTTGCATGCGAATACCTCCTTACGACTCGGCCGATGAGGCGGCACCGAGCTGCTGCTTGTCGTCCTTGCGGACGACCGGGATTCGGCGGGGTTTGGCGTGGGCAGCAAGGGGGATCGACAAGGTGAGCACCCCGGCCTCGTAATGGGCCTCGATCTTCGTGGAGTCGAGGTTGTCGCCCAGAAAGACCTGGCGAGAGAAGGTGCCATAGGGGCGCTCAGAGACGAGGCACTCCACCCCTGCATTCACCGGGGGAGCAGGGCGATCCACCTTCACCGTCAAGACGGTGTCCTCAACGGTCAACTCGATGGCGTCGGCGTCGACGCCGGGCAGGTCGAACTGGATGAGAAACGTGTCCTCCTTGCGATATGCGTCCATGGGCATGGCCAGGGGTCGAGGCCCATGGCTCAGACCCAGCAGTTGCTGGGTTAGGCGGTCGAACTCCCGAAACGGATCGGTGCGGATGATGGCCATCGCTCCCACCCCCTGGTTGAGTCCTGGCTCCACGATGCGAGGTGGCGTCTCGAATCGGGAGGGCCGAAAGTCGCTTTAGCCGTCGGTCACAAGCGATAGGGGCATCGGACCCTGCCCGCCCGCTTCGATCTCGCACACCCTGAGGCTAAAGGACCATTCTCGAGGCGGGAGGTGGAACATGGCGGCAGGTCCGGCTCGACTCGATGTCCTCGTTGTTGACGGTGATACCAATATCCGGGCGTCGTTCGGCACGATCCTGCGGAGTGCCGGACACCAGGTCGACGAGGCCGCCGACGCCCCCTCGGCGCTGGAGAAGCTGCAGACCGCCGGGTTCGGCGTCGTCGTCGTCGATGTCGCCACGGCCTTGGACATTGGCGTGCTCGCTCGGTTCGCCCACTCGGCGCCCCAGGTGGTACTGGTTTTCGGGCCTGATGCAGAGGTCGATGTCGACATGCTGATGGCCGCGGTCCAGGCCTTCGGGCATCTGCACAAGCCCGTCGACCCCATCCGGCTGCGGACGACGGTGGCGGCGGCGCTGGCCGTGCACCGCGGCGAGGGCGGGTCCTCGATTCTTCCGGAGCAAGGGGTCGCGCCCGCTTGAACGGTCTTCGGGTGCGGGCCTTCGACCGCGTGGTGGGGTCGGGCCCTATCTCAACCAGTTCGCCGGCCAGCAGCTGCTCACCGGGCCGCAGGCCCAGGCCTATGCCGACCACTTCATCGCCGTGCACCTGAGCGAGATGCCCTACGGCGGCGTCTACGCCAAGGTGTCCGCCGCCCCCCTGGCCGACCCGACAAACACGACCCTGGCCACCGAGGTGCAGACCGTCTTCCGGGGCACGACCCTTCGTGGGCCGCTGCTCGAGGCCTACGCCTTCTGGAAGTTCGGGCAGATCGCGCTCGTCGGTGCCATTGTCTCGTTCATCCTCGCCGCGGTCATGGCCGTGCTGATGGTGATCGGGTGGTTCCACTACCGGCGGACTCCCGAGGAGCAGGAGTTCCCGAAGCACCACCACGAGGAGAGCACTCCGGCCACGGCCTAGTGCAGGACGAGCAAGGGCGCGGACACCTCCGCATCGACGGGATTGAGGGGGTCACGGCCCCCTCAACCCCGCGTCAGCGGGGCCGTAGGCCAGGCCAAGCGTCGATGCTCTCCGATCAGTGGTCCGACTGGCGGATCGGCAGATCGGGCGAAAGCCGATCCGCGAGGTCGGCATCAAATGACTGAGCCAGGTCCGCCGTTCGGAGATCTAGCCGGACTGATCGTCTTTGTCGTTGGGCGTGTGTCCAACAAGCCCACGCGGTCCGAGCAGCCACGGTTCGAGGAGCTCGTTCAACCGCTCAACGGCGGTGACGAGTTGTGCAATCCCTTGACTGAGGTTATCGATCTTGACGTCTTGCGCTGCAAGGATGTTCTCGGTCCCAGTCCCAGTCCCAGTCCCAGTCCCGATCCCGGTCCCAGTCTCGGTCTCGCTGTTTGATCCGTTCACTTGCTCTGGCATAGGAGGCAGTGGTTTCCGCGTGACAGGAACAGGCGCCTGGTCCGGCACGGGTCCTCCGAAGCTGGCGGGTTCGGGTGGGACCCGGAGGGTCGCTTGGCTCGGCACGGGTCCTCCGAAGCTGGCGGGTTCGGGTGGGACCCGGAGGGTCGCTTGGCTCGGCACGG
>DASPTT010000059.1:0-9330 GCA_035623275.1 Acidimicrobiales bacterium
GCTGGCTGGCCTCGTGCGCTGCCGGCTCCGCCGGCCGCCGCGTCCTCCGCTGGCCTCGCGTCCTGTCGCCCCGGTGCGCGGCCCCTCTGCGCCGTCCGCGCGCCGGTGCTCCTCTCTCCCCACTGGTTGTGGAAATCACAACGTGTGGGCATGTCAGGGTCCCATTTTGATGCTGTGTCGCTCAGGCAACTTCGTTTCGTTATTCAAACCCCGGGTTGAGACCCTGGAGCATGCGGGCGGCGATGTCGGATGGGTCACAGCTTGGGCGCGACTGCACCGACACTGGCAATGTCTGTGCGGTCCATTCGGTGCCCACCGAGTGCCGGTGTGCGGCTCATCGAGGCGGAGGTGTCGGGTCGTGCGGCTCGAGCTACGAGGTGGGTATCGACGGGCCCTGGCTTTGATCGGCCCGTAGAGGGCCTTCATAGTCGGCCCCGAAGCGGTAGCCAGGGTCATCGGCAACGCACTCACCGCCGGCGCTCCACGGGTGCGGTACCTCGTGGGCCGCGACGCCCAGGGCATCGCCGCCGCCCAGTCGCTCGTTCCGACCGTCGTGAGGGACCGCATGGCCAGGATCGTGACCGTCTTTGAGGGGCCAAGAGGATAGAGGGGCAAGGTCGTCACCGTTGCGTCCGCGGTGTGCCGGGAATGGTGGCGACCACTACTCCTCTTCGTCGTCGGGCGGCGCACTGGTGAGCAGCTCTCGCCAGCGTTCTTCGGGCACATGGGCGGGTGTCGTGGTCTTGAGGAAGTCCTCGAGGACGGCCAGGAACCGGTCGGCGTCCCGCCAGGGCAGGAAGTGCCCGGCGCCCTCAAGGATCTCGAGGCGGGCGCCGGGGATGGCCTCGGCCGCCCGGTATGCGTGGGCCACCGGGATGATGCGGTCGCGGTCGCCCCAGACGATGAGGGTGGGGACTGCCTCGGCCAGATACAGCCGGTCGTGGGCGCTCACGCGCTGCCCGGCGATGTCGATGACCGAGCGGACGGTGTGGATGAAGGCCATCTGGCCGTGGCGATCGGTCAAGGTGGTGTAGCTGCGCCACACCTCGGCCAGCGTGTCGCTCGGTCGCCAGCCCACCCGGCGGGCCACGGTGCCGGGCCACTCGCCGGTTTCCCGGATGCGGGGGTGGAATAGGAGCGGGAGCACGTACTCAGCGCCGGGCAGGGTCACCGCCTTGAGCAGTGGGCTGACCTCCTTGCCCAGCCCGCCGGAGGCCACCAGCACCAGCCGCTGGGCCCACTCGGGGAATTGGTAGGCGAACTGCATTGCCACCCCACCGCCCAGTGAGTGGCCGACGAGGGTGACGCGTTCGTGGCCGAGGACGGCCAACAGGTCCCGGATGCCGCTGGCGTAGGCGCCCAACGAGTAGTCGCCCCGGGGCTTGGCCGAGTGCCCGTGGCCCAGCAGGTCGGGGGCGACAACCGTGTAGTGCTCGGCCAAGGCTGGCATCACGGCCCGCCAAGTGGTCGAACTCCCGGCGATCCCGTGGATGAGCAGGATCGTCGGCCCCTCGCCGGCCATCCGGTAGCCGACGTCGTGCCCGTGGATCCGGATGGTGCGCAAACGAAACGGACTGACCTTCATGGAGCGATCGGCCACGTTTCGTATCTCCTCAGACGCCGGCGGCATCGGCAGCCTCCCCACACCTCTCGTTCGCCCGCTTTCGGGGCGAGGCGGCCCTCGTGGCCGCCTCGTGGAGCTCGGCAAATGCGAGGGACGTGGCGTCGGCCAGCTGCCAGGGGTCTGCCACGATCTCGGGGCACACCACGAAGCCGAAGTCGATCTGGTCGAGGTAGCTGAGGACCGTGATGTTCAGCCCGCCGCCGTCGAGCAAGGGGCCCATGGGGTAGTTGGCTACCAGCCGCGCCCCGGCGATGTAGAGGGGGAACGACGGCCCCCGCACGTTTGAGACGATCAGGTTGAAGATCGGCGGGTGGCGCTCGGTGAGACGGAGCCGGGTGTAGGCCCGGACCCCCGCTGCGAGCACCCCGGGCGGGGCGACATCGGCCAGGTCCAGGATGAGGTCGTCGCCCAGTGCTCCATGCATCGCCTTGGCGCTGTGGGTCGAGGTGTGGATGGCCCGGAGCCGCTCGGCCGGGTCGTCGAGCTGCGTGGCCAGGGCAGCGCCCATTACCGCGACCGCGTTCCCCCACGCGCTGCCGGTGGCGTCGCCGCCGGCATCGACGTGCACGGCCACGGGAACCTGGGCGATGAGCGGCGTGGTTGGAAGCTCGCCGCGATCGGCCAGGTAGCGACGCAGCGCACCGGCACAGATACCGAGCACCACGTCGTTGACCGTCACGGACAAGGCGTTCTTGATGGTCTTCACCCCCGAGAGCGGCACCGAGCAGAAGGCGAACCCACGATGTGGGGTGATGGCCTGGTTGAGCGAGGTGCGCGGCGCCTGGAAGGGGAAGGTCGCCGCCGCCCATTCCGCCGAGCCTCGAAAGCGCAGCATGCGGAGGGCGGAGCCGCCGAGGTGGCCTGCCGTGCGGATGGCGCGCAGCGGCGTGGCCGCCAGACGGGGGAGCGCCCGCAGGGCCATCTCCCACCCCGGGGGGATGCGCTCGCCGGCAAGCTCGGGGGTCCCGGGCCGTTCGAAGGGCGCGTCGGGGTCGAGATCGAAGAGCACCTCGTAGAGGCGAGCACCCCGGGCGCCATCCACCAGGGAGTGGTGGACCTTAAAGAGCAGACCCACGTTCCCGTCTTCGAGGCCCTCAATGAACCAGTCCTCCCACAACGGGCGGTCCCGCTCGAGCTTGTAGGCGAACAGATCGCCAACCAAGGCACCGAGCTCGCGGGGGCCGCCAGGGGGCGGGACGCCGACACGGTGGAAGTGGCGGTCGAGATCGAGGTGCGCGTCGTTGACCCAGGCGGGCCGATCCAGGCCAAAAGGGACCTCGACCAGGCGACGCAGGAACGGGCCGAGCAGCCCCGCCCGGGCCTCGAGCAGGGCGCGCAGTCGGTGGACGTCGAAGCCGCCGGGAGCGGTCGAGGGGTCGAGCACGACCAGCGTCCCCGCGTGCATGTGCCAACTCGGCGTCTCGCCGTAGACGAAACCGGCGTCCGCACCACTGAGCCGCTGCATCGGACCACCCCTAATCGATCATTCTTCCCCGTTGCCAGCCGCCGGGTTAGTGCCGAAAGCCCCCGAACACGGGCAAGTCATTCCCATCCGCCGACACCGCGCCCGGTTGGCTCGAAGGAGGCGCCTGGGCCAGCCCGGAGGAGAAGCCGTGCCGCCGGCCATAAGCGGGCGAGACCCAGACGAGGGTCGACTTTGTCAGTGGTCATAGGTGTGCATGCCGGTTGGCAGTCGGGAGCGCGATCGTTAGAACCTGGAGCTGGTGGTCTTGGCTTCGTCCACGGGTTCGGTGGCCCCGGCCCCGTTGCGGCTCTTCGCCACCGCGCCAGACCGCTGGCAACAGGGCCGTTGAGCCCTGTCCGGGAGGGTGCTCGCGTCGGAAAATACAAGCCATGCTCGGCACTGCGCTCGACATATTCCGCCTCCGCCAGTACTTCAACGTCATCACGCGGACCAGGGAGATCGTGGACGGGGTCCGCGAGGACGCCGGCCTGGTCAACGATGCCCGACGGGCGCTGGTGCCCCTCCCCCTCGAGCGGCGACGACAGCCGAACCTCCATCCGTTCCCGCCAACACAGCCCCTCCGGGCCGCCGACCTAAAGGGGCGCCGGCTGGGCCTGGTGGTGACCGGGGGCAGCGGCGCCCTCGCCTCGGTTGTCGGGGCCGCGAGAGCCCTGGAAGAAGCGGGCGTCCGCCCGGCGATCATCTCGCTGTGCTCGGGTTCCGCGCTGTTCGGCTTCCCCATCGCCGCCGGCATCCCCGCCGACCAGGTCGCCGACTTCACACTGGGGCTCCGCCCCGACGACTACGTCGACGTCGACTGGCGCATGCTGGCCTCCCTGCTTCCCCGGGCGGCGAAGGGCTTCGCGGGCATCGTCCGAGGTGAGCGAATCGAGGCGACGTACCGGCGACTACTCGGCGACATGACCCTCGCCGAGATGCCGATCCCCGCCTACGCGCCGATCTGGAACATCGAGCACAACCGCCTCGAGTACATCGGCCCCCGCACCTACCCCGACATGTCCGTCGCCCGGGCCGTCCACATGGCGATCGCCCTGCCCTTGTTCATCGAGCCGGTGATGCTCGGCGGCGGCTACTGGTGCGACGGCGGCATCGTCGACATCTTCCCGGTGCGGCCCATCCTCGACATCGAGGAACCGCCCGAGGTGGTGCTGGCGATCAACGGCTTCTACCCGCCGGGGTTCGTCGGCGAGAACGCCTCCGGCTGGCAGGACCGGCGCGCCAGCATCCTCTACGTCGCCAGCCAGGTGCGCACCTGCCAGCAAGCGGAGCTGGCGAGGACCAACCTCACCCGGCTCGAGCAGGAGACCGACGTGATGATGATCGAGCCCGTGCCCTACGCCAAGGTCCGCGGGGCCGGGTTCTACCGGCAGTTCCTCAACACCACAGACTGGCCGGAGTTCATGCGTGCCGGCCGCCTCGAGGCCCGTCGCGTCCTCACCGCCAGCGCCGGATCCGGGGCGTCCGCTCGATCAGAGCTCATGGCCGATCGTCCCCGCACCAGAACCCGACGAACGAGGCCATCGGTAGCACTCGACCGCGTCGACGGTGGCGGCTGAGGCCGCGTCGGCCTTGCCCCCCAGAGACGACAGCCGGCCGAATATCCGCAAGACCCGACCGCCGGGTGCCACACTGACAGAACCGAGCCTCGTTTCGGGGGGGGGGCGATGACATCTGAGGAGATGCGGGCGGCCGGGCGCCTGGCCACACGGACGCTGGCCGACACCGTGTCGAACGTCGAGCAGATCCATCGCGCCGCCGCAACCAGAATCTTCGCCTTGACCGGGCCCGCGGGTGTCCCCGTCCGAGTCGTCCACAACGGCATCGCCACCGGCGTCTACACCCTGATCCGCAGCGCCGGCCTGGCCGCCGGCTGGGCCGCCAGCGAAGTTGCCGGCGTGGCGGCAGGATCGGCTCGTCCGGTCGGGTCCACCCCCCGGAGCAATCTGGCCGTGGCGGTGCTTAACGCCTTCCTCGGACATGAACTGGCCGAGCAAGGCAGCCCATTGGCGATCCCCATGGCCATCAGACGGGACCGGGCCGACATCGTCCCGGAGCGCGACGCCCTCGAGGCCGCATTCCCCGAGGCGACCACCAAGGTGGCGGTCTTCGTCCACGGCTTGACCTTGAACGAGGAATCCTGGCGGTTGCACGCCGACCGCCACGGCCACGGTGAAGAGGCTACCTACGGCTCCCGGTTCGCTGAGGACTTCGGGTACACCCCGGTCTATCTGCGCTACAACTCCGGTCTCCACATCTCGGAGAACGGCCACCACCTCGCCACGCTGCTCGAGAAGGTCGTTGGCGCCTGGCCCGTCCCCGTCACCGAATTGCTTCTGGTGGGCCACTCCATGGGTGGCCTGGTGGCCCGCAGCGCGTGCCACCAGGCCATGGAGCGGGGCGATTCGTGGGTGCCGGCGGTGCGTCACATCTTCTACCTCGGCACGCCCCATCTGGGTGCGGGCCTTGAGCAGTGGGTCAACCAGCTCACGGCCATGCTTGGCAGGCTCGACGAAAGTCGTCCGCTGGCGTCCGTCCTCAACCGGCGTAGCGCCGGGATTAAGGACCTCCGTGCCGGCCACCTGCTCGACGACGACTGGCGCAGGGCCGACCACGGGTCGAAGTACCCGATGTGCGACGTCCCGTTGCTCCCTTCGGCCCAGCACTACGCCGTGAGCGCGACCGTCACCGCAGGCCGTCGCAACCCGCTCGGTCGGGTGGTGGGTGACCTCCTCGTCCAGCCCGCCAGTGCCCGCGGCCGATCCCGGGATGGCCGGCACATCCCCATTCCGGCCGAACACAAGCGCCACTTCGAGGGGCTGCACCACTTCCGGCTTCTCAATCACCCACCGATCTACGAGGCGATGCGCGAGTGGCTCGAGCCTACGTCCTGCGTCGGGTCTGCGGTCGGCTCCACCCTCGTCTCCCCGTAGCACGCGTCATGGATCTTCCGCCATCGAACTGAACGGCAAGCGCGGCACGGCTGATCGTGGCCTGATCGGCGGCAGGTGCCGACCTGTACGGGGGCCGAGTGGCGATGTCGACCGTCCCGCCGGCTTCAAACCGCGGAGATGTCCGGCGATGCGCCGTTCGACACCACGCCCGGCTGTGGCGCCGGCGCGATGCCCACCGGTGTGGAGGGGGCGAGCCCGGCGGCGGCGCGCAGCTCGTCGAGTGACTCCGGGATGGCCGCGGCGATGGAGGCGACGCCGGGCACGGTCTCGGCGCAGGCCATAAGCCCCCAGTTCAGGGCATCCCTATAACTCATGACCGTGACGTTGAGGCCGGCGCCCTCCAGCACGGGACCGAGGGGGAACCCGGCCACCATCTCGGCGCCGCCGAGGTAGAGGGGGAAGTCGGGCCCCGGCACGTTGGAGATCATTAGGGACTGGATGGGGCGATGGCGCTCGGCCAGGCGCAGCCGGGTGTAGGTGCGAGCGGCGGCTGAGAAGACATTGGGGGTGGCGTGCTCGGCCCAGTTGCGCAGCACGTCGGCGCCGAGCGCATGGTGCTCGCTCTTCGCCCCCCTGGTGACCGAGCGGATGATCTCCATGCGCTCTTTGGGGTCGGCGGTGCCACAGGGCAGGCTCACGAACATGGCCGACACCTTGTTGGCGCCGCGTCGATCGGCCGTGGAGGGCTGCACCGACACCGGCACGGCGGCCACCAGGGGGTCGGTAGGCAGTTCGTTGCGCCCTTGAAGATAGCGGCGAAGCGCACCGGTGCAGATGGCCAGGATCACGTCGTTCACGGTGGCATCGAGCGCCCTCTTGAGCTCCTTCACGTCGGTGAGCGAGATGGAGGAGAACGCCACCTTGCGGTGCGGCGTGATGGCCGCGTTGAGCGAGGTGCGAGGGGTCGTGAGCGGCAGTGCCCCCTTCTCGTCGTTGGGGGCACGTCGGAGCCGCCGCACGTTGAGCATCGAGCGCCCCGTGCGCCAGGCCAGACGGGTGATGCCGATCGGGGCGGTGAGCCGGGTGGCCAGTGCCTGGGCGATCAGATAGAGGTCCGAGGGCATCGTGTCGGTGCCGGAGGGTCCCCCGGACGCTTCGCGGGCCGGGGGGTCGGGCTCGAGGTCAAAGAGCTGGACCAGCAGTTCGGCCCCCGACACGCCGTCGATGGTCGAGTGGTGGATCTTCGACACCAGGCCCACGTTGCCGTGCTCGAGCCCCTCGACGATGTCCATCTCCCACAGCGGCTTGGAACGATCGAGCTGGCGGCTGCACACGTCGCCCACGTACCGGGCCAGCTCTTCGATCCCGCCCGGCGAGGGCAGCGCGGCGCGGCGCACGTGGTAATCGAGGTCGAAGTCCTGGTCGTCGATCCAATAGGGGTGGCCGAGGCGCAGCGGCACCTCCACCAGCCGGCGCCGGAACACGGGGGCCAGGGCCAGGCGCGACCCGACCAGGTCGCGCAGCTTCTGGAAGGAGTAGCCGCCGGGGACGGTCGAGGGGTCGAACACCGCCGCCATCGACACGTGCATGTGCAGGCTGGGTGTTTCCACGTACAGGAAGCTCGCGTCCAGGCCGGTCAGCCGCTCCATGTCGCCTCCTCCCGAACTGGTGGGCCCATACTGGCCGAATCATCCCACCGGGGAACGGACGGTGCCATGCGCTGGTCCCGTGACCGTCAACCTCGTGGGCCTCATGCCCGCCATCAACGCCTTCCGACCTCCGCCCTCGCCCTCGTCGGCGGATCGACGGACTCGATCGTGGCTCGTCTCGTGCCCCTTCCCGGGTCATTTGCACCGAAGTTGAGACGCCACCTTATGACCTTCTCGAGAGGGCGATGGGCTGGGCACCGAACGAGGAACACTGAAGCGGGCCGATCTGGCGGCGGCCCGAATGTGCTTATGCTCGCTCACACCTACGAACTAGCAGCGTGAGCCGGCCGGATGAGGTTTTCGGCACCCACAGGCTAGCGGTGAGACCTGCCATGCCACGTGTCCGGGAATCCCGGCGCGTGGGAACGTAGGAGGGGTCAGCCGAAGTCCTGGGACTCAGCGGCGACGGGCGGCGAGAAGCAGCATGAACCCGGCGAGTCGGCGCTCCAGTACGTCGAAGCCGGCGCCGTCGAGGAGCCGTTCCATCTCGCCGCGGGAATGAACGCGCAGCCCGACCGGCCGAACGAGTGCGGCGATTGTGGCCCCACCAAAACGCGGCTGGTGCGAAGTCATCAGCGTCAAATGCCCACCCGGCCGGAGCGCGGCGGCGATGCAAGCGAGGACGCGTGGTGGGTCGGAGAACAGGTAGAAGGCGCCGGCGCAGTTCGCCGCGTCGATGCTGCCGGGTTGCAGCGGCAGGCGGTGGGCATCGCCGCGCACGTAGCCAACGGTCGCCCCCGCGGCCGGGGCAGCGGCGAGGGCCTCGCGCAGCATCGCCATCGAGAGGTCGATCCCGAGCACCCGGCCAGCGGGAATGGCCGCGGCGATTGTCCTCGCGGTGTTGCCGGGGCCGCAGGCGAGGTCGAGGACGGTGGCGTGGGGCGCTAGGCCGAGCCGATCGAGCGACCAGGCACGCTCCGCGTCGTGGCTCATGCCGGTGAGCAGCCGAGTCAGGACGGGCCGCCAGGCTCGCTCGTATACCCGGGCAAACAACCCGGACTCCATGATGCGGATGTTGGGCGTCTCGGCCTGGCGGGGCTCAGGCGGAACCAGGTCGGCAAGTCGGTCGGTCACCGGGTAGCGCGCGCCACAGGCCGCGCAGGTGAGCGTCCCGTGCTCGGCTGGCGATAGCGGTCCGCGGCAGAGGGGACAGCCGAGCACGTCCGCGAACGCGTCCGGCGCTGACAAATGTCGGAGCCCCGGCACTCGTCTCACACGGCCATTCTGACGTCCTGGCAAGGACTACAGCCGGGGCCCTCGGGTTCTCGCCGCCTGACACCGGGGTCGGGGGTCACGGGATCGCCTGACGCGAATATCGGGCGGTCGCAGTCCGGGTCCCGGGTGCGCTGCCCTTTGAGCGGGTGGCCGGTCAGCTAAGGGGCACTGCATCGGCACTCTTGGGCCGGGGCTCTCGCTGGTCAGCGCTCGATGCGATGCCCAGCGGCCTCCAAGGCACTTATTGCGTCGTCCCGCTGCACCTCGGGCACTAGGAGGTAGTCGGTGTCAAATGTGGAGAGGGCAAAGACGCTGATGCCCTTGTCCCGCAGAGGGTCGACCAGGGCTGCGAGGATGCCCACCGCAGCCAAGTCGAGCGGGCCGATGACTTTGAAGCAGAACCAC
>DASPTT010000060.1:0-4054 GCA_035623275.1 Acidimicrobiales bacterium
CAACGTCACCGCCTACGTCCCGGCCGGCGCGAGCCCGGGTTCCCACACGGTGGAGGCGACATGCACCACGTATGCAAGCCTCCCGCCAGGGCCGCAGACCTATGACGCCGAGTTCACCGTGAACACCCCGCCTCCGCCGCCACCACCGCCGCCACCTTCGAGCTCGACGACGACACCGCCGAGCGGGACCACCACGACGACCCAGCCACACGCCGGCGGGTCTACGACGACGACCACGACCCCGGGCTCGACGACCACCACCACCACGACGACCACCACCACGATCCCGGCACCGGGCACCCCGCCGAGCACGCCCGGCCAGGCCCTGCGGCTCGACCGGATCGCCATCCCGCCCGGTGGACCGGTCACGGCCACCGGCTACGGGTGTGACCCGAGCTCGGCGGTCCTGCTCACGGTCGGGAGCAAACAGGTCGGCGCCACCACCGCCGGGGCCAGCGGGACCTTCGCCGCGCCCCTGCAGGTGGGGACGCTCCCCGTCGGCCGCTACCAGGTCCTCGCCCACTGCGGCCCCGTGCTGGCCGCCTCGCTCGACGTGGTGCTGGCCAGCCAGGTGGGCCAGGACACCGCCACGCTGGCCATCATCGTCTTCTTCCTCCTCATCGGGCTCGCCGCCTTCCGCCGTCGCATCCAGCTCGACGCCGCCCCGGCCCGCGCCCGGCCATCGGAGGACGACGAGCCCGACGAGCCCGAGGTGTAACCGGTGACCGCTCTCGGCGTCTGTCCCTGCGAACGGGTCGGAGTGGGTCCGGTGGACGTGAGGGGTCGCACGTGGTCGAGGCGGTCGTGCGCGCGCCGGTGAGCGGCGGAGGCGGATCGGCGCGGAGGCGGGGCCATGGTCGTCGCGCCCCCTGGTGGTGCCGGATCTTCCCGCTGCTGGCCGCGGCACTGACGCTCTTGGTGGTCGGGAACCCCGCCGGCGCCACCAACGGCATCTCCCTCACCGCCCGGATCAACGGGACCAACGTGGCCGGTTCGAGCGGCGACCACCCGGTCGGTCTGAGCCCGCAACGCTCCGCCGTGGTGGCGCTGCACATCGTGAACGACGGCTCGTCGCCGATCACCATCCGCACCGTCCGAGTCGAGGGCACGGTCGTCGGGCTCGTCTTCTTCTCCTACGACACCTCGGTCAACCTGCCGGTGGCCGCCGGCTCGTCGTCGGTACTCGGCTTCACGCTGGACACGAGCGGGCTCGGCGGCCAGGCCACGGGCCTCATCCCCGGGTCCGTCGAGGTGCTCGACGGGCAACGTCAGGTCGTGGCCAGCCAGTCCATGGTGACCGACGTCCACGGCAGCCTGGTGTCGGTCTACGGGCTCTTCGGCCTGGCACTGCTGATCCTCACGGTCCTGGCCATCGTCGACGTCCTCTTCGCCATGGCCCGCCACCGCCTCCCCGAGAACCGCTGGCGGCGCGCCCTTCGCTTCATGACCCCTGGCATCGGCATCGGTCTGGTGCTCGTCTTCACCCTCTCGGCGTTGCGCGTCTGGGTTCCGAGCCCCGGGACGTGGCTGACGGTAGTGCTCGTCTTCGCCGCCGCCTTCTTCGTCGTCGGCTACCTGTCCCCCACCCCGGTCGTGGAGGAGGAACTGGACGAGGAGGAGGACGAGGACATGACCGGCGACCTCGTCACCCCGCCCGCGGGCACCCCGATCACCGCACCCGTGCCCGCCCCCGGGTTGGGGTTGCCACCGGCATGAGCGTCGACTACCAGCAGGTCGTCGACGCCCTGCCCACATACGACGTCGGGGCCGAGCTCGGCCGGGGCGGCTGGGGTGTGGTCCTGGCGGGCCGCCATCGCCAGCTCGGACGTGAGGTGGCCATCAAGCAGTTGCCGCGCGCCTTCGCATCGGATGCGGCCATCCGGAGCCGCTTCACGGTCGAGGCCCGATTGCTGGCCTCCCTGGACCATCCCCACATCGTGCCGGTCTACGACTACGTCGAGAAGGACGGCCTGTGCCTCCTGGTCATGGAGCTCCTGCCCGGGGGAACGGTGTGGAGCCGGTTCACGTCGGAGGGCTTCACCCCGACGGCGTCGATCGCGGTCGTCCTGGCCTGCCTGGCCGGCCTGCAGGCCGCTCACGGACGCCACGTGCTCCACCGGGACGTCAAGCCCGAGAACCTGATGTTCTCCGCCACCGGCGCGCTGAAGGTCACCGACTTCGGCATCGCCAAGGTGGTCGGCGGCGAGGAGACGATGGCCACACGCGCCGGCGAAGTGGTCGGCACCCCCGCCTACATCGCGCCCGAGCAGGCGCGGGGCGGTGAGCTGTCCCCGGCGACGGACGTCTACGCGGTGGCCACGATGCTCTACGAGCTGCTGTGCGGCCGGCTGCCCTTCGAGGACGACGGCGACGCCATGGCCCTGATGTTCAAGCACGCCTACGAGACGCCGGACCCGCTGTCGGACCACGCCCCCGACCTGCCGAGGGGCGTGGCCGACGTCGTCATGTCGGGACTGACCACCGACCCGGGCGAACGGCCGGCGAGTGCCGAGGCGTTCGGGATCGCGCTGGCCGAGGCGTGCACTGCGGCCTGGGGCCCGGGGTGGCTGCCCACCGACACCACCCCGGTCATGGGGGCGGCCGGCATCGTGGCGGCCACCGAGCGGGCCACCGGACCGAGGGCACCGGCCACGGTCGAAGCCGGCGCGGTCGCGGCCGCCGCCTCGGCCGCGCCCCCCACCGCCGCCCCTCCGGCACCGCCCACCGGGTTGCCACCGGCGCCGCCCGACGCGTCCGGCGCGCCGGCGGCCCCTCCTCCCGCTCCCGCCCCGCCCACCGTCGTGCGGCCGCCCTCGTCCGCTGTGCACCCGACGGTGGCGACACACACGCGCGCCGCGGCACTGGTGGACGTGGAGCCGGCCGCGGACCTCGTGCCGCTCAAGCAGGTGCTCACGCCGCCGCCGAGCCCCACGCCGCTGTTCGCGGCCACGATCGTCCTCGCCGCCGTGGCCGTCGTGCTCGCGTTGGTCGGCCTCGGCGGTCCCTCGTACGGCGGCACCCTCGCGCCCGGCGCCGTCGCCGTGGCCGGCACCCCCGTGACCTCCGCCGGCACAGTGACGGTCGACCTGTCCAAGCCGGTCCCTGTCGTCGTCTCGCCGAATGGGCCCGCCGCGGACCACGTCGAGCTCAGCGCGTCCGTGCTCGGCGTGCAGATCACGAGCGCCAGCGCGGCCCTCGTCCCGTCGGGCGCGACCCGCGCCGCGTCGGTCGACCTCGGCGGGCGGTACCTGGTGGGCGGGAGCTTCACCGGCAAAGTGGAGCTGCTGCGTTCCGGCCTGGACGTCGGCGACCGCTCCTTCCCGGCGCACACCACCCAGCTCGGGATCCTCAGCGCGCCCGGTGCGGTGTCGATCCTCCT
Source organism: Acidimicrobiales bacterium (assembly GCA_035623275.1). Taxonomy (GTDB): domain Bacteria; phylum Actinomycetota; class Acidimicrobiia; order Acidimicrobiales; family UBA8190; genus DASPTT01. Next base: position 3,380 of record DASPTT010000060.1, read on the forward strand.
GCTCCTCTTCGTGGTGGCCTACGCCGAGTCGCTGTCGCGCGCGCTGCGCCGGGGCAAGCGGTCCGTGACCGCCACCGCGGGATTGACCGTGATCGGCGCGCTGTTCGGCTTCGCGGTGGTGGGCCTGGCCTGGGTGCTGGCCAAGCAGGTGCCGACCGTCGCCTCGCTCGTCGCGTGCGCCGTGGTGGGTGCCGGCGCCGGCCTCACCTTGGCGTTGGCCGGCACGCGCGTCGCCCGTCAGCGCCGGTTCCGCCGGCTGCAGCGCCGCGAGCAGCGCCGAGAGCGTGCCGCCGCCACCCGGAGCGCTGCGGTTTGAGCACGTTCGAGCTCCACCTGCGAGAGCCGGGCCGTGAGCCTCGCAGCGTCCCGATCGACGGGCCGCTCGAGGCAGGTCGCGAAGTCGAGGGTCTGCCGCTGTCCGATCCCCAGGTCTCCCGCCGCCATCTGCGCTTCGACCTCGACGGGGACCGGCTGATCGTCACAGATCTCGGCAGCACCAACGGGACGAAGGTCAACGGCACGCGGATCGATGCACCGACTCCCCTGTCGGAAGGGGACACGGTCCAGGCCGGGGACACCGTCATCACGATCACGGTCCGCGCCGAGCCTCCGGGTGCCGTAACGCGTCCCGCCCCATCTGCAGCGTCCGCAGCCCCCTCTCCGCCCGAAGCGCCC
>DASPTT010000061.1:0-5476 GCA_035623275.1 Acidimicrobiales bacterium
GTACGCTGGCCCGGTGGCCCGGTTCTACGTCACCACGCCCATCTTCTACGTGAACGACGTGCCCCATGTGGGGCACGCCTACACGGTCGTCATCGCCGACGCCCTGGCCCGGTGGCACCGTCTGTGCGGGGACGACGTCTTCTTCCTGACCGGCACCGACGAGCACGGGGACAAGATCGCCCGGGCCGCCGAGGCGAACGGGGTGAGCCCGCAGGAATGGGCCGACCGGACCGCGGCCCGGTTCGTGGAGGCGTGGGCCGGGCTCGAGATCTCCAACGACGACTTCATCCGCACCACCGAGCCCCGCCACCACAGGGCCGTGCAGGAGTTCCTCCAGACGATCCACGACAACGGCTACACCGAGCTCGGCGTGTACCGGGGCCTCTACTGCGTGGGATGCGAGGACTACAAGAAGGAGTCCGAGCTCGTCGACGGCAATTGCCCCATCCACGGGACGCCGGTCGAGCTGCTCGAGGAGCAGAACTACTTCTTCAAGCTGAGCGACTTCGAGGACCGCCTCCTGCAGTGGTACGAGGACAACCCCGAGGCGGTCCGCCCTGCGGGCAAGCGCAACGAGGCGCTCGGGATCATCAAGGGGGGCCTGGAGGACATCTCCATCACCCGGACCTCGACCACCTGGGGCGTGGAGGTCCCGTGGGACCCGGCCCACGTCTTCTACGTCTGGTACGACGCCCTGGTCAATTACCTGACGGCCATCGGCTACGGCGACGACGAGGCCCGCTTCGAGCAGTGGTGGCCGGCGGTGCACCACCTGATCGGCAAGGACATCATCCGGTTCCACTGCGTGTGGTGGCCGGCGATGTGCATGGCCGCCGGGATCGACCCGCCCGCCAACATCATCGTGCACGGCTGGCTGCTGGTGTCGGGCGAGAAGATGTCCAAGTCCAGGCTGAACCAGATCGCACCGGCAGACCTGGTCGCCGACTACGGCCTCGATGCCATCCGCTACCAGCTGCTGCGTGACACGCCCATCGGCCACGACGGCGATTTCTCCTACGAGGCGATCGACGCCCGCTACAACGCGGACCTGGCCAACAACCTGGGCAACCTCATGGCGCGCGTGGCGACCGTGGTCGGTTCCAAGTGCGGGGGCGTGGGGCCCGCGCCCGATCCCGACAGTTCGCTCGCCGCGGTGTGCGCGTCGGTGGTGACCGACGCCGTCGACGCCTGGAACGCCGGGCTGCCCCACCTGGCGTTGGAATCGGCGTGGCGGTTGATCCGGGAGACGAACGCGGCCCTGGAGGCGGCCGAGCCGTGGAAGGCCGCGCCCGGTCCCGCGGTCGACGCGGTGCTCGGCAGCGCGCTCGAGGCCCTACGCGTCGTCGCCTTGCTCGCCACCCCGGCGATGCCGGGGACCTGCGCCGAGATCTGGCGGCGACTCGGCCTCCCGGGTGATCCGGCGTCCCGGCGCGTCCCCGCCGACGCCGCCTGGGGCGGGTATCCCGGCGGGGTGCCCGTCGAGCGGGGCGCGCCGCTGTTCCCCCGGCGATCGGGATGAGCACCGCCGCGCCGGGCGGCCCGCCCGTCGGCCCGGCCGAGGGATGGATCGACTCCCACTGCCATCTCCAGGACGCCTATCGCGCCGCTGACCTTGGGGTCGCCGACGCCGTGGCCGAGGCGCGCGCTGCCGGGGTCGGCGGCCTCGTGTGCGTGGGGACCGATGCCGCCACCTCTCTTGAGGCCCTGGCGCTGGTGGCGGCTCTGCGGTCCTCGGGCGCCTTCGGGGCCTGGGCCACCGTGGGCCTCCACCCCCACGAGGCGGCGGCGGGGGTGACAGAGGTGTCGGCCGTGCTCGACACGGCGCTGGCCGAGCACCCGGGGAGGGTCGTCGCGGTGGGGGAGTGCGGGCTCGACTACCACTACGACCATGCGCCGCGCGCCGCACAACGCGACGTCTTCGCCGCGCAGATCGCGAAGGCGCACGAGCACGGCCTCACGCTCGTCGTCCATTCGCGCGAGGCATGGGACGACACCGTCGATGTGCTCCGTCAGGAAGGCGTGCCGGCGCGCACGGTGTTCCACTGCTTCACCGGCGGTCTCGACGAGGCACGTCGGTGTCTCGATCTCGGCGCGTACCTCTCGTTCAGCGGGATCGTGACGTTCAAGAACGCGAGCGATGTACGCGCCGCCGTCGCGCACTGCCCGCTCGAGCGCATCCTCGTCGAGACCGACGCTCCCTTCCTCGCGCCCGTTCCCTATCGCGGGCAGCAGAACCGGCCGGCGTGGGTGGCCGAGGTCGGTCGTGCGGTGGCGTCGCTCAAGGGTCTCGAACCGCAGGATTTCATGGAAATTTCGCGCTCTGTGACATTGGCGGCGTTCGCGCTCGTATGAGCACCTGGAGTGGTGTATCCACAGGGCCTCCGCAATATTGACGAGGATTTTCTTGCCTCCGATGTGGTGTCACCCTCACGTTCTGGTGTCGAGGTTCACGGACCGTTCACATCGCTCCCGACGCGTGGCGTCACCGGGTTTGCCGTCGTGGCGACACCCCTCTACCCTCCTTGGAGACCCCGCGGTCGACTCGATGTCCCCAGAGGAAGGGTGGAGATCTGAGGACGAGAAGCGCCGCAGGGGCACGGCCGCTCATTCGACTGGCGCTGTGTGCCGGTGTCGTGGTGGTGCCGCTGCTCCTGCTTGCAACACCAGGACGCGCGTCATCCGCTGTGGAGAGAGCCACAGCGGCCAAAGCGCACATTGCGTCGCTCACACGCGTCGCGTTGCCGTCGCGCCACGCGCACGCCGCGGACGCAGACGCGCAATGGGCGGTCCCGGTGATGATCGTCGCCGGCTACGAGGCGACGACGCCGACCACCACGACGACCACCCCACCCCCGCCCACGGCCATCCCGGTGGCGCACGTGGTCGTGCCGAGCACCACCACCACGACGAGCGCCCCCAAGCCGCCCCCGCCCCCGCCCCCGCCCCCGCCCCCGGCGCCGTCGCCGGCCACCGGTCACGAGGAGACCGGCGAGGCCTCCTGGTACGGGGCCGCCCCGGGAACCTGCGCGAGCCCCGACCTTCCCTTCGGCACCGTGGTGACCGTCACCGACCTCGCCTCGGGCGCCTCGGTGACGTGCACGATCGACGACCGGGAGGCCCAGAACCCCGGCCGGGTGATCGACATGTCGGAGCAGACGTTCGCCCAGCTGGCCGACCCCTCCGTCGGTCTCATCGAGGTCAGCGTCCGCTGGTAGCGGGCGCCGGCCGGCGCCCATGACGCTGTCGCGGCGCGACATCGCCGCCATGCTCGAGGCCCACGGGCTGCATCCCCGCCGCGCCCTCGGCCAGAACTTCGTGGCCGATCCCAACACCGTCCGGCGCATCGCGCGCCTGGCCGAGCTCGAGCCCGGCGACGCGGTGGTCGAGGTCGGCGCGGGCCTGGGGTCGCTCACGCTGGCGCTGGCCGAGACGGGCGCGTCGGTGACAGCGGTGGAGGTCGACCGGCACCTGGTGCCCTTGCTGCGCGAGAACGTCGAGCCCGTCGGTGTGCGCGTCGTCGAGGACGACGCCATGACCTTGGACTGGGGGGCGTTGCTGGCCGGTCACGACGACTGGTCGCTGGTGGCCAACCTTCCCTACAACGTGGCGGTGCCCGTGCTCGCGCGCGTGCTGGACGAGGCGACGCCCGTCAGGCGGATGCTCGTCATGGTGCAGGAGGAGGTCGGTGCTCGTTTGGTGGCGTCGCCCCATTCACGCGCCTACGGCGCCGTGTCCGTGAAGGTGGCGTATCACGCGCACGCACGCGTGGTGGGCCGCGTCCCGGCATCGGTCTTCGTGCCGCGCCCCAGGGTCGAGTCTGTGCTCGTGCGCATCGAGCGTCGACCGGTCGTCGCCGTGGACCCCGCCATCGTCCCCGCGTCCACGCTGTTCCGATTGGTGCGACTTGGCTTCGGCCAGCGCCGCAAGATGCTGCGCGGTTCGCTGGGGGGCGCCGTGCCCGCCGGGGCCTTTGCCGCCGCGGGGGTGGATCCCCGCGCCCGCGCCGAGGACCTCGACGTGGCCGCGTGGGGGAGACTGGCGGCGGCGACGGTCGAGGAGGGGCCATGACGGCGGGCGGAGGGGACCTGGGCGGGCTGGCCACGGTGACGGTGCAGGCCCCGGCCAAGCTCACGCTGTCGCTCCGGGTGGTCGGGGTCCGCCCCGACGGCTACCACCTCCTGGACGCCGAGATGGTCGCGATCGACCTGGCCGACACGCTCACCTTCGAGCCCGGGGACGGGATCGCCGTCGTCGACCAAGTGGTGGGCGGGCTGGGCATCGGCGGGGTCGAGACGGGCCCCGGCAACCTCGTCGCCCGGGCCCTGGCGTTGGTGGGGCGCCGCGCCGCGGTCCGCCTGGTCAAGCGCATCCCGGCGGGGGCCGGGCTGGGCGGCGGCTCGGCCGATGCGGGGGCGGTGCTGCGCTGGGCGGGCTGGCCCTCCGCCGCGCTGGCGGCGGCGCTCGGGGCCGACGTGCCCTTCTGCTGCGTGGGGGGACGCGCCCGCGTCCGGGGCATCGGCGAGGTCGTGGAGCCACTCCCGCCGGAGGACCGCAGCTTCGTCCTGCTCGTGCCGCCGGTGTCGGTGGACACCGGTGCGGTGTACCGGGCCTACGACGAGCGCGTCGCCCAGGGTGTCGGCGTTGCGGGGGGCGGTGACGGCGGCGGCAACGACCTGGAAGGGGCGGCCCTGGCGGTGGTACCGGCGTTGGCGCCGTGGCGCGACGTGTTCGGGGAGATCACCGGTCGGCGCCCGCGACTGGCCGGCAGTGGGGCGACCTGGTTCGTCGAGGGGGACCCGGCGGGGCTGGGGATCGGGGAGCGGCCGTACCTCGTGCTGCGAGACCAGCGGGCGCCGGTCGTGCCCGTGCGCACCGTGCCGGCGGCGGCGACGGGGCCTGCGGCGGCGACGGGGCCTGCGGGGGCGACGGGGCCGTGAGAGGCGGGGGTCGGGGCGCTACTTGCCCGCGGCCCGCCGCTGCCAGCGGGTGGCCTTGAGCATCTTCTTGTGCTTCTTCTTTCGCATGCGCTTGCGGCGCTTCTTGATACTTATAGGAACTAGAAGACCGTCCCATATCAGCAGCACCTCCTACTCAGCGCACCGTCATCGGCGGCACGGTAGCTGGCCTCTCGTGGCGAGTGGCGCCCGTCAGGGGGCCTGCAAGGCAACTCATTTGCCGCTGTCGGCCCCAGCAGTCAAGGGACGGCCGTAGGCCGAGCGAGGACACGAGAGCAGCGCAGGGCGCTGCGAAGTCCCGCAGCGGCCCTTGACGGCCCGAAGTGGTCACGGGAGCCGCCAGATGGACTCGTTAGAATGCGAGTATGGCGACCACGGCCAAAGCGAAGGATTTCCGTTCGGACCCCATGGAATCGGCCGAGGGCAAAGGATTGGCCCGGCGGGCATGGCAGTCGTATGTCGGGGTCATCGAGAAGCGGGTGTACCCGTCTGTTGCGCCATTCGTGGAGCCAGCGCTCCAG
>DASPTT010000062.1:0-2810 GCA_035623275.1 Acidimicrobiales bacterium
TCGTCGCGCTGTTGAGCTGGCAACCGTAGAGCCCTGCCTGCTCGAAGTAGTCGGACAGCTTCTGCATCATGAAGAAGGTCGTGTCCGAGCCGGCGTCCCGGATGATCTCGGGCTTTCCGAGGAAGAACCGGGGGTAATTCGTCGGCGGGGTCACGGCTGATGCCGCTCCCGTTCCCACCATCATGGCCACCGCCAGGGTCGCGGCCCCGAGCGACATGGCCGCGGCGAACCGGGTCCGCCAGGTGCGGTTTCTCATGAGTCGTGCTCCTTGTCGTCGTGCGTTCGGTTGTCTTGCGTTCGTTGCCATCGTGGGATCTGCCGCTCGATCGTCGTCGTAGGCGCTACGACGCCGAGACCGAGTCGGCCGCGGCACGCCGGCGCCGGAAGACGAGGAACGTCCCGCCTCCGACCACCGCGGCACCGGCCAACGGCAGGGCGATCGTCATCGGCGCCTCGGGCGCCGCGCCGACGGGCGACGTCACCAGGAACGGCGCCGAGAACGTGACCGGCTGCGCCGAGGTGCCACTGAAGTTGTTCACGTAGTCCTCACCGACCCACAGGTCGCACCAGTTGGTGGCGTTGCAGTTGATCTGGTTCGCCGGAGTGTTGAGCTGCTTGATGTGGTAGGTCGCGCTGAAACAGTTGGTAGCGGTCGAGGGGGCTGGGCACGTCGTCGGGTAGATCGTGCTCGGGTTCAGCGTGGTCCCGTCGCACGTCGAGTTGTCGGTCGCCTGGTTGTTGGGATCACCGTTGGGATCGCTGCACTCGAGGATCTCGATGGTGTTGCCCGATGCCAGCGTGGAGAACCCGGTCCCCGACACGGTGATGGACTGACCGTTGGTGTAGGTGAGGCAGCCGGCGGGCGTGGGCGATGGCGAGCAGTCCATGGTTCCCGTCGGGCTCGTCAGGTTCGCCGCGGCGCTGGCGACCCCGGCGAGGGGTCCCAGGATGGCGATCGCCGTGACGGCGAGGGTGGCGCCCACCAGCGTCGCGAGTCTCCTCGCTATGCCTCGGATCTGCTGCATGCTCCGGGTCCTTTCCTGCGTTGCGCTCGGTCGTGTTCGCGCGCGTTCTTGCTCAGTGCAGCGGTGGAGCCGTTCCCTCCGTCGTACCGACGCCTCGCACCGATCGTGACCATGACAGTGCAGTCACCGGCCGACAAGCAGAGATCGCGGATGACGCGAAGAGTTCATTCGCGCCGCTCAGTTCTGTCACCCGCCGATCACTCAGCTACACGGTGCATTCGCGTCTTGACGCCGCGCGGCGTTTGAACAGCGCAACCAATGGCGCGACAAAGCGTCTGTTCCGACTGTTCAACGATGCGCGGACGTCGCCGCGCCGGTGGCCGTCAGCCTCGCGGCGCGGAGGGCTCGGGCGACTGCCCGACGGTGCCGCCGTGACGCGTCAGCCCATGCACCGTCTTCTCCCAGAACGTGGGGGCGCCGACGATCTGCCAGAACGCCTTGACGGCCGCCATGGACATCATCACCCAGTACGCCGGCACCAACACGGCCGCCCACAGGAGCTCGTCCCTGCGGAGCAACCGGCAGCTGAGGACCGACAGGTACCAGATCAGGAAGTTGCCCATACACCACGAGAGCAGACCGGCGTAGTACACGGGTGCGGGAAAGATCTCCTGGATCCACGCGGGATGCCACACGAACCACAGGACCGTGAGGATCCAGAAGACCGGGTTCAGAAAGGCGAGGATCGGGGTGCCGCCCACGAACATGCAGAAGTGTGCGGCGCCCTTGAGGCCGACCTCGCGGCGGAAGGTCCTCGGCGAGCGCAGATGGACGAGCAGGGTCTGCAGGTAGCCCTTGTACCAACGGGAGCGCTGGCGCATCCAGTTGATGAAGTCGCTGTTGGCCTCCTCGTAGGTGGTCGACTCCAGGACCCTGACCCGGTACCCCTCCCGGTGCATCCGGATGCCGAGGTCGGCGTCCTCGGTCACGTTGTAGGGGTCCCATCCGCCGATCCGGCGCAGGACCTCGCGGCGGAAGTGGTTCGACGTCCCGCCCAACGGGATGGGCGCGCTGGATCTGGCCAGCCCGGGGAGAAAGTACGAGAACCACATGCCGTACTCGATGGTGAACCACCGGGTGATGAGGTTCTGCGTGGGATTGTGGTACGAGAGCTTCGCCTGGAGACAGGCCACGTCGGGACCCTGGCGGGACAAGGCCACGGCGGCTCGGCGCAGCTGGAGGGGATCGGGCTCGTCCTCGGCGTCGTAGACCGTCACCAGCTCGCCGCGTGCCAGGGTCAGCCCGTAATTGAGCGCCTTGGGCTTGGTCCGCGGGCTTGCCGGTGGGATGACGACCAGCTGGAACTGGCCACCCGGATCGGCGCGGCGCACGGCGTCGATGGTGTCCTCGTCGTCCGCCTCCACGAGCACCATCACCTCGAGGCGGTCGGTGGGGTAGTCGATCCCGGCGACGTGCTCGAGGAGCTGGCCGATCACCTCGGATTCGTGGAAGGCGGGGATCATGATCGTGTACGAGGGCAGCTCCTCGGGGTGCACGGCCTTCGCCTCGGTGTCCCCGACCACGATGACGACGCCCGGTCTGCTCGACCACACGAAGAGGACCGTCCGGTAGACGATCATCGCCACGTACACGGCGATCACGAGCGTCACCAGCACCGTCAGCGTCGCCAGGGTCGCCACCGCCAGGCCGAGCGCGATGACCAGGGCGACGGTCAGAAGCACCCGTTTCTGCCCCTTGGTGAGCAGCGAGCGGGCCGACAGGAACGGGACGCGGTCGGCAAGCCCGTCGATGCTGGCCCGCAGGCGCAGCTCGGCCCCGGCCCCC
>DASPTT010000063.1:0-37944 GCA_035623275.1 Acidimicrobiales bacterium
GGCGACACCGGCGTCGGCACCGTTGCCGCCGGCAGATCCGTTCGGCGAGCCGGCCGCGATCGGCTCCGGGGCGGAACCGTCGCCGTTGCCCGCCACGCCCGCCTCGTCGCCGAGGTCCTCACCCACCGCCACTTCACCGGCGTCCTCGGCCACCGCCTCCGGTCGCGGCCCGCGCGGGCCGCCCGGCCCGCCGCCCGGCCCGCCGCCCGGCCCGCCGCGCCCGCCGCGCCCGCGGCCGCCGGAGCGCTCCGTGGTCGTCCGCTGCGTGTAGGGCAGCAAGACCAGCTCACGCGCCGTCTTGATAGCGAGCGCGATCTCCCGCTGGTGTTGGGCGCAGTTCCCGGTGACCCGGCGGGCCCGGATCTTGCCCCGGTCGCTCATGTACTTGCGGAGCATGCCGACGTCCTTGTAGTCGACCCACTCGATCTTGTCCTTGCACAGCGCGCAAGGCTTCTTCTTCGTGCGGCGCGCCGCCTCCTTGGCGCTGCGCCGGCTGCTTCGTTCGTTGCTCCTGGCCATGGATCAGAAAGGCTCCTCGTCGTAGCCGTACCCCGCGGCCTGGCCGGCAGGGGCCGGACCGCCGCGCGCGCCGCCGCCCTCGCCCGGGCCGCGCCGCTCGTTCTTCGTGATCTGCGCGGTCGCCCATCGCAGGCTCGGGCCGATCTCGTCGGCCACCACCTCCACCTTGGAGCGCTTGTCCCCGTCGGGCGTCTCCCAGCTGCGCTGCTCGAGCCGGCCGGTGACGATGACGCGCGACCCCCGGGAGAGGCTCTCGGCGGCGTTCTCCGCCATCTCCCGCCAGCAGACCACGTCGAAGAAGGACGTGGCCTCCTCCCATTCCTGTGTCTGGCGGTTCTGCCAGCGGCGGTTCACGGCCAAGCCGAACGTCGCGGTCGGCTGGCCGGTCGGCGTGAACCGCAGCTCCGGGTCGCGGGTGATGTTCCCCACCAGTACGACGGTGTTGCCAGGCATCGCGTTACCCCTCCATCCCGCTCAGTCGGTCCCGGACGCCGCCGAAGCCGGCGCGCCGGCCCGGCGCGTCGCGGCCAACCGCCTGTCCGGCAACCGGATGATCTTGTGGCGCAGGACCTCGTCGGCCAGCGTCAGGAAGCGGTCGAGCTCCGCCGAGCCCTTGGGGTCGGCGGAGAACCCGGCGAGGACGTAGTAGCCCTCGCGCCGCTTCTTCATCTCGTAGGCGAACGCCCGGCGGCCCCAGCGCTCGACCGAGCCCGGGGTCCCCCCGCTCGTGCGCAGCACCTCCATGGCCCGCTCGAGCACGCCCGAGATCGCCGGCTCCTCGAGCTCGGCGTCGAAGATAATCATGGTCTCGTACGGCCGCACCTGCGGCTCACCTCCCTCCGGACCCGGCGACTGGCGCTCGGGGCCCCGCGGCGCGGGGCAGGGTTCTGTCCGGGTCGCCGGCCGGGCCGGCCGGTCGAGCCCTCGACGCGCCCTGGGGTGGTCGTCCCACCCGGGCCCGATCATGGTAGCCGACGGGTGGTGGGCCACACCCCCGCCGGAGGCGGCGACAGGCGGGGCGGCCCCCGGCGACCGGGCCTGTCAGCCCGCGGGGGGCAGGTGGTAGGTCTCGGCGTCCGAGGGAAAGGCCCCGTGGCGTACGTCCCGTGCCCACGCCTGCACCGCCTCGACCGCCAGTGAGCGCAGGTCGGCGTACTGGCGCACGAACTTCGGCGGCGTGCCCTCGCCCAGCCCGAGCAGGTCGTGGAACACGAGCACCTGCCCGTCGCAGGCCGCGCCGGCCCCGATCCCGATGGTCGGGATGTCGAGCTCGTCGGTGACCTGCGCGGCGACCACGTCGGGCACCCCTTCGAGCACGACGGCGAAGCACCCCGCGGCAGCCAGCGCCTTGGCGTCGTAGCGCAGCATCTCGGCGCCGAGGTCGTCCTTGGCCTGCACCTTGTACCCGCCCATGGCGTGCACCGACTGGGGGGTGAGCCCGAGATGTCCCATGACGGGGATCTCCGCCGCCACCAGCGCCTCGACCATCGGCACCCGGATCCGTCCGCCCTCGAGCTTCACCGCGCCGGCGCCGGCGCGCACCAGCGAGGCGGCGTTGCGCACGGTGTCCTCGGGCGTGAGGTGATAGCTCAGCCACGGCATGTCCCCGATGACCAGGGCCGCGGGCTCCGCCCGGCCGACGGCGGCCACGTGATGGGCGATCACGGTGGTGTCGACCTGGAGCGTGTCGGCGTGGCCGAGCACGGTGTTGGCGACGGAGTCGCCCACCAGGATCATGTCGACGCCGGCGGCGTCGGCGATGCGCGCGCCCGGCGTGTCGTACGCCGTGATCATGACGATCGGCTCGCTCCCGCCGTTGCGTTTGCGGGCACGGATCGAAGGGACGGTGACCTTCTGCATGGCACTGGCCTCCTTGCCGTCCAGCGCACGATGGCTGCCGGCGGCGACGGAACCCGAACTCGGTCATTGTACCCTGCGGCCGTGCGCAACGACGACACGGCACAGGGCACCTGCGCTAGCTGCGGCCTGGAGGCGACGGACCTCGCCCCCGTCCACCGGGCGTACCTGGTGGCGGACGACGCGGGCGGACTCGAGCTGGGCGAGCTGTCCGAAGAGCTCGAACACTGGTGCGGCTCCTGCCGGTCGCACTATCCGCACGAACCCGCCGGGCCCGGCGCCGCCGGGGCCTGAGGCCGCCCGCACCTGCGTCGTCCCGGAAGAGGCCGGCGCCATCGGGCCGGCAGGCGCCGTCGCCCCCGATTGTGCCAGGGTGAGCCGGTCCCGCAGCGCCGGGTCCGAGGAGCGGAGGTCGGATGAAGATCAGCACGATGCTCAACTACGCCGGCGGGTTCCGCGAGTCGGCGCAGCAGGTGGCGGAGCTCGAGAAGGCGGGGTTGGACCTCGTCTGGGTGGCCGAGGCCTACGGCTTCGACAGCCCCAGCCAGATGGGGTACCTGGCCGCGCTCACCGAGCGCGTGGAGATCGGCTCGGCCATCATGCCCATCTACACGCGCACGCCCACGTTGATCGCCATGACCGCGGCCGGGATCGACGCGCTCAGCGGCGGGCGCTTCCACCTCGGACTCGGTGCGTCTGGTCCGCAGGTGATCGAGGGCTGGCACGGCGTCCCCTACACCGCCCCGCTCGGGCGCACCCGCGAGATCGTCGAGATCTGCCGCAAGGTGTGGGCCCGGGAGGACCGCCTCACCCACGAGGGCAGCTACTACACGCTCCCGCTCCCGCCCGATCAGGGGACGGGGCTGGGCAAGCCGCTCAAGATCATCGCCCACCCGGTGCGCCCGAGGATCCCCGTGTGGGTGGCGTCGCTCGGGGAGAAGAACGTGGAGATGACGGCCACGGTGGCCGACGGGTGGCTGCCGATGCTCTACCTCCCCGAGAAGGCGGGGGACGTCTGGGGCCCTGCGCTCGCCGCCGGTGCGGCCCGGAGGGACCCGGCGCTGGACCCGCTCATGATCTCCACCGGAGGGCTGGTGGCCATCGGTGAGGGAGACGACGTGCGCAACCTGCGCGAGCTGGCCCGGCCGGTCATCGCCCTCTACGTCGGCGGCATGGGCGCCAAGGGCAAGAACTTCTACAACGACGTGGCGCGCCGCTACGGCTACGACGAGGAGGCCGAGGCCATCCAGGACCTCTACCTCGACGGCAAGAAGGACGAGGCCGCCGCGGCCGTCCCCGACGAGCTGCTCGAGGCCATGACCATCTGCGGTCCGGAGTCCTACGTGGCCGAGCGGGTGGCCGCGTTCGACGAGGCGGGTGTCACGCACCTGCAGGTGACGGTGCTCCCCACCGGCGACCAGCGACCGGTCGACGTCATGGAGAAGCTCAAGGCCATCGTCGGCTAGGGATCGCCGGGGGATTCGGGGCGAGACCCGGACGGGGACCTGCCGTGCCGGCACCGCGCATCGAGCACCGGGGGTCGTACCGCTTCGCGCTCGACCCCGAGGCCATGTGGCAGGCCATCGAGCGCTCGGAGCTCTTCGAGCGCTGGTGGTGGTGGCTGGGCGAGTTCCGCCTGGAGGGTGGCGGCCTCGTCACCGGCGCGGTGCTGCGCGGCCTGGTGTCCCCGCCGGTGCCGTACCGGATGCGGGTGACCGTCCGTCTCGACCGGTGCGACCGTCCGCACCGCATCGACGCCACCGTCGGGGGCGACCTGGTGGGACCGGCCCGGCTGCGCCTCGACCGGGCGGACAACGGCACCGACGCGCAGGTCGAATGGTCCCTGGAGATGATGCAGCGGCCCATGCGGCTGGCGGCGCGCGTGGCCTATCCGCTGTTGCGCTGGGGCCACGACCGCGTGGTGGACGCCACCGTGGCCGGCTTCCGGCGCCACGTCGAGCAGGCCGCCGGCGGGCCGTCGGGGTAGCGCCCCGCTGGTCGCCGCCCCGCTCCTGGGTGCCTCCGGACCTCGGCGTTCGGGTCCCGCTCAGTGCACGGGAACGGTGGCGAACAGCTCCTGCTCGTCGATGGGCGAGGTGCGCACGGTGAGCTTGAGCGTCCACGTGCCGGCGAAGGGGATGTCCACGTCGTCGGCCCGGTAGTGGCCTGGTGCGGCCACGACCACCGGCAGGGCGATCGGCCCCACCCCGGCGGCGGGCAGGCTGATGGCGGCGTCGAGCTCGGGTATGGCCACCGGCGCGCCGAGGCGACCGAGCACGTAGAAGTGGAACTGGTTCCCCGGGCCCACCCGGGCCGGGTCGACGACGGCGTTGACCTGGACACCCAGAACGCTGAAGCTCTGAGCGAAGGGCTGGGCGGCGGCCTGGCGCGCCGGTGGGGCGTTGACCAGCAGGGCGGTGGCGACGAGCACCGCCGAAGCGACGACCAGCTCCGCCAGCACCGAGAGCCGGAGCCGGTGCCGGGTCGGGGTCGTGAGGACGGGTCGGGCCCCCGTCGCCGCCGCTGTCGAGGGGGCCGTGGCCGATGCCGGTTTCGCCATGGTGAGGACCCCGGCCGGGGCGGAAACGCCGTCGTGGGGCGAGGCCGGATCCGACACGGACTCGGCGACGAGGACGGGCGCCGGTGCCCGTCCCCGCACCCACGCCGTGTCCGGCGTCCATCGGCCGACCACCAGCCGGCGGCTGACCGCCCCCAGGGCGACCACCACGGCCACCAGGCACACCTTCACCACCAGGATGCGGCCGTAGGCGGTGTGCCAGAGCGCATACCAGCTCCCCACCTGGCGCAGTGACTGGACGACGCCGCTGGCCACGACGGCCACGACGGCGCCGAAGAACAGCGGTGACACCCGCCGCGCCAGGTCGATCGGGTCCGGGGCGGGCACGTCCGCCGGCATCCCCGGCACGAGCAGCACGCCGAGCAGCACCAGCCCGCCGATCCACACGGCCGCCGCCGCCAGGTGGACCACGTCCAGGGCCAGGCCGACGGCGGCGATACCCGAGGTCGACGCATGTCCCGACAAGCCGGGGGTGAGGAGCAGCGCGATGCCGATCGCCGCGCCCGCGTAGGTCCATCCGGCCCGCATCTCGCCCTGCCCGAAGCTCCGGCTCCTCCCGCTCACGGCGAGAAGGACGGGGACAAGGGCGGCCAGGAGGAGCACGCGCAACAGCTCGACCTCGCCCAAGCGGGTGTGCAGCACCTCGTCGAGCAGCGACGGGTCGAGCGCGCGGGTGAGGGGCAACGAGGCGGCGTAGACGCCTTGCACGGCGAGGCCGGCCAGGGAGCCGACGAGGACCGTCGCCCACGCCGCCCACAGGACGCGCCGCACGCGCCGGACCTGCCCGGCCCCGCGCCAGACGAGCCCGACGACCGCGAGCGCGCCGACGAGCACGAGCAGACCCACGAACACGCCGAAGCGCACCAGCCCGTACACGATCCCGACCGCCGTGCTCCCGCGCGCCGCTTGGAGCGCATGGGCCAGCGACGTGGCCGACGCGGTGGCCGTGGCGGCGCCGACGCTGAAGACGAAGGCGCCGTGCACAGGGTGCGAGTCGGCGGAGACCACCCGCCAGGCGACGACGTAGGTCCCGTCCGGGAGGCGGCTCGGGAGCGGGATGGCGACGCTGTGGGCGTCCCCGTCGGGGTGATGCGTCCCGCCGCGGTCGACCCGGGCGCCGCCGGGCCCGAACACGCGGATGGAGCCGAAGTCGATCTCCACCGGCTCGCCGAAGTGCAGGACCACCTGCCGCGGCGGTTGCAGCACCACCGAGGACGGGCTCGGGTCGCTGGACTCGAGCTGGGCGTGGGCCGCCGCCGGTCCCGCGCCGATCACCAGCACCGCGCCGGCCACGAGCGCGCCCACGAGCGAACGTCCTCCCCACGATCCGCGTCCCCACCGGTGCAGACGGGATCGGTCCCGTACCACGGTCAGTCCCCGGCCCAGCAACCCATGATCACGTCGGCGACGGTGTAGGCCACGTCGGCGGCGCTGGTCTGCGGCACGCCGAACTGGGGAGGCAGCCCGGCGATGTCCACGAGCAGCACCTTCCAGTCCTTGCGCACCACGATGGACCCGTCGCGCGTGACGAAGGCACCCTGGCCGAGCCCGTTGGCGCCCGCCGTGTTGCCGAGCGTGGCCCCGAGCATGCCGAAGTAGGCGTCGGTCTCCTTCCAGCTCGAGAGCTCCTTCACCGACAACGTGAAGGAGCCGTCCGGGTAGACGTACCGACACGAGTAGAGGTGGTCCACCCACGTCGGCTCCTCGACCGTGGCGGTGACGCCCAAGGGGGTCGCCAGCTCCTGCTCGGCCTTGGGACTGCACACCATCCTGGAGATGGTCGACGGGGTCGCGCCGGCGGGCTCCGGGGCCCGTCGGTTCGACCCCTGCGACGAGGTTGACGTGCTGCACGCGCCGGCCGCGCAGCACAGGGCCAGGACGGCGCCCACGAGCAGGCGACGGAGCCGCCTCATGCGTGGCGCCGTCCCCTGGTGGCCAGCCAGATCACGGCGCCGAGGCTGACACCCGAGAGTGCCAGCGCGGCGATCGCCAGGGCCTCGGTGCCCGAATCCCCGCCTCCCGGTGCCGCCCGGCTCGACACCGCCCCTGTGCTCGCCGTGGTGGTCGACGGCGTGAGCGTGAGCACCGGGGCCGGCGTGTCGGGTGCGGGCTGGCCGGGGACCGGGATCTCGATCCAGCGCACGACCTCCCCCGAGGAGTAGGTCTGCAGCGCCTTGAACACGAGGCGGCCCGGCTGGTCGGGTACGGACCCGGCGGCCAAGGGGAAATCCTCGTACTGACCGGGTGCGATCCCGGCACCGGTGGCCGTCCAGGTCACGTCCGAGACGATCTGGCTCACGGGGCCGTCGTCCGTCTGCACCGGCGTGGCCAGTGTCGTCGTGTGCACCGCGGCGCTCCATCCGGGGACCGGGAGCACGTCGACGCCGAGCAGGGACGGATTCGAGGGGAAGAACACCTGCAGCGAGACCGTGGTGGCGTCGTCGCGTTCGTTGGGCACCCGGAAGGTCAGCTCCACGTCGCTCGAGCCGGCCGGGACCGACTCGGGGTGCACCGTCACGTGGGCCCACGCGGGAGCGCCGAGAGCGAGCGCACCGAGCACCACCACCGTCACCGTCGCCGTCACGCACCAGCCCCGCGGCGCCCCGCGGTGACAGTGCGGTCCGCGAACCACGCGTGCCACTGCGGCCCCCCATTCCCCGTTCGGGCGTCGTCGGATCGCGCTCGGAGGCTACCGGACCCTCCCCGACGACCGCGGTCACATCCAGGTCAGGTGAGCCGGGCCAAGGCGACGGCCGCCGCCAGGACGACGATGCCCCACGCCATCGCCGCCAACGCGTGCTCGAGCGGTCCGAGCACCGTGGCGGAGTCGACGGGCCGGGTCGTCCCGTCGTCGAGGGTCATGGTCCCGCCGACGTCGACGACACGCCGGCGCACCAGGCGCGCGGGCGTGCTCAGGGCACGCTGGGCGGCCGAGAGCCCCACGGCCCCGAGGGCACCGAGCACGGCCGCCACGCCCAGGGTCCCTGCCTGCGCCACGTACGCGGTGAGCACGGGGAACGCCCCCCACGCCAGGGCGAACCCCAGGTCGTTGTGCACGACCCCTCCGAGGAGCTCGGCGTTGTAGGCGACGACCAGCACCGGACCGAGCACGAGGAAGGGAACCAGCACCCACCCGACCCGGGCGACCCCGGCGACGCCCAGCGCCAGCGCGCCGGCCAGACCCACCACCGTCGCCGCCACCAGCGCACCGGAGGGGATGCCGGTGCGCAGCGGACGGCCGTGGAGCTCGTCGAGCGCGTGGGCCCCCACCCCCACGGCCAGGAAGAAGGCGAGGAGCGTGGCCACCAGCCGGGACACGGCCACCCGTGGTGCCAGGCACGCGCCGATGACCACGTAGGCCAGGTGCCAGAGGGTGTAGGGCGGGTGCAGGAGCGTCCACCAGTCGCGCCAACCGCCGCGGCGTGCCGCGTAGAAGGCCGGGCGCATGGGGGCGTCAGTCACCCTTGCGCCCCCACATCACCAGTCCGCCGCCGAGGCTCATCCGCCGCACCCCGACGTCGACCATCCCGGCCGCCTCCCAGGCGCGCACGGTCCACGGCACCGGATAGCGCCGGTCGTGGGCCGAGATGCTCGGGCCCAGGAAGGCACCCACCCGGGCCCATTCGCGCCCACCGGTGGCGAAGCCGGCCACGGGCAGGACCAGACGTGTGTAGAGCCACCACCACCATCGCCAGAACGGGTTGGCGGGCACCAGGAACTCGAGGTTGGCCATGACCCCACCGGGCCGGAGCACGCGGGCCAGCTCCGCCACGGCCGCCGCCGGATCGGCGACGTAGCGCAACAGGTAGGTGAAGCTCAGCGCGTCGAAGGTCTCGTCGCCGAAGGGCAGCTGCTCGCCGCGCCCCAGGGTCAGGACGATCCGCCGCTCCATGCCCGCGGCGGCGATGTTGTCCCCCCCGCGGCGCAGCATCGCCTCCGTCAGGTCGACCCCCACCACGCGAGCCGACGACGACCGTCGGGCGATGGCCAGGGCGACACCCGCGGTCCCCGACGCCACGTCGAGCACCCGAGCCGGGTCCCCCGCCACCACGTGGTCGACCATGACCGCCCGCCAGCGCCCGTTCTGCCCGAACGACAGCCATTCGGCCAGCCGGTCGTAGCGCCGGGGCAGCGGCGCGAAAAGGCGCTGTGCGAACCGGTTCCGATCTTCCGGCACGACGGTGGCGACCCCACCCACGCCGCCGACAATCGCACAGAACGCGTCGCCGTGCGCCGTCGCGTCGAGGCAGGGGCCGTCAGGCATGGGCCGTCAGGCGGCGGCGGTGAGCGCCAGCGCGGCACCGGCGGCGGCGAGGCACACGGCGACCCCACCGGCCATGGAGACGACGGCCTGGCGGGTCACCCCGTCCTCCGCGAGGCGCAGCGTCTCCCACGCCACCGTCGACCATGTGGTGAACGCGCCACAGAACCCGATGCCGAGGACCACCCGGGACGACCGGTCGAGCCCGTGGTACCAGGCAAGACCGGTGACGACGCCGAGCACCGTGGAGCCCACGACGTTCACGACGAAGGTCCCGTAGGGGAACGTCCCCTCGGTCCGGTCCTGCACCGCGCCGTCGACGACGTAGCGGGCGATCGCCCCGGCGACACCGGCGAGCGCGACCCCGAGCGCCAGGCTCACGGTGCCGCCTCCGCTGCCCCCGCGGCCTCCACGGCTCCCCCCTCGGGACTCGGGACCGGGCGCTGCGTCCGTCCCAGCGCCACCCCCAACGCCACCGCCACGATGCCCGCACCGATGGTAGCGAGCACGTAGCCGGCCGCCACCAGCGGCCGCTCGGCCCGGACGAGGGCATCGGCGTCCACGGCGAGCGCCGACATCGTCGTCCACGACCCGAGCACGCCGATGCAGGCGAAGTGACGGAGATGGTCGCGCGCACGCGTGGCGCGCATCCGCTCGAGCAGCAGCGTCAGCACCAGGCCGAGCGCGAAGGCGCCAGACGTGTTGACCATGAACGTCGTCGAGGGGAACGCATGCGACGCCGTGGGCAGGGCCAGGCCGATCTCGTAGCGCCCCCAGGCGCCGAGGGCACCGCCCAGGCCGATGGCCGCGATCGTGACGGGGTGCAGGCGGTGCACGGGAGCCGGCGCCCGCCGATGGGTGGGGGACGGCTCCGACGGGTCCGTGGGATCGAGGTCGGGATCGATAGGCAGGCCGTCGTCCGCCCCGACGAGATGCGCCAGCCGATGGTGGCGGCGCGGATCACCGGCCCGGGGCTCGTTGACAGGCACCGCGTCCGCCGGTCTTCGTCAGGTGCGGCCGATCAGGCGCTGGCGAGCTCGCCGGCGTCTTCGTAGCCCTCTGCCCCACCAGCGGCTGCGAGGACCGTGGGCAACGTGGCCACCACGAGGACGAAGAGGGCGACCGTGATGACGTGGACACCCGTGCACCACAGGCAGATGGCCTTGATGGTGAACACCTCGGCCGACACCAGGTAGATGACCATCCCCAGCCCCGTCGTCACCATGGCGAAGCGCAACCAGGCCACCCAGCGGTGCGGGGTACGCCACAGCGGCGGGAGGTTGACCACCACCATGGCGCTGAAGAACAGCAGGCCCAGCAGGGCGACCGGGATGTGGAACACGTAGGACTGCGGGCTCGTGGTCACCTTGGCGCAGTCGACGACGCCGCTGGCGGAACAGATCGGGATGGCCCCGTTGAAGTGCTCGATCGTCAGGTAGAAGGCGTCACCGAACCCGGCGAGCGACAGCACCAGGGCCGCATACGCCCACCAGCGGCGCACCACGGGGGCGTCCCATTCCGCCGCCTCGGACTCCATCTGGTCGGGCACGAGCCGGTCTCCGATCGCTCAGGGCGTCAGATGCCCATGGACTTGGCGGCCGCCTTGACCCCACTCTGGTTGCACGCGGAGGCGGGCTGCTGACCGGTCACGGAGCACACCGCGGCACGGATGTAGTTCGCCGTGCCGAAGATCGCCTGCGTGACCGGGTCGTTGGGGTTGGAGAGCTTCGACGCGATCTCGGACTGGTCGAGGCCGGCCAGGACCGCGGGGTCGTAGCTGGGCGAGACCACGAACACCTGGTTGGCGACGTCGAGGAACGGGAAGCCCTCGCCCGCCAGGCCGAAGTACTGGGAGTACTTC
This sequence comes from Acidimicrobiales bacterium, assembly GCA_035623275.1. GTDB lineage: Bacteria > Actinomycetota > Acidimicrobiia > Acidimicrobiales > UBA8190 > DASPTT01. The sequence goes on from DASPTT010000063.1 coordinate 11,077, forward strand.
GACCACAGCTGCGACTGCTGGGAGGTGAGCTGCTGGAGCGGCTGGCGCGTCCCCGGTCCGGTGGTGTCGTTGCCCTCGGCCTCCGCGGACTGGAAGGTGATGTAGCTGCTCGTGAAGCCGGCCCCGTTGAAGGCGAAGGTGGCCGTGGCGGGATCGGTGTCCCAGGGCGAGGAGGTGGTCTCCTGGAGCCCCGACCAGGTCCCGAAGGGACTGAGGGCGATGATGATGGCCCAGCGCTCGGCCGCGCAGTACGGGCAGAACAGCCCGCCGATGAACAGCACGAGCGGCTTGCCGTTGACCATGAGGACCGCCTGGTTCTTCGCCACCTTCGGCACCTGGACGGACGAGGGCACGCCCACCTGGTTCATGAGGTCCGTCGACGCGTTGGTGACGGTGCTCACGAGGCTGGCGGGGGCCGCCGTCTCGCTGGGCGCCGCCGTGTTGGAGCTGGTGCCGCCGCCGGAGACCTTGACCACCACGAAGACGAGGACGATCACGACCACGATGCCCACGGCGATGAAGGCCATGGTCGAGGGCGAGAGCCGGCTCGGTGCCCGCGCGCTGATGGTGGTGCCGGCCTTGCCCTTGGGGCCGCTCTTGGGGCCGCCCCTGTGGTCGACCTTGTGGACGCCCTTGGCCCCGGGCTTGGTCTGTGGCGAGCCCGCCGGGCGCTTCCCCTTGGTCGGGCCGCCCGTCTTCTTCGCGTTGGTCGGGCCTGGTCGCCCACCGGACGCGCCTGCGCCCGAGCCGGACCCCTTGCCGCCACCTGCCTGGACTGGACTCATGCGCTGCCCCTTGCCGTCGCCCACGGAGTCGAACCTGTCAATGCTGCCTCATACGGCAGGGTCACGGTGCGCGCCGTGGGCCGTGCTCAGCCGTTGCGGCGCGCCGAGGCACGGGCCGCAGCACGCGCCGCGGCCCGATGGCGGCCGCCGGCCGGGTACGTGCGGGTCAGGTGGTTCCACGCGCACTCGGGACAGACCTCGACGACGTAGCAGGCCACCTCGTCGGTGCGCCGGCACAGCCGGGCCAGCTCGGTGGCCGTGGCCGGGCACCGCCCGTGGGCGGGCAGCCGGGGCCCGAACACGTAGGTCACGTGGACGAGATTCGCCTCGGCGCAGATCGGGCACTCCTCCGGGCGCTCCACACCCACGTTGCGAGCGGCCCGCAACAGCTCGGGATGGGCGTCGCAGACGTCGAGCCTCGACAGTCGGCCCTTCCTGAACTCGCTGACGACGGCGTTCCGGGCCAGCCGGTACTCGACCCGGCCCTCGCCCCCTGTGGCGGGGAACCCTCGCAAGGCGGTGGGTCCGAAGCTCATCGGCACCCAGGGTACCGCCGGGGCGTGCGCACGCTCGGCCCGCTCGAGGAGGTAAGTCAGTGCCGCCGGTTGCCCCGCCGTCGATATATCGCTACGATACATCTACACGATGTATCCATGTCCCACCTCCAAGCGTGCCATCACCCCATGGGCGCCGCTCCCGATCCCCCACGGAGGGACCGTCTGATGCTCGAGCTCGCCATTCTCGGGCTCCTCGAAGGCCAGGAGCTCCACGGCTACGAGATCCGCAAGCGGCTGCGCGACGACCTGGGGATCTTCTCCAACGTGTCGTTCGGCTCGCTCTACCCCGCCCTCAACCGGCTCGAGCGCTCCGGCGCCGTCGTCGCCGTCGTCGAGCCCGACGCGGGGTCGACCACGCCGGTGCCCATGACCGGATCCCTGAGCGGCGAACGGGCCGCCCTCCGAGCGCGGCGGGCGACCTCCAACCGGGGCCGACGGGCCCGCAAGGTCTACCGCATCACCCCCGAGGGCAAGGCGCTGTTCGCCGAGCTGCTCGACTCCGAGCGCGACGCGGACGACGCGCGCAGCTTCGGCCTGCGCCTGGCCCTGGCCCGCTACCTGCCGCCCTCGGCCCGGGTCCGGCTCCTCGAGCGCCGGCGCGCCTCGCTGGTCGAGCGCCTCGAGCAGGCGCGGCTGGCCGCGACGGGCCGGGACCGGCTCGACCCCTACGCGCGCTCGTTGGTGGAGCACACCACCGAGGTCACCGAGCGCGAGATCTCGTGGCTGGACCGGCTCCTCGACGCCGAACGGGCGCCGGGGGTCACGGCCAGGACCGTCGCCATCGCCGACACAGAGGGAGAACACCGATGAGTACCGTCCGGGTCGCCATTGCAGGCGTCGGCAACTGCGCCAGCTCGCTCGTCCAAGGCGTCGAGTACTACCGCGGCGCCGATCCGTCGGAGACGGTCCCCGGTCTCATGCACGTCGAGCTCGGCGGCTACCACGTCGGCGACCTCGAGTTCGTGGCCGCGTTCGACGTGGACGCGGCCAAGGTCGGCATCGACTTGTCCAAGGCCGTGTTCGCCGGGCACAACAACACGATCAAGTTCTCCCCGGTCGGCCATCTCGACGTGGTCGTCCAGCGGGGGCCCACCCTCGACGGGCTGGGCCGCTACTACCGGGCCACGGCCGAGGAGTCGCCCGCCGAGCCCGTCGACGTGGCCCAGGCCCTGCGCGACGTCCGCGCCGACGTCCTGGTGAGCTACCTCCCCGTGGGCTCGGAGGAGGCCCAGCGCCACTATGCGCAGGCGTGCCTGGACGCCGGTGTGGCCTTCGTCAACGCCATCCCGGTGTTCATCGCCAGCGACCCCGAATGGGCTCGGCGCTTCCGCCAGGCCGGTGTGCCCATCGTCGGCGACGACATCAAGAGCCAGGTCGGCTCCACCATCGTCCACCGCGTCCTCACCCGCCTGTTCGAGGACCGCGGCCTGGCCCTCGACCACACGTACCAGCTCAACGTGGGCGGCAACATGGACTTCAAGAACATGCTCGAGCGCGAGCGCCTCGAGTCCAAGAAGGTCTCGAAGACCCAGGCGGTGACCAGCCAGATTGAGCACCAGGTGCTCGACGCCGACGACATCCACATCGGCCCGTCGGACCACGTGCCCTGGCTCCAGGACCGCAAGTGGGCGTACGTGCGCATGGAGGGCCGCAACTTCGGCGACGTGCCGCTCAACCTCGAGCTCAAGCTCGAGGTGTGGGACTCCCCCAACTCGGCGGGGGTCATCATCGACGCCGTGCGCTGCGCCAAGCTCGCGCTCGACCGCGGCATCGGCGGCCCACTGATCGGCCCGTCCGCCTACTTCATGAAGTCCCCGCCGGTGCAGTACCACGACGACGTGGCCCAGGCCATGGTGGAGGCCTTCGCGGCGGGCGAGCCCAACCCCGTCTGGCCCGAGGACTGACCGCTCAGGTCCGGGCCGACCGGGCAGCCCACCACGCGTCGAGCCGGCGCAGGGCCTCCTCCTCACCGAGGGGCCCCTCGTCGAGACGGAGCTCCAGCAGGAACTCGAGGGCCTCGCCCACCACCGGACCGGGCGGCACACCGAGATGCGCCATCACCTGGCGGCCGTCGAGGTCCGGCCGGATGGCGTCGAGCTCCTCCCGGGCGCGCAGCTCGGCGATGCGCCGCTCGAGCTCGTCCATCCGCTGGCCCAGCGCCCGGGCCTTCGCCGCATTTCGGGTGGTGCAGTCGCAGCGGGTCAGCTCGTTGAGCCGGTCCAACAGGTCCCCCGCGTCGCGCACGTAGCGCCGGACGGCCTTGTCGGTCCACCCGAGCCGGTAGGTGTGGAACCGCAGATGCAGCTCGACCAGGCGCACCACCACGTCGAGCTCGTCCTTGGGGTAGCGCAGCGCGGTCAGCCGGTCGCGGGCCATGCGGGCTCCGACGACCTCGTGGTGGTGGAAGGTGACGGTTCCGGCCGCATAGGCCCGAGTGCGCGGCTTGCCGATGTCGTGGAGCATCGCGGCCATCCGCAAGAGCTTGTCCGGCTGCGTCTTGTCCACCACGGCGAGGGTGTGCGCCAGCACGTCCTTGTGCCGATGGATCGGATCCTGCTCGAGGGCGAGGGCGGGGAGCTCCGGGAGGAACTCGTCCGCCAGCCCGGTGTCGACCAGGAACCACAGCCCGATCGACGGCTTGGCCACGACGAGCAGCTTGTCGAGCTCGTCGCGGATGCGCTCGGCGGAGACGATGACGAGCCGGCTCCGCATGCGCTCGACGGTTTCGACCAGCGGCGCGTCCGGCTCGAGGCCGAACCCGGCGATGAAGCGCGCGGCGCGCAGCATCCGCAGCGGGTCGTCGGAGAACGACGCCTCGGGGTCCAGCGGTGTGCGCAGCCGCCGGGCGGCCAGGTCCTCGAGGCCGCCGTAGGGGTCGACCAGCTCGAGGCTCGGCAGGGCGAGGGCCATGGCGTTGACGGTGAAGTCCCGCCGCGACAGGTCCGTCTCCACGCGGTCGCCGAACTCGACATCGGGCTTGCGGGACTCGGGCGCATAGGCCTCGGCCCGATGGGTCGTCACCTCGAAATGGCGCGAGTCCTTGGTGGCCCCGATCGTCCCGAACTGCTTGCCCTGGGTCCATACGGCGTCCGCCCACGGCCGCAGGATCGCCTCCACCTCGTCCGGACGCGCATCGGTCGTGAAGTCGTAGTCGCCGTGCTTCCGGACCCCCTCAGCCCCGGCCACGAACGCGTCGCGCACCGAGCCGCCGACGAGGTACAGCCGATGGCCGGCCTCCTCGAACCGGTGGGCCACGTCCGCGGTCGCCTCGACGAGCGGGGTGAATCGCTCGGGGATCATGTGCGCCGAGGGTACTGCGGGCCCGACTAGCTTCGGGCCCGATGGTCACCCTGCCCCCGTACCGGACCGAGCGCAACGCCTTGTCCGACCTGTTCCAGCGCCTCGGTCCCGACGCGCCCACGCTGTGCGAGGGCTGGCGGACCGTGGACCTGGCGACGCACCTGGTGGTGCGCGAGCGCAAGCCCCTGGCGGCTGCGGGGCTCGTCCTCGGCGGCCCCTTCCGCTCGATGCTCGAGCGCGAGATGCAGCGCACCAAGGAGGCGAACACCTACGACGCCCTGGTCGCGCTGGTGCGTTCTGGCCCGCCCGCCTTCGCCCGTCCGGTCGACTCGCTGTTCAACCTGACCGAGTTCTTCGTCCACCACGAGGACGTGCGCCGAGGCGGCGGCGACACCACGCCGCGTCCCGCCGGCGAGATCGCCGGGGTCGAAGAGGCCCTGTGGCGGTCGTTGCGCCGCGGGGCGATGCTGGCCGCCCGCAACGTCCACGGAGCGGGCCTAGAGCTCCGGCGCCCCGACGGCCAGGTCCTGCGCGCTCGACGCGGCACCCCCACGGCCACCCTGGTGGGTCGGGCCGGCGAGCTCGTCCTCTACCTCTCGGGGCGAGGGGCCAGCGCGCACGTGGACCTCGACGGCCCGCCCGAGGCGCTGTCCGCCATCGAGTCGGCCTCCTTCGGGATCTAGGGCGGCGCGCGTCGGTCCCCCGGGCTTCTCCTCGCGTCCTCTCCCTGCCCCCTCGCCGCATCCCACGTCCTGCCCGGTGGCCTCGACCGGGGCGTCTCGGTCGAGGCCGATAGGCTGCAACGCCGAGGTGGACCGGACCCACGCGGGCATCGCCCGGGCACGCGACGGCTTCCGCACCCCCGATCGACGCTCCCCCGACGGCGGTGCTGCGAGGCGCGCCGGGCCGGCGCACGGCCCCCGGGCGCGCCGTCTCGGCACGCTGGGCGCGCTGGCCGCGGTCGCCGTCGCCGTGGTCGGGGCCACGAGCGCGCCGCACGCGGCCGGGGCCGCCACACCCGGGACCACGGGCCCGGATGCCACGCTGAGCGCGACGGCCTCCGACGCGCCGCTGACGCTGCGCGGGCAGTCCGCCTTCGTCGGCCCGGGCGGGGCCCTGTCGCTGCACCTCGCCGTCGACCGGGGCGTCTCCCCCGACGCCACGGTGACGGTCACCGTCTTCCCCCACCTCACCAGCCGCTCGGCGCTCGTGGCGGCCATCGGCGGCACCCTCGCCGGCACCCCGCTCGGCACCTCGCCCCCATTTGCCTTGTCCTCGCTGCCACCGGACCCCGGCGGTGGCGTCGACATCACCGTCCCCGTGGCCGCGGGCGGTCCCGCCCCCACGGTGCCCGGATCGCAATTCACCGCGGACCTGCACTGCTCGGTCGGCGCCTGCGGCGGCGTCTACCCGGTGCGCATCGCCCTGAGCGCCCCCGGCGTCGGCCCGGGCAAGGCGCAGCTGGTGACCAACCTCGTCTACGAGGACCCGCCCGCCACCACCCAGCGCCTGCGGGTGGCCTGGGTCGTCCCGGTGTCGCTGCCCGCGCAGGCGGCGTCGACCGACGGCCGCGTCGCCCCGACCGCGTCCTCCGCCCTGAGCGCGACCGACGCCTTCGTCACCGCCCTGGCCGGGCACCCCGAGGTGGCGCTCACCGTCGCGCCCGAGCCGGCGAGCGTGGCAGCCCTGGCGGGCGACACGCTGGGCCGGGCCAAGCACGCGCTGGGCCAGATCCAGGCCATCGCCGCGACACCCGGGCGCGAGGCCCTGGCCGGTCCCTACGCCAGCGCGGACGCCTCGGCCCTCATGGGCGCGGGACTCCCGACCGAGCTCGCGGACCAGGTGGCACGCGGGGCGCAGAGCCTTGCCTCCGACGGGGTACGCGCCACCGCGGGCACCTGGGCCGCGTCGAGCGCGCTGGACGAGGAGACACTGGCGCAGCTCGGCACGCTCGGCATCTCCCACGCGCTGGTCCCGCCCGGGACGGTCGCCGGCAACCCGTTCCGCCTCTCCCCCACGCAGCCGCTCACCATCCAGACGGGGAAGCAAGCCACGATGGCACTGGCCGTCGCCGACCCCATCCTCTCCACCCATTTCGCCGACGCCACGGGCGCGGGGTCGGTGCTGGCCGCGAACCAGTTCCTGGCCGACCTCGCGCTCGTCTACTACGAACAGCCCAACCTGGACACCGCCCGCGGCATCGTCGCGCTCGCGCCCCTTGGCTGGACGCCCGACCCGTCCTTCGTCGACACGGTCCTCGCCGGGCTCGCCGCCAACCCGGTCCTCGAGCCGGTCACGGTCACCACGCTGTTCGCCACCGTGCCCACGGGGCCCACGGTCGGGGCACGCCGGCCGGCGCCCGATGCGGGCACGACGCTGCCCGCGCGCGCCATCCGCGTCACGCGGGGGCGCATCGACGCCTTCGCCACCGCCGTGTCGGACCCCGCGGTGCCCCGGGGCGTCGGCGACCTCCTGCTCGACGCCGAGTCGGCGTTGCTGCGCCCCGTCCGCCAGGCCGCGGGGGTGACCGGCGCGTCGGCGACGCTCGACGCCGAGCTGGGCCAGGTGTCGATCACCGCCGACAGCATCCGCCTCACCTCGACCACCGCCCACGTACCCATCACGATCGTCAAGACCGCGCCCTACACGGTGACGGCCGTGATGACGCTCTCGAGCGACAAGCTCCTGTTCCCCAGGGGGAGCACGCGCACGGTCGTGCTCGATCGCGCCACCAACGCCTTCTACGTCGACATGCAGGCGCGCACCGCCGGCGTGTTCAAGGTGACCGTGACGCTGCTCAGTCCCCGGGGCGGCCTGGTGGTCGCGGCGCGTCAGCTCACCGTGCGCTCGGCGTCGACCTCGGAGGTCGCCATCGCGCTGTCGATCGGGGCCCTGCTCGTCCTCCTGGGCTGGTGGGGCCAGACCCTGTGGCGCCGGCGCGACACGCCCCGCGGGGCACATGCACGGCGGCGGCGCCCGCACGCCGCCGAGGCCGCGGGGACCGGGCCCGCCGCCACCGGCCGCCCCACCACCACCGGGCCGGCGGCCCCGGTGGTGGAGGTCCTCACCCCCGGACCGGAGCCCGGGAGCGGGTCGGAGCCCCCCTCGTGAGCCCCGCCGGCGGGCCACGGCGCCGGTCCCGCGGCGCGGCCCGGGCGAACCCCGAGGTGGTGGCCTATCCGGGGGTCACCCGCTCCACGGCGGTGATGGCGGCGGGAACGACCCTGTCGCGCGTCACCGGCGTGATCCGCATCGTCGCCCTGGCCTATGCCGTGGGCGCCTTGGCGTTGGCCGACGCCTACAACCTGGCCAACACCATCCCCAACATCCTCGCCGACATCGTCATCGGCGGCGTGTTGGCGGCCACCTTCGTGCCCGTGTTCGTCGAGCGGCTCACCACCCTGGCCGACGACGAGGCGTGGGAGGCGATCTCGGCAGTGGTGAGCGTGTCCCTGGTGGTCATCGCCGTGGCGTCGGTGCTGTTCCTCCTCGCCTCCCCGTTGATCATCGACGCCATCACCGCCTTCAACCACAGCCCCCAGGTCCACACCGAGCGGACGGTGGCCACAGAGCTCCTGGTGCTCTTCGTGCCCCAGCTCGCCTGCTACGCGTTCATCAGCATCGCCACGGCCCTGCTCAACACGCGCCGGCGCTTCGCCGCGCCCATGTTCACGCCGGTGGCCAACAACGTGTTCCTCATCGTCGTCCTCTTCCTCTTCGGGGCCATCGCCCGCACGCCCACCCTGGCCGGCGTGGCCGCGCACAAGAGCTGGCTGCTGCTGCTCGGCGTGGGGACGACGCTGGGCGTGATGCTCCAGGCCGGGCTGCTCATCCCCAGCCTGCGGCGCGCCGACCTGCACCTGCGCTTCCGCTTCGACCTGCGCCACGAGGCGGTGCGCACCATCGGGCGGCTGTCGGGGTGGACCTTCGGCCTGGTGCTGGCCAACCAGGTGGCGCTGCTGGTGGTGCTGGCTGCCTCGGAGCACGTCGGCTCGGGCGCCCTCTCCGCCTACACCTACGCCTACACCTTCTTCCAGCTCCCCTATGCGGTGATCGCCGTGTCGGTCATGTCGGCCACGGCGCCGGAGCTGGCGACGCATTGGGCCCACGGCGACCTGGCGGCCTTCCGTCGCCGCATGACCATCGGCCTGCGCACCATCCTCGCCTTCGTCGTGCCCGCCGCGGCCGGCATGCTCATCCTGGCTCGCCCGCTCGTGGCCCTGCTGCTCGGGCACGGCGCGGCCGGGTTCCACTCGGCCACCGTCCCCACCGCGACGTCGCTGGCCATGCTCGCCCTCGGTGTCCCCGGCTTCTGCGTGTTCCTCTACGCCATCCGCGTCCTGCAGTCGGTCCAGGACCTGCGCACCGCGTTCTGGCTGTACGTGCTCGAGAACGGCATCAACATCGTCCTCGCCCTGGCCTTGGCGGGCCCGCTCGGGGTGCGCGGGATCGCGCTGTCCATCTCCATCGCCTACACCGTCGCCGCCGTGGTGGCGTTGGTCCACCTGCGCAGCCGGGTGGCGGGCCTGGCCGGGGTGACGGTCGCCCGCCATCTCGCCCACGTGCTCATGGCCACGGCGGTCCTCGTGGCGGCGGCCGTCGTCGGCAGCAACCTGTCCGCCTCCGAGAGCGTCGGGGGCCTCCTGCTGCGGGTGGCCGTGGGGACCGTCGCCGGTGCGGCCGCCTACGTGGTCGCGGCGGGGATCCTTGCTCGGGTCACCGCGCCCCACCGTGACGGGCCGACGCGCCCCGCGTCGCCCGGAGCCGACGAAGCGCCCGACGGCACGGGCCGGCGGCGGGCCGGAGCGCCACGGCGCCGGGCGCGCACGGGTCCCCCGCCAGCGCCGCCTCCTCCCCCGCCGGCGGGGCGCCCGCCCATGCGGCCCGGCGCGTTGGGACCGACACGCCCGCCGCGCTCGGACGAGTCGGTCCATGGCAGACTCGACACCTGACGCTCTCGCGCGTCGCCCGGTGCCGTCTCGCGCCGGGTCGCCGAAGGGGGGACGATGCCCGGCATCCGCGTGGTCACCGACAGCGCCTGCGACCTGACGCCCGAGATGGCCGACGAGCGCAACGTGCGTGTCGTCCCCCTCACCATCCGCTTCGGGGACGAGGAGCTCGTCGACCGAACAGAGCTCTCGACCAAGGAGTTCTGGGACCGGGTGGTGACCGGCCCGCACATGCCCGAGACCGCGGCTCCCTCGCCCGGCGCGTTCCAACAGGCCTTCCTCGACGCCGCCGCGGCGGGGGCGGACGGCGTGCTGTGCGTCAACCTGTCGTCGCGGCTCTCGGCCACCTTCCAGTCGGCCCGCACGGCGGCGGAGGCCGTGGCCGGCACCGTGCCGGTGCGCGTCGTCGACTCGCAGTCGGTGACCATGGGGCTCGGCCTCATGGTGATCTCGGCCAGCGAGCGCGCCGCCGCGGGCGAGGGCCTCGACGAGCTCGTGGCGCACGTCGAGGACCTCGTGACCAGGACCCACGTCTACGGCGTGGTCGACAGCCTCGACTTCCTCAAGCGCGGTGGGCGCATCGGCGGCGCCCAGGCGCTCCTGGGCTCGCTGCTGTCGATCAAGCCAGTGATCCAGGTGCGCGACGGCGTCGTGGAACCCGAGTCCAAGCAGCGGACCCGGACGCGTGCCCTGGAGTACCTGGCCGCCAAGGCCCTCCACGCCGGGCGCCTCGAGCGCCTGGCCCTGTGCGCGGGCGTCGCCCCGGACGCGGACCTGCTGGCCACCCGGCTGGCTGCCGCCGACTGCGCCACCGAGCTGGTGGTGAGCGACCTCGGGCCCGTGATCGGCGCCCACGCGGGGCCGGGCACCATCGGCATGTGCTTCCAGGTCGCCCGCTGACCGGCCGGGCCGGCCGCCGCGCCGACGCTCCCCACTAACCTCTCGGCAATGGACGACACCATGGGCACCCCGCCGCGCGACGGAGGCGGCCCGAACGGCGCGTCGCCGGGTCTCGGCCCGGCGGCGGGCTCGGGCACCGGGCAGGGCTGGCGCGACGCCACGGTCGGGGGCCAATGGCCGGCCCAGGTGGCCGACACCATCGACGGGGTCGTCACCGCCTTCCGGGTCCAGGTCATCCGGCCCCTCATGCTGGTGGCCCGGGGTCTCGTCTTCGGCGTCATCGTGGGCACGATGGCCCTGGTGGTGTCCCTGCTCCTCACCATCGCCCTGGTGCGCGTCCTCACCGTCTACGTGTTCGACGGCCGGGTCTGGGCGTCGTACCTGCTGCTCGGCTTCCTCTTCGTCGTGGCCGGGATCGTCGCCTGGTCCCAGCGCCGCTCCGAGGCCGAGGAATCGGCGGAGGCGGCCTGATGCCCGACACGCGCGACGTCGTCGTCGTCGGCTCGGGCCCCGCCGGGCTCACGGCGGCCATCTACACCGCGCGGGCCAACCTCCGCCCGCTCGTCGTCGAAGGCGAGCCCTCCTCCACCAGCGACCAGCCCGGCGGCCAGCTGATGCTGACCACCGAGGTGGAGAACTACCCGGGGTTCGTCGACGGGATCCTCGGCCCCGAGCTCATGGAGCAGTTCCGCGGTCAGGCGGCCCGCTTCGGCGCCGAGTTCCTCGGGGCCAAGGTCCGGCGCGTCGATCTCTCGGCCCGGCCGTTCAAGCTCTGGACCGACGACCCCGGCGCGCCGGAGCCCGACGTCGTGACCCGGGCACTCGTCATCGCCACGGGCGCCCAGTCGCTCATGCTCGGGGTGCCCGGCGAGGACCTCCTGCTCGGGCACGGGGTCTCCACCTGCGCCACCTGTGACGGCTTCTTCTTCCGCGAACAGGACATCGCCGTGGTCGGCGGCGGCGACTCCGCCATCGAGGAGGCCACGTTCCTCACCCGCTTCGCCCGGTCGGTCACGCTCGTGCACCGGCGCAAGGAGCTGCGCGCCTCGAAGATCATGCAGGACCGCGCCTTCGCCAACGAGAAGATCTCGTTCCGATGGAACTCGGTGGTCACGCAGGTCCTGGGCGACGGCAAGGTGTCCGGTGTGACGCTGCGCGACGTGGTCAGCGGCGAGGAGGGCACGCTCCCCGTCACCGGGCTGTTCGTCGCCATCGGGCACGTGCCCAACACGGCGGTGTTCGCCGGCGCCCTGGAGATGGACGACGCCGGCTACATCACGACCCACGCCGGCACGAACACGAGTGTCGAGGGTGTCTTCGCCTGCGGCGACGTCCAGGACCACGTCTACCGCCAGGCGGTGACGGCGGCGGGGTCGGGCTGCATGGCGGCCATCGACGTGGAGCGCTGGCTGGAGGCCCAGGGACACGCCTGACCGCCTGACCAGGTCGGGCCCGCGCCCCGGCGCCGGGCGCGGCGCCGGGGCGGCCGGAATGGACCGGGACGGGCCGCTGTTGTGAGAACCGACCCCGCACGGTGGGGCACGGAAGGACGGACGATGAGCGAGCGGATCACGACCCTGAGCGACGCTACCTTTGACGAGCATGTCAAGGCGGCCGAGACGCCGGTCCTGGTGGACTTCTGGGCCGAGTGGTGCGGTCCATGCAAGATGATCGCCCCCATCCTCGAGGAGATCTCGACCGAGCAGGGGGACAAGATCGAGGTCGCGAAGCTCAACATCGACGAGAACCTCGACGTGACACGCCGCTACGAGGTGATGAGCATCCCGACCCTGATCCTGTTCAAGGACGGCCAGCCCGAGGCCCGGATCGTCGGGGCCCGGGGCAAGGCGCAGCTCCTCCAGGAATTGGCCTCCTACCTCTGAGCGCCACCGCGCTACCCCTGCACCCCGGGGACCGGGGCGAGGGGGTGGCGGACGTCCAGCAGCGACTCGTCGCCCTGGGGCTGCCGACGCTGCCCGACCCCGCCGCGGTCTTCGGCCCGGGCACGCGGGCGGCGGTGGAGGCCTTCCAGCACCGGCGCGGGCTGCGTGTCGACGGGGTCGTGGGACCCCAGACGTGGAACGCGCTGGTCGAGGCCGGGTTCCGCCTCGGCGACCGCTTCCTCTACAACCGCCGGCCCATGTTCCGCGGCGACGACGTGGCCGAGCTCCAACACCGGCTCTCTGCCCTCGGCTTCGACTCCGGACGCGTCGACGGCATCTTCGGCGACCTGACGGCGGGCGCGCTCGGCGAATTCCAGCGCAACCTCGGCCTGCCCGTCGACGGCATCGTCGGTGCCCTGACCCTGCGCGAGCTGCTGCGCGTCATGCCCCGCCATCACGACCCGGAGCTGGTGAGCACCGTGCGCGACCGGGAGCGCCTGCGCCAGGCGCCCAGGACCCTGGCGGGGCGGCGCATCGCCCTGGGCCACGACGGCGGTCTCGACGTGCTCGTGGCCGCCATCCGCCGCCGCCTGGTGGAGGAGGGCGCGCTGGTCGTCCCCCTGGTGCACCCCGACGGCTCGGCCCAGGCCGCCGCGGCCAACGTGGCCGACGTGGAGGTCTACGTGGGGTTTCGCATGGACCCGGCCGCCTCGGGGTGCTCCAGCGCCTACTACAGCGGCTTCCAGTACGAGTCGGCCGGGGGCCGGCGCCTGGCGGAGCTCATCCAGGACGCCGTGGCCCGAGCCCTTCAGGTCCCGGCCGGCGGGGCCCGGGGCATGAGCCTGCCGGTCCTGCGCGAGACCCGCATGCCGGCGGTGATCTGCGAGATGGGGCCCGCGTCGGCCGTCGTCCAGCACGTGCGGACGGTGGGCCAGGCCGTGGTCGACGCCCTGTCGACCTGGGTGCTCACGCCCCTGGACTGATCGCGCCAATGGGCCGAACCCGGCCCAAGGTCGAGGCTTCCAACCCCGGAATATCCACAGAGCTATCCCCAGAGTGTGGATTCACTCGACGTTTTGTGTACGTTGGGTTTTCACTCAGTGCGCGAAAGACCCGGTGGTGCTCGGCAAGCGCGACCGCGCTACGTGAGCACCGCTGTGCGGCCGGCGGGGTCAGGCTCCGGGTGGGGCGCCACCTACCATGAGCTTGTAGATGCGCTCGAGGTCCTCCAGGGTGGCGAAGTCGATGAGCACGCGGCCGTGCTTGCCGCCCATGTCGACCTTGACCCTGGTGTTCAGGTAGTCGGAGAGGAGCTCCTCGAGTTCGAGCACGCCGGGGGCCCGCAACCGCCGGGGGATCGGGGAGATGGCCGTGGCCGGCGCTCCGGCCGGGCTGTCCGGGGACGCGACGAGCTCCTCCGCCCCTTCACCGCCGCCCTCGATGTGCGTCCGCTGGCGGACGATCTCCTCCACCGCGCGGACGTTCAACCCTTCGGCCACGATCTGCTTGGCCAGCTCCTCCTGAAGGGTGCGGTCGGGCGTACCCAGCAACGCCCGGGCGTGGCCGGCGCTGATGGCGCCGTCGGCGAGGGCGCGCTGGACCCCGGCCGGCAGCTGGAGGAGCCTGAGGGTGTTGGTCACGGCGCTCCGGCTGCGACCGACGCGCGACGCCACCTGCTCGTGGGTGTAGCCGAACTCGTCGATGAGCTGCTGGTAGGCGCCCGCCTCCTCCAGCGCGTTGAGGTCCTCCCGGTGGAGGTTCTCGACCAGGGCCTGCTCGAGGCTGTGGGCGTCGGTGGCCGCGCTCTGGACCAGGACGGGCATGGTCTGGAGCCCGGCGCGCCGCGCCGCTCGCCAGCGCCGCTCGCCGGCGATCAGCTCGTAGTCGTCGGGGGCCGTCTCCCGCACCAGGATCGGCTGGAGGACGCCCACCTCCCGGATCGACGCGGCCAGGGAGACGAGTGCCTCCTCGTCGAAATAGGTGCGGGGCTGCAGGGGGTTGGGCCGGATGCTCGACACCGGCACCTCCCGGAGCATGGAGCCGCCCTCGCGGGTCACCTCGGTCGGGATCAGGGCGCCCAGGCCCTTGCCCAACCCACTACGCCTTGCCACCACTGACCTCCTTTGCCAGCTCCCGGTAGGCGATGGCACCACGTGAGCTCGGGTCGAACACCGTGATGGGCTGGCCGAACGACGGCGCTTCCGAGATGCGGACGGTCCTCGGGATCACGTTCCGGCACACCTTCGAGCCGAAGTGGGTCCGCACCTCCTCGGCCACCTGCTCGGCCAGCTTCGTCCGCCCGTCGTACATGGTCAGCACGATGGTCGACACCTCGAGCGACTCGTTGAGGTTGGTCTGCACCAGGTGCACGTTGCGCAGGAGCTGGCCCAGACCCTCCAGCGCGTAGTACTCGCACTGGATGGGGACGAGGACCTCGCCGGCGGCTGCCAGGCCGTTGATGGTGATGAGGCCCAGCGAAGGCGGGCAGTCGATGAGGACGAAGTCGAAGTCGTCGACCACCGTCTCCAGTGCCTTGCGCAGCTTGAGCTCCCGGCTGAACGACGGGACGAGCTCGATCTCGGCACCGGCCAGGTCGATGGTGGCCGGGGCCAGGAAGAGGTTCTTCATGCTGGTGGGCTCGATGGCGTCCTCGAGGTCTGTGTCCCGCATGATCACGTCGTACATCGAGATCTCGAAGTTGCGGGCGTCGATGCCCAGCCCGGTGGTGGCATTGCCCTGTGGGTCGAGGTCGACCACCAGGACCCGGAACCCGATCTCCGCCAGGGCGGCCCCGAGGTTCACGGCCGTGGTCGTCTTGCCCACGCCGCCCTTCTGGTTGGCCACGGCGATGACCCGGGGCAGGGGCCGGGGGACGTACTCACCGGGAGGCGTGTCCTCCACCATGATCTCGACCTTGTCGCGGTCCCGGATGACGGGGCGCGCCGCCACGTCTCCTCGCTGGCCGCCCTGGCCCCCATCGGTCACGGCCTCGGCGCCAGTGTCGGGCACCAGGGGCGCGACAGGGGACTCGGTCACCTCCGCCTGGACCGACCCCGGCTCGGCGGGCTGCTGTGTGGCCGTCGTCTCCGGCTCTGCAAGCTCTGCCGGGGTCTCGGCGGCGTTTGTTGCCTGGTTGCTGCGGGCTTCGCGCCCTCGCATGCGGACGCGCACGTCAACGCGTGGGGTAACTCGAGTTCACGGACCCCATCCTTCACATCCGTGAAGCCCCGGTCAAGACTTTGGAGCCACCGAATCCGCGGTTTCACGTGAATCACCTGGACGCACCGGGTCCGAGGACAAGAGAATCCGGGCCGCGGTGGCCCTGGATGTTTCCCGTGAAACGTGCGCTCAGGCCTCGGCGCCGTCCGGCACCGGGTACAGGGGCCGCTTGGCCGGGACTCCAACCCGGCGGGGATAGCGCTCCGGGCAGGGGAGGAGCTGGCGGAGGACCTGGTAGCCGAAGCGGTCGCGGTACCGGCCAACGGGCACGATCCCCAGCTCGGCCAAGGGGGCCTCGGGCCAGCGGAGCACCTCCCGGCTGTCGGGGATCGACCGTGCCTCCACCTCCGGGGGCTCCGACACCACCAGCCAGCCCCCTGCCCGCAGGAAGGGGGCAGCGCACTCTGCGGTCACCGGTGGGGGACCGAAGCTGCGGGCGACCACCACGTCGGCGGATCCCCGGAGCCCTTCCACACGCCCGGCGACCTCGGCCCGATCACGCACCACGTGGACCCGCCCCGACCAGCCGAGCCGGCCGACCGCCTCGGCCAGGAAGTCGCTCCGGCGGGCCGAAGAGTCCAGCAGCACCATCACGGCGTCGGCCCACCGCCACGCCAGTACCAGCCCGGGGACGCCGCCACCGCTGCCGAGATCGACGGCGGACGCCGGCGAGGGAGCCCCTGCCCAGGACAGGGCCCGGTCGAACCCGAGGGCGTGCTCGACGTGCCCTGCGACCGACCCAGGACCAAGGAAGCCCAGCGAACGACTCCGCTCGAGGAGCTCGAGGAGCGCAGAGGGGACGGCGTCAGGGCGTGCCGCGGGCCCGGCCATCAGCGACGGTCCGCTCTGCGCCGGGTGCCGATCAGTCGCCGGCGTCGTCCCCGGTGGGCTCGCCCGAGGGGCAGATCACGATGAACCGACGCGGCTCCTCGCCCTCCGATCGGGTCCGGACCCCGTCGATGCCGTTGACGGTGTCGTGGACGACCTTGCGGTCCGGCGGGCTCATGGGCTCCAGTGCCCGCTCCTCGCCGGTGCTGAGGACCTCCTCGGCGATCTTGGTGGCGAATCGGGCCAGCGCCTCGGCCCGTCGGGCCCGGTAGCCGGCCACGTCGACGATGATCCGGTCACTGTGGCCACCGGTGTGGCGCTGCACCACCGTTCGCGTCACCTCCTGCAGGGCGCTCAGGGTGGCCCCGCCCGGCCCGATGAGAAGGCCGAGCTCCTCTCCGGCCACGGTCACCTCGGCCGTCTCGTCGTCCACCAGGCGGACGCCGACCTCGGCCTGCAGACCCATCTCCCGGACGAGCCCCTCGACGAACTCACGAGCCGACTCAGCCTGCTCCTCCAACGAGAGCGCCCCTTCCACCATCTCCTCCTCGGTCCCCTTGCTCGTCCGGCGGGTCTCCCCGCCCTCGCTCCGATCCGATTCTGCGGGCCTACCCGCCCCGCTACCGGGGCCGGCGCCGGTAGCCGTGCCCGGCGCGCCCCCGCCACCGCGGGAGCGTCCCCGCCCGCCCCGGCGACGGCGCTTGCGCGTCGCGGTCCCGCCCTGGGTCGAGCCCCCCGGGGCGCGCCCGCCGCCGGGACCGGCCCCGTCGACCGACGCCGCGGTGCCGTTGGACTCCGGGCCTTCGCCGTCGCCCTCGGCGACGGCGACGCCTCCACGCTGTCCCTGACCCGACCGGGCGCCCCCGCCGCCCCCTGCGGCACCCGAAGCACTCCCGGACCCGCCCGCGCGGGCCTCGGACCGGCGAGCCCCGCCCTCTGAGCGGCGGGAACGCCCGCGCTTGGGCCGCGGCGCCGTCGGCCGCACCCGGGCCCGCACCCGGGCCTCGCCCCGCATGCGGCCGAAGAGGCCCGCCTTCGGTTCGCTGATCACCACGAACTCCGCGTCCGACGCGTCCACGCCGAGCTGGTCGAGCGCCGCCTCCTTCGCCTCGTCGATGCTCTTTCCGGTGGTCTCCACCCATTCCATGTGTCAACGAGCCTTTCTTGCCCGCTTCCCCTTGGCCCGCGGATGTGCCGTCTGCTTCCCGGCGCCGGTGGTGCTGCCACCGGCCCTCGTCGGACCACCGCTCGACCCTGGGGCTCTCGATCCGTTCTTGCCGTTGCCGGCCGCGCCGCCGGCCGGCGCCGTCCGCTTGCCGCCGTTGGCGCCCGCTGTTCCCTTGTCCGGCGCCCGATCCTTGGTGACGTCCCGCGCCTCGGCGTCCAGCGCGCCCCGGCGCTCCTGCTGCAGCTGCTGGGCCTTCTGGGCATCCAGCGCCCGCTGCTGCGCCTCGGCCAGGCGGTCCATGATCGTCCGGCGCCGCGGCGCGGCGGGCTTGCCGCCCGATCCCGTGCGCCCCGGGAGCATCTCCTCGGCGGGGGCGGGCTTGCGTTCGAGGACCCCGGAGCGGAACACCGCCTCCTGGATGCCGATGCGGCACAGGCTCGAGACGATGAAATAGATGTTCACACCGGCGGCAATTGTGATGTATATGAACCCGAAAATTATAGGCATATACTTCTGCAACGCGGCCGCCTGCGGATTCGCCTGCGCGTACTGAGGGTTCCTGCTATTGAGCTGGTGCATTTGCAGCCATTGCAAGCCGATGGCGAAGAGCACGAGGCCGTAATAGGGGATGGCGGCAGCCACCGAGCTGTGGTGGCCCAGGGCCTTCTCCGACAGGTTGATACCGAACGCCATCATCTGCCCGTGGCTCGCCACCAGGTCGTGGTAGAGCTTGGTGTTGTGGCTGATGTAGCGGGGCTGGGCCACCGGGTGGCCGTTGACCAGCACCTGATGCCCGTTCACCGCCAGCGTATTGGTCAGGCCCCGGATCACGCCATAGAGGACGATGAAGATGGGGAACTGGAGAAGCATGGGGAGGCAGCCGCCCGCCGGATTCACCCCGTGCTCCTTGTAGAGCTTCATCATCTCTTCGTTGAGACGGGTCCGGTCCCCTTTGTACTTCTGCTGGATCTTCTTGAGCTCCGGGCCCAGGCGCTGCATCGCCGTCATGGACTTGGTGCTCTTCACCGTCAGCGGGGCGGTGATCCCCATCACCACGATGGTGAGCATGGCGATGGCGAAGGCGTAGTTCGGGACGATCCGGTAGAAGAAGGCGATCAGCCACGCCATCGCCTCGTAGAGCGGCTTGAAGATGTCGCCGAGCGTGCTGGCCAACAGGACGGCGCTCATCGGCCATTCCTCCGTTCCGGCACGGGGTCGAACCCGTGCCCGCCCCAGGGGTGACAGCGCGAGATGCGGCGCAGCGCCAGCCGACCGCCGCGCCAGGCCCCGTGGACCTCGATCGCCTCTCGGGCGTAGGACGAGCAGGTCGGCAGGTACCGGCACGGCGACGGGCGCCCCACACGGGCCGCCTGGTAGAGGCGGACGGCGGCCAGGAGCACCCGGGCCACGGGGCCGGGGCGGGCGCCGACTCCTGGCGGAGCCGGGGCGGGCGCCGGCGCCATCGTCGGGTCGGCACCGCCGGTGCCGGGCCGCGAGGCTGTGACCTGGGGGTTCACTGCCCCTGCTCCTCGCTGGCGGATGCCATCGCTGCTGCCACGGTCCTCTTCAACTCCTCGAATCCACATGCGGTGGCCTCCGGGCCGGCGGCCACCAGGTAGGCGCCCGGCGCCATCGCCGGGGCGGTTTCGGCCACCGCCGCCCGCAGCCGCCGCCGCAGGTGGTTGCGCTGGACGGCCCCGCCCACGCGCTTGCCCACGGCGTAGGCCACCCGGGGCGGTCCGCCGCTCACCGGCAGATACGTCACCGTGACCGGCCCTCGCCGGGCCCGGCGGCCGGAGCGACGCAGCGCCTCGAACGTGGCGCGGTCACGGATCCGCCACACCACGCCGGCCCGACCAGGCTACGCGGTGAGGCGGCGGCGCCCCTTGAGGCGTCGTGCCCGCACGATGGCGCGGCCGGCACGAGTCGACATCCGGTGGCGAAACCCGTGGTTCTTGGCCCGCTTGCGCGTGTTGGGCTGATAGGTCCTCTTCACTTTCCTCTCGTTCCCCTGCTCGAGGCCGGCCGGCGATCGTCACGACCGGCCCCCGGCGGCGTGCGCCCGTGCGCACCGCCGCTCGTCGGCTCGTCCAGCCATGCTATGCGAGCAGGGTCCTTTCCGACCAGGCGACCCTGCCGCCCGTGGTGGCGCGCGGCGGGGCGGGGACGCGTCGCAGGCCGTGGACGAGCCGGCGCCCCGATGGCGACCGGCCGATCGTCCCAGGCACGGGCGTCCCTCGTTTCACCACTAGCAGCACCGGTCGCGCCGGTGTACCGTCGGGGCCACCGGGGGCCCGCCTCACGGCGATTCCCCGGGAGGGTCCTCCTTCCCCGGGGCCGACTGACACACCCCGCACAGCGCGGGCGGAGACAGGCTTTCGGGCAATCCACACCTGTGGATCTCCTTGTGGACAGATCTGGCGAGCGGAGGGTGGAGTCCCTGGTGAACGACACGAACGACCTGTGGAAGCGCTGCGGTGAAGCCCTCCGCGAGCAGGTGTCCGACGCCACCTGGCGTACCTGGCTCGCCGGCCTCACACCCCAGTCGTTCGACGGCGACCTGCTCGTGGTCGGCGCCCCGAGCACCCTGGTGCGGGACCGGGTGGAGTCCCGGTTCCTCGGCCTGCTCGCCGCCGTGGCCACCGACGCGGCCTCGCGCGAGGTCAAGGTGCGCCTCGAGGTCCTGCCGCTGACGCCCCCCGAGCCCGAGGACACGCTGTTCTCCGCCCCGTTCCTCGAGGACGTGGAGCCCGCTCGGCCCGGCGCCGGCGCCGGCGGCGCGGGGGAGGGGTCGCGTGCCGCGCGAGCGTCCCGGCGTCACGAGACCGACGACGTCGGTCTCGACCCCCGCTACACGTTCGACGCCTTCGTCATCGGGTCGTCGAACCGCTTCGCGCACGCGGCTGCCCTGTCTGTGGCCGAGATGCCCGCCCTGTCCTACAACCCGCTGTTCATCCACGGCGGGGCTGGCCTGGGCAAGACGCACCTCCTGCACGCCATCGGCAACTACGTGCGCGAGAACTTCCCTCGCCGCCACATCCGCTACGTGTCCACCGAGACGTTCCTCAACGAATTCGTCGACGCCATCCGGAACAACACGACCACGGCCTTCAAGCGCCGCTACCGCGACTGCGACGTCCTGCTCATCGACGACGTGCAGTTCATGGAGGGCAAGGAGTCGCTCCAGGAGGAGTTCTTCCACACCTTCAACCACCTCTACGGGTCCTCCAAGCAGGTCGTGCTGACCTCCGACCGTCCGCCCAAGTCCATCGCCACGTTGGAGGACCGCCTCCGCAGCCGGTTCCTCTCGGGACTCATCACCGACGTCCAGCCGCCCGAGCTGGAGACCCGGATCGCCATCCTGGCCAAGAAGGCCGAGCGGGAGTCCACGCCGGTCCCGCCAGAGGTCCTGGAGTTCATCGCCACCCACGTGAAGGACAACATCCGGGAGCTGGAGGGGGCCCTCATCCGGGTGACCGCCTACGGCAGCCTCAACCGCCAGCCCCTGTCGCGCGATCTGGCCGAGCACGTGCTGTCGGACATCGTCTCGGCCGGCCAGCCCCGGCGGATCACCCCCCAGCTCATCCTGGAGGAGACCGCGGCGGCCTTCGGTTTCACGGTGGACGACCTGCGCGGGGGATGCCGGACCCGGCCCCTGGTGAACGCCCGGCAGATCGGCATGTACGTCTTTCGGGAGCTCACCGACTTCTCCTACCCCGCCATCGCCCGGGAGTTCGGCGGCAAGGACCACACAACCGTGATGTATGCCGTCCGCAAGATCTCCTCGCTCATGAAGGAGCGCCGGCAGATCTTCGACCAGGTGAGCGACCTCATCATCAAGATCAAGAGCGGGGCATGAGGGACGAGACGCGCGCGCGTCGTCGGACCGCCCTGTGGGAAAGACGTGGCGCAGTTGTGGACGGGGCCGCCGTCCGGTGGACGGCCGGGGCACCGGGGCGGGCACCCGTGTCGGCGCGGTGGACGCGGTGCATCCCGTGTGGAAGGGTCCCTGCCCCCTGACCTCGGCGGACAGGGTGTCATCCACAATCCACACGCCCTATTACCGTCACTGCCAGAATTGAATTCCTTTTGGGAGAGGATCTGACGTGAAGTTCCGCTGTGAGCGAGACACCCTCGTCGAAGCCCTGGCCACCGCCAGCCGTGCCGTCACGGCCCGCAGCTCGACCTCCCCCGCCCTCGGCGGCGTGCGGGTGGGGGCGGAGGGCAACCGACTGACCGTGGTGGGGACCGACCTCGATCTCACGGTGCGGGTCGAGGTGGAGGCCATCGGGCTCGACAACGGGGCCTGCGTCACGCCGGCGCGCCTCACGGCCGACATCGTCCGTTCGCTCGAGCCGGGCGCGGTGACCTTCGAGGGCGGCGAGGAGGAGGTCGAGATCTCCGCGGCGCGCTCGCGCTTCGTGGTGCGGACGTACCCGGTCGAGGACTACCCGGTCCTGCCCGAGCCCCGGCCCCAGCAGGTGGCACTGCCCGCCGCGGGCCTGGCCGAGGCCCTCCGCCAGGTGGTCCGGGCCGCCTCCAACGACGACGCCCGGCCCCTGCTCACCGGTGTGCTCGTGGCCGCCGAGGGCGACGGGATCCGGCTCGTGGCCACCGACTCCTACCGTCTGGCCATGCGCGACCTGGCCGGGACTCGCCCGCTGCCCGAGGGCACCGAGCAGATCCTGGTGCCGGCGCGCGCGCTGACCGAGCTCCAGCGCCTGCTGCCGAGCGGCGCGGGCAAGGAGGAGTCCGCCGGCGAGGTCGGCTTCTCGGTCGGCGACCTCGACGCCACGTTCACGGTCGCCGGCGTCCACCTGACCACCCGCCTGCTCGACGGGCGCTTCCCCGACTACCGCCAGCTCATCCCGCCCGGGTACCCGAACAACCTCCGGGTTGGAAAGGACGCCCTGCTCGACGCGCTGCGGCGGGTGCGGCTGCTCGTGCGCGACAACACCACGCCGGTGCGGATGTCGATGCGCCCCGGCAGCGTAGAGCTGACGGTGCTCTCGCAGGAGGTGGGGCATGCCAGCGAGGACGTCGACGCCGACTACCAGGGCGAGGAGCTCACCATCGCGTTCAACCCGTCGTACCTGATCGACGGGGTCGAGGCCGCCATGGGCGACGAGGTCATCCTCGAGACGGTCGACGCCACGAAGCCCGCCACCGTCCGGGCCCCCGAGCACGAGGACTACCGGTACCTGCTCATGCCGGTGCGCGTGCCCTGAGCGGCCCGCGCCGGCCCCCGCGATGGCCGTCACCCGGCTGTGGCTCACCGACTTCCGGTGTTTCGCCGAGGCCGCCGTGGAGCCCGACCCCACCGGCCTGACGGTGCTGCGGGGCCCAAACGGCGCGGGGAAGACGTCGGTGCTGGAGGCGGTCGGGTGGCTCTCGCGGCAACGCTCGATCCGCGGCGCGCCGCGTGAGGCGCTCGTGCGCAACGGCGCACGGCGCGCCGTCGTCCGCGCCGAGTGCGTCGCGGGTGGGCGCCTCGTGCTGATCGAGGCCGAGATCCCCGAGGCCGGGTCCTTGCGGACCCAGGTCAACCGCCAGGTCGTGCGCCGGCGGGTCGAATTGGCCGAGGCGCTGCGCACCACCGTGTTCTCCCCCGACGACCTTGCGCTCGTCCAAGGCGGGCCGGCGGGGCGGCGCGACTACCTCGACGACGCGTTGATCGACGCCCATCCGCGCCACGAGACCCTCGTCGCCGACGCCGAGCGGATCCTGCGCCAGCGCGGGGCGCTGCTGCGCCAGGCCGGCGGTCGTGCGCAGCCCGAGGTGCTGAGCACGCTGGACGTGTGGGACGAGCGCCTCGCCGCGGCCGGGGACGCGCTGGCGCTGGCGCGCGAGGCGCTGGTGGAGGAGCTGGGCCCCGCGGTGGCCGGTGCCTACGCGCACCTCGCCGGGGTGGGCGACCGGGTGACGATGCGCTACCGGCGGTCGTGGGCGGGTCCGCTGGCCGCCGCGCTGGCCGCGTGTCGGGCGGAGGACCTTCGGCGCGGTGCCTCGACGGTCGGGCCCCATCGCGACGAGCTCGAGCTCTCCGTCGACGGCCGCCCGGCGCGCACCCACGCGTCCCAGGGGGAACAGCGGTGTGTGGCCCTGGCCCTGCGCCTGGCCACCCATGCCGCCGCCACCGCCCGGAGCCCCGAGGCACCGACCCTGCTGCTCGACGACGTGTTCTCGGAGCTCGACCCTCGCCGTGCCGCCGCACTCGTCGAGCAGCTGCCGCCCGGGCAGGTGCTGCTCACCACGGCCGTGGACCCGCCACCGGTGGTGGCCGCCGACCGGGTCGTCGAGGTGGCCGACGGCACCCTGGTGGGCGCGGGCGGCGCGCGATGAGGGATCGCCGCGCCCGCTCCACCGACGGGCCGACGCCCCTGGCCGAGTCGCTCGGTGTGGTGGCCGACCGGCTCGGCATGGGCAGGGCGGACGTCGTGGGCGCGGTGTTCTCGCGTTGGGAGGAGATCGTGGGGCCCGCGGTCGCGGCCCATGTCCGGCCGTTGCGGATCGAGGGCACCACGCTCGTGGTGACCGCCGATCACCCCGCGTGGGCGGTGCAGATCAAGCACCTGCGGACCGAAGTGCTCCAGCGAGTCGGCGAGGTCACCGGGGGCGCGCGAGCACCCGACGACATCGAAGTGCGCGTGCGGCGCTGACGTGTCCCGGCACGCGTCCCGGCATGCCTCCGGGCATGCGTCCCGGCATGCCTCCGGGCACGACACCGGGGCACGGCGCACGGGGCGAACGGCACGCCCGGCGCCGGTCCGCCGCGGCCGTCGCTGGCCGGTCCGCGCGCACCGTCCTGGTACAATAAAACCCATCGGCACCATGGTTTCCAGGCTCAGATCCGGAGCCCGAATCGGCGGTGCCCGACCCGGTGCGGAGGCTGGAGAAGGGGCGCGTTTGTGGCGCTGAAAGCAGAGGCGAAAGCGAGCGCGAGCACGCGCGCCGAGAGTTACGACGCCGCCGACATCACCGTGCTGGAGGGGCTCGAGCCCGTCCGCCAGCGGCCCGGCATGTACATCGGTTCGACCGGTCCGACCGGCCTGCACCACCTGATCTGGGAGGTGGTGGACAACGCCGTCGACGAGGCGATGGCCGGTTACTGCACCCGCATCGACGTCACCCTGCTGGCCGACGGCGCCTGCCGGGTGGTGGACAACGGCCGCGGCATCCCGGTCGACCCCCACGAGCAGTACCCGGACCGCTCGGCCGCCGAGCTCGTGCTCACCACGCTGCACGCAGGGGGCAAGTTCGGCGGGTCGGGCTACAAGGTCTCGGGCGGGCTCCACGGCGTGGGGGTGTCGGTGGTCAACGCCCTGTCGAAGAAGCTCGTCCTCGAGATCGACCGCAACGACAAGCACCACGTGGCGGAGTTCGCCAACGGCGGGGAGCGCACCAAGCCGCTCGCGGTGACGGGCAACGCGCCGCGCGGCCGGACGGGGACGACGGTGGCCTTCTGGCCGGACCCCGACGTCTTCGAGGAGACCGACTTCCGCGCCCAGACGGTGCTCGAGCGGCTGCAGGTGATGGCGTTCCTGAACAAGGGTCTCGAGATCCGCTTCGCCGACGAGCGCTCCGGGCGCGAGCAGCAGGTCATCTACAAGTACACCGGCGGCATCGTCGACTATGTGAAGCATCTGAACCACGCCAAGGAGGGCCTGTTCCGCAAGGTCTGCTCCTACACGCAGAGCGAGGACGGCCAGGAGGTCGAGATCGCCCTGCAGTGGAACACCGGGTTCCACGAGTCGATCCACTCGTTCGCCAACGGGATCTCGACGATCGAGGGCGGGATGCACGAGGAGGGGTTCAAGAAGGCCCTCACCAACGTGGTGAACCGCTACGCGCGTGGCAAGGGCCAGCTCAAGGAGAAGGAGGACAATTTCCTCGGCGAGGACATCCGCGAGGGATTGACCGCCATCATCTCCGTGCGGCTGCGGGATCCGCAGTTCGAGGGCCAGACGAAGGCCAAGCTGGGCAACGTCTCGGTGCGCTCGCTCGTGGAGCGGGCGACGAACGAGAAGCTCTCGGAGTGGCTCGAGGAGAATCCACGCGAGGCCAACCAGATCGTCCAGAAGTCCAACCTCGCCGCGCGCGCCCGGGTGGCCGCCCGCACGGCGCGCGATCTGACCCGGCGCAAGTCCGCGCTGGACGGCGCGGGACTCCCGGGCAAGCTCGTCGACTGCTCGTCGCGCGAGCCACGCGAGAGCGAGTTGTTCATCGTCGAGGGGAACTCGGCGGGCGGGTCGGCCAAGGACGCGCGCGACCCCCGCACCCAGGCCATCCTGCCCATCCGGGGCAAGATCCTCAACGTCGAGCGCGCCCGTATCGACAAGATGCTCAAGAACACCGAGATCCAGGCACTCATCTCGGCTATCGGCGCCGGGCTCGCCGACGATTTCGACGTCGCGAAGATCCGCTACCACAAGGTCATCCTCCTGGCCGACGCGGACGTCGACGGCTCGCACATCCGCACCCTGCTGCTGACGTTCTTCTTCCGCCAGATGAAGCCGCTCGTCGAGGGCGGCTTCGTGTACGTGGCGCAGCCCCCGCTCTACTCGACGCTCGTGGGCAAGGAGAAGATCTACCTGAAGGACGACGCGGAGAAGGCGCGCTTCCTCGCCGAGAACCCCAACCACAAGGCCGAGTTCCAGCGCCTGAAGGGCCTCGGGGAGATGGACTTCCACGAGCTGCGGGACACGACCATGGACCGCGGCAGGCGCTCCCTGCTGCAGATCGAGGTGGAGCAGGCCGCCCTGGCCGACGAGGTGTGCTCGGTGCTCATGGGCGACGACGTGGACCTGCGCCGCCAATTCATCCAGACCAACGCCAAGGACGTGCGCTTCCTCGACTTCTGAGGACGGCATCCGGGCGACGCGGGCGCGGGCCCGCGCGACACGAAGGACGACGACGGCAATGGCGAGACGTGGTGCGGGCGCAGGGGCCGGCACGGGCGGGGGTGACGGGGGCGGCACCGGCACGGACGTCGACGTCGCCGGGGTCATCGAGCCCATCGAGATCCAGGAGGAGATGGAGCGCTCGTTCCTCGAGTACTCCATGTCGGTCATCGTCTCGCGGGCCCTGCCCGACGTGCGCGACGGGCTCAAGCCCGTGCACCGACGGATCCTCTACTCCATGTACGACCAGAACCTCCGCCCCGACCGGCCGCACGCCAAGTGCGCCAAGGTGGTGGGCGAGGTCATGGGGACGTACCACCCGCACGGCGACACGGCCATCTACGACGCGCTGGCCCGGATGGTCCAGGAGTTCAGCCTC
>DASPTT010000064.1:0-7057 GCA_035623275.1 Acidimicrobiales bacterium
ACGAGTACTACCTGCTCGCCGGGCGCCCGTTCCCCGAGGCCGAGGCCTACGAGGGCTTCCCCCAGCACGAGAACGGCGTGGGCATGGCCCGCGCCTTCGCGGCCGCGTTCGGCGGGGACGAGGGGGCCGCCCACGGCGTCCGCCACGGGTTCTTCGCCGCCGTCGACGGGGCGCCCGCAGCCGGCTACCGGGCACCGCGCCTGGCCGCGGGCGCGGCGGGCACCGCCCCACCCGACGGCCCGGTGGTGGTGCTCACCGGCGAGTACGGCCAGGCCGTGCTCGGGCCGCTTCTGGCCGAGTGGGGCTTCGGGGACGTCGAGGTGCGGGCGGTCCCCAACGCCTTCTTCGGCGGGAACATCGCGGTCAGCGGCCTCATGGCGGGTGCCGACGTGTCCCGGGCGCTGGCCGGCGTCCCCGACGACCACCGGGTGCTGCTGCCCGATGTCTGTCTCTCCGAGGGCCGGTTCATCGACGGCACCCGGCTCGACGACCTGCCGCGGGCGGTGGAGGTCGTCGCCGGCGACGGGCTCTCGCTGCGACGCGCGCTGGAGACCCTCCGGCGATGAGCGAGACCGCGTCGCCCCGGGAGGCGGTCCGCGCGCCGGAGGCGGCGGACCGCGCGCGCCGGCCGGTGGTCGCCGTGGTCGGCCGGCCCAACGTGGGCAAGTCCACGCTGGTGAACCGGATCGTGGGCCGGCGGGTGGCCGTGGTCGAGGAGCGCCCCGGCGTGACCCGGGACCGCCTCGAGCTCGATGCCGAGTGGAACGGCCGGGCCTTCGTCGTGGTGGACACCGGTGGCTGGCTCGGCGGCGGCGACGCGCTCGACGCCAAGGTGTCCGCGCAGGCCGCGCGGGCGGTGGCCGAAGCCGACGTGGTCCTGCTCGTGGTGGACGTGACCGTCGGGATCACCGAGGAGGACGCCGCCGTCGCCCGGCTCCTCCAGCGCGCCGGACGACCCGTGATGGTGGTGGTCAACAAGGTCGACAACGACCGCCGGGAGGCCGACGCGTGGGCATTCGTGGGCCTCGGCCTCGGCGAGCCGTGCATGGTCAGCGCGCTCCACGGCCGCGGCACGGGCGACCTCCTCGACGCGGTGGTGCGGCACCTGCCGGTCCCCGGACCGGCAACGGCCCGTGGCGAGGCGACGCCGATGCGCCCCGGCGCGGCCGAGGAGACCGAGGCGGGGGAGTGCCCCCGGGTCGCCATCGCCGGCCGGCCCAACGTGGGCAAGTCCACCCTGTTCAACCGGCTCATCGGGGACGAGCGCTCGGTGGTCCACGACCTCCCCGGCACGACGCGCGACGCGGTGGACACCCTGGTCGAGACCCCCGAGGGCCCCATTCGATTCGTGGACACCGCTGGACTCCGCCGGCGTTCGCGCACCGAGTCGGGCACGGAGTACTTCGCCATGGTCCGCGCCCTCGACGCGCTCGACCGCGCCGATGTCGCCCTCCTCGTGATCGACGCCACCGAGGGCGTGAGCCACCAGGACCAGCGCCTCGCCGAGCGCATCGGGGCGGCGGGGAGCCCGGTGGTGGTCGTGCTCAACAAATGGGAGCTCGTCGGGCGCGACGAGCGGGCCCAGGTCGTCGCCGACGTCGAGGACCGTCTGGCCTTCCTCGGCGACGTGCCGGTGGTGAAGGTCAGCGCCAAGAGCGGGCTCGGCGTGCACAAGCTCCTGCCCGCGCTGCGCCTGGCCATCGAGGCCTACCATCGCCGCATCCCCACCGGCGAGCTCAACCGGGCGATCCGGGCCTTCCAGGCGGCGCACCCCGCGCCCGGGGCGCGTATCCGCTACGCGGTGCAGGGTGCGGCCGACCCGCCCACCTTCACGCTGTTCGCCACGCGACGGCTGCCGGCCACGTACGTGCGGTACCTGGAGCGGCGCCTGCGCGAGGAGTTCGGGATCGGCCCGACGCCCATCGTGATCCGGGTGCGGCTGCGGAGGTGAGCGTGGGGTCGCACGACAAGGACAAGGAGCTCGGTGCGGCCATCGAGGCGGCCACCGAGGGCAACCGCGTGCAGGGCGCGGCCAAGCTGGCGTCCCAGCGCAAGCTGCCCGTGCGCCAGCGGCTCGAGCTCCTGTTGGACCCGGGCTCCTTCGTCGAGGACGGGCTGCTGGCCCACGCCCTCGAACCGGGCTTCCCCGCCGACGGCGTGGTCACCGGCCGGGGGGCGGTGGAGGGCCGGCCGGTGTGCGTGATGGCCAACGACCCCACGGTGAAGGCCGGCTCGTGGGGGGCCCGCACCGTCGAGAAGATCGTCCGGCTCACCGAGTACGCGCTGGCCCACGAGCTGCCGGTGGTCTGGCTGGTGGACTCGGCCGGGGCGCGCATCACCGACCAGGTCGAGCTCTTCCCCGGCCGGCGCGGCGCGGGACGGATCTTCTACAACCAGGTCCGGCTCTCGGGCCGCGTGCCCCAGGTGTGCTGCCTCTTCGGGCCCTCGGCCGCCGGCGGCGCCTACATCCCGGCCTTCTGCGACGTGGTCTTCATGGTCGAGGGCAACGCCTCGATGTACCTGGGATCGCCCCGGATGGCCGAGATGGTCGTGGGCGAGCGCACCACGCTGGAGGAGATGGGCGGGGCGCGCATGCACGCCACCGTCTCGGGGTGCGGCGACAACCTCGTCCCCGACGACGCCGCGGCCATCGAGGCGGCCAAGGCCTACCTCTCCTACCTGCCGGGGTCGTGGCGGGACGACCCTCCGCTGGCCATACCCGAGGAGCCCGCGCTCGAGTTCACCCGCGACCTGCTCCCCGACGACGCCCGGGCCCCCTACGACGTCCACCGTGTCATCGACGCCCTGGTCGACGAGGGGTCGTTCTTCGAGCTCAAGCCGGCGTTCGCCGCCGAGCTGGTGGTGGGTTGGGCCCGGCTGCAGGGGCATCCCGTGGGCATCGTCGCCAACAACCCCGCCGTGCTCGGCGGCGTGCTCTTCGTGGACTCCTCGGACAAAGCGGCGCGCTTCATCTGGTGTGCGGACGCGTTCAACGTCCCGCTCGTCTTCCTGGCCGACGTCCCGGGGTTCATGATCGGGACCGCCGTGGAGCGGGCCGGGATCATCCGCCACGGCGCCAAGATGATCACGGCCGTGTCCGAGGCGACGGTGGCCAAGGTGTCGGTCGTCCTGCGCAAGGCGTACGGGGCGGGGCTCTACGCCATGGCCGGCCCCGCCTTCGAGCCCGACGCGGTCCTCGCCCTCCCCACCGCCGAGATCGCCGTCATGGGACCGGAGGCGGCGGTGAACGCCGTCTACGCCAACAAGATCGCCGCCATCGCCGACGAGGGCGAGCGCGAGGCCTTCGTCGCCGCGCGCCGCCAGGAGTACCTGGAGGACGTGGACCTGCTGCGGCTGGCGGCGGACCTGGTCGTCGACGCGGTGGTCGAGCCCGAGGACCTGCGGCGAGAGCTGGTGGCGCGCGTGGCCATGGCCACCGGCAAGGACCGGCGCTTCAGCGAGCGCCACCACGGCGTCCCGCCGGTGTGAGGAGCCCCGATGCCGTGGTGTGACACCTGCGACCGGGTGGTCGACGAGGAGGAGCTGGAGGAGGGCAAGTGCCCCACCTGCCAGACCGACCTGCTGGCCCGGCGTCCCATCCCGTGGCACTTCAAGCTCATGATCGGCGTGACCGCGGTCTACCTCGCCTACCGCGCCTATCAGGGGATCACCTGGCTCGTCCATCACGGGTGATCACGGGGGCGGCCCGGCGGGCGGGGTGCCGTGCCGGCCCTCAGGGGGTCGGGGCGAAGGGCACGTTCGAGCCCGGCGTGGGCGGCAGCGGCGGGATGCCCGACGGCAGCGGCGACAGCGTGTCGACAGGCGGTCCCGCCGGTGCGGGCACCGGGAAGCAGCTGAAGACGCTGGGGGGGACGCCGTAGACGGGGACGAAGTGCCCGTCGCGCACGACCACGAACGCGGTGCAGTTGATCGACCCGGTGACCGGGTCGTGCATGAAGGTCCAGTTCATGGGGGGCACGATGCCGTCGGCGGTGAAGTCGGTGATCTGGTTCAGGGTGTGGACCAGGCCCGACCTGGTCACGTGGCGCCCCAGGGACCGCAGGCCCGTGACGAACAGGTCCGCGCTCCACCATCCGGCCAGCGACGCCTCCGAGGGCGAGGCGCCGGGGACGTAGCGCTTGAGCATGGCCTCGTAGCGGTCCATGCCCGGGTACACGCCCGGGTCGAGCTGGGCCACCTCGAAGGGCACGTGCTGGAGGAGAAGGTACACGCCTTGCATGGAGGACGCGAACTGGGCCAGCGCGGCCTCGTCGTAGCCGTTGAACCAGTATTGGGTGACGCCGGTCACACCCTCTTGGGCCATGGTGTCCGACAGCAGGACGTTGCCGCTCAGGTCCATGCAGGCGATGACGAAGTCGGCGCCCGACGCCTTGATGCGGCTCACGTCCGCGTGCAGGTCCACGACCGGGACCGGTACGTTCAGGTCGTCGACCGCCACGGGGATGCCGTAGCGGTGCAGGGCCGACACCGCGGTCTGGCACCCTTGCTGGGCCTCGGCGATGCTGTAGGAGATCACCGCCGCGGCGCGCACGTGGTGCTGCTCGGCCAGGAAGGCCGCCTGCAGCTGCGGCGACGTGAAGTCGGTGTAGGACCCGGTGTTGCCGAACATGGACGGTCCCGCGCCCCACTGCGAGTTCGGGTTCACGTTGAGCCCGAACGTCGGGACGTCGTGGGAGGCGAGGTATCCGGCCCCGGTGAACGACGGCGTGGCCACGCCCACCACCGCGAAGACGTGGTACTGGTCGACGAGGGCCCGCGCCTGGGCGGCGTCGAGGGAGGGGCTCGACTGGTCGTCGAGCTTGTGGGAGAAGACGATGCGGCGCCCGTTCACGCCGCCTTCGGCGTTCACCATGTCCACGTAGGCGGTGACGCCGTCGAACACGGGTGCGAACATCGCCGGCAGGGGACCGGTCACCGAGGCCAGGCCGCCGATGACGATGCGGTGCGGGAACACACCGGCGGTGTTGCCGGAGGTCGAGCGCGACACCGGGGCGTTGCCCGAGGTGCCTGCCAGCGTGACGAGCACGCCGAAGAGGACCAGCAGCGCGGCGGCGACCACACCCCGGAGGTGCCGCGCGGCCCACGGGCGATGCGCCGGTGCCGGGACGGGTGCCGCTCCCGGTCCGCCGCCGCGGGCCACGCGGCCCGACCCGCCGTCGGTGAGCGTCAGCCGGCCTGGCGCACGTACAGGTAGAAGACCGTGCACCCCTCGGTCGCCGATGCGTCGATGTCGTGCTCGACCCCGCTCGGCTCGTAGACGTAGGAACCGGGTCCCAACACGTGCCCCAGGATCTCCGCCCGTCCCTCGAGCACCCAGATGTGGTGGTCGTTGACCCGGTGCGTGTGCAACCCCAGCCGGCGCCCCGCCTCGATCCGCAGCACGCCCGCCATCGAGGTGCCGTCCTGCCACAGCACCCGGTGCGTCACCCCCTCCATCGGTCCCAGTGGCACCCATGCCTGCGCCTCGATGGCGGCGGCGGGCATGACGACGGCGGCGGGGCTGACGGTGGTGTCCATGGGACCACGATGGACCGATGGCCAGGGCTCCAACCAGGGACCAAGGACCCGCGTTGGCCCGACGACGGCTCAGATGGCGGGCAGCAGCCGGCGAGCGAGCACCTCGACCTGGGGAAGGGGGGCTGGCGCGGAGACGAGCAGCTCCGTCGAGCCCTTGCGCACCACGATCGTGTTCTGCTGGAACTGCCCGGTCCCGAGGGTCGACGAGTACGCGGCGTCACCCAGCCCGGTCACCTCGGTGGTCGGCTCCTGGTGCTGGTCGAAGCCGGCCCGGCCGGCGGCGAAGGCCGCCTCGTCCATGCCCGTCTGGAACCGGACGATCACGGTGGCCGGGACCGTCCCCGTGCCCGCATAGGTGCAGACGGTCACCGTGCCGTTGTCCTGCACGCTCGGGGCCTGGAGGGGCAGCCCGAGCGCGGCTCCCACCGTGGCCGCCGGCGCCAGCGCACACGAGGGCGCACCGTGCGACGACCCGCCGCCGCCCGAGGCCGACCCGTCCCCGCCGCCGCTCGAGCAGGCCGCCGCACCGACGGCGAGGGCCGAGGTGAGCAGCAGCGCGCCGGCGGAGCGACGTGGAGTGCGAACGGGGGAGTGGGTCGGCGTGGGCACGGCGGCCTCGCACGATAGCAATGGCTGCTCGACGCTCTTGTAGGCTGCCCCCATACGGGCTGTGGCGCAGCTTGGTTAGCGCGCTTGACTGGGGGTCAAGAGGTCGCCGGTTCAAATCCGGCCAGCCCGACGGTGTGATGTTCGAGACATCGGAGACACTAGATGTCCGACCGCAGTTTACCGACCGAGCACCTCGGCGACGGCTCCCAGGACGTCCTCTGGGTCAGCTGGCTTTCGCACAACGGCGTGAATCATGACCCCGCCGTCTTCCGGTCGCAGATCCGGCTCAGCCGCCGATAGCACGATGACCGGAGGGTCGCGGTGGCTCAGTCGCTGCAGGACCTCGAACCCGTCGAGTCGTGGCATGTGGAGATCGAGGAGGATCACCCCGACGGTTGTCTCCCGCAACGCCTCCAGCGCATGCTCGCCGTTGGCAGCCTCGGCCACCTCGTACCCCTCGTTTCGGAGGATCTCCGCCATCGTGGTCCTCACCGCGTCCTCGTCGTCGACCACCAGGACATCGACCTCGGGACTCTCCCAGCCGACGATGTGATCGGGCACATCACGATGTGGCCATGCGCCGTCGAGCCGGCCAAGGTGCCGAGGGCGAGAGTTCGCCGGGCCGTTGGTCTCGGGCGGCGCGGGACCTTCGTACCATCTCGCCACATTCAGTGCGCCAACCATCACGCACACGAACCAAAGACGGTGGAGGATTCCCTGGCCCAGTCGCCGTTCCCCAAATCGATGTGGTCGGAGATGCGGCCCCCGCCCGGTGCGGACGGCGCGGTCGGCGAACAACTCGAGGGTCGTGGCGTTCACCGACCCGGCCTCCCATCGGGGCAGTGGCGACGGCGGGCCCACGTTCGGCCTGGGGCGGTTCACCAGGCCGTGAAATGGGTTCGGCCGCTCG
>DASPTT010000065.1:0-15206 GCA_035623275.1 Acidimicrobiales bacterium
CGGGAACGCCGCGGGCGGGAACGCCGCGGGCGGGAACGCCGCGGGCGGGAACGCCGCGGGCGGGAACGCCGCGGGCGGGAACGCCGCGGCCGGGAACGCCGCGGGCGGGAACGCCGCGGCCGGGAACGCCGCGGCCGGGAACACCGCGGCGAGCAACGGCGCGGCCGGCGCCAAGCGGGCGACCGAGCAGGCCCCGGGACTGCGCGGCGTGTCGGCCCAGGCGACGCACTGGATCACCGAGCACCGCAGCCGGCTGGTGGTCGCAGTCGAGGAGCGGCGCCAGCGATCGGCCGTGGTCGACGCCCTCTTTCAGATCCACGACCTCGACACCAACGTGGGCGGGGGCATCCTGGCCGGCGCGCTCGCCTATCGGATGTTCCTGTTCATGGTGCCCTTCGTCTACGTGACCTTCACCGTCCTGGGCGCCGCCTCGTCCGCCGCCAGCACCGATCCGGCGCAGCTAGCCAAGTCCGTCGGCATCAGCGGCGTCCTCGCCCACGCCGTCGTGAACACGCACAAGCTGAGCACCGGCACGCAGATCCTCCTCATGATCGGGGCCGTGTGGGCGCTGCTGACGACGAGCCGCAGCGTGACCAAGGCGCTGTACGCCGTCCACTCCCTCGTCTGGCGCGTGCCGAGGGTCAAGCCCAAGAACAATGCCGCATTCGCCTTCATCGCCATCGTCTTGCTCATGTCGTTCCTCGTCCTCGGGCTCAACCGCCTGCGCGGCGCGGCGTGGGGCATCGGCAGCGTGCTCACCGTCGTCATCGTCACCGCCCTGGCCTTCGGCCTGTGGTGGTGGGTCACGACGCTCCTGCCCCACGCCGGGGTGCCGTCCTGGGCGCTCATCCCCGGCGCCCTGCTCATGGCGGTGGGCGTCGAGCTGCTCCACGCCCTGACCGTGTACTGGATCGCCCATCAGGTGGCCAAGAAGTCCGAGACCTACGGCGCGATCGGAGTGGCGCTCACGGTCATGCTCTGGACCTATCTGCTGGGGCGCATCGTCGTGGCCAGTGCGGGTATGAACGCCACCTTGTGGCGCCGCTACGAGGAGCGCAGCGCCCGGCTCCATCGGGCACCCGGCGGACCGTCGCTCCCTCGCTGAGGTCCGGGGCCTGACCGGACGGTCGACCCCGGGTCGGGGCGACTGGCAGAATTGCTTGCATGGCGCCATCGTCACCCCCCGCCACCTCGTCGTTGTCCCTTCGGGCGGCCGGCCGGCTCTTCGCCGCGCAGGTCACGCCGAAGATCATCGCCCTGGTGCTCGCCGGCGCCGCGGCCGCCCGGCTGGCGGTCGGGCGCTGGCAGTGGCGGGACCTCGTCGTGCCGGCCGTCATCCTGGCCGCCCAGCCCTTCACCGAGTGGCTGATCCATGTCTTGGTGCTGCATTTCCGGCCCCGACAGCTCGGTGCACTGCGGATCGACCCATACGTCGCCCGCAAGCACCGGGCGCACCACGCGGATCCCAGGGACCTCCCCCTGGTGTTCGTGCCGCTGCCGGACCTGGTCCTGCTGATCGGCGGGATGGCGGCGATCTCCTTCGTCGTCCTGCCGCTGCCCCAGGCGCTCACGGCCATGGTCGCGGCGTACGCCGTGCTCGGCGTCTACGAGTGGACCCACTTCCTCATCCACTCGACCTACCGGCCGCGCCGGCGCCTCTACCGCTCCGTCTGGCGGGCGCACCGCAACCATCACTTCCGCAACGAGCACTACTGGTTCGGCGTGACCATGCACCTCGCCGACCACCTGCTCGGCACGTTCCCCGACAAGTCCGCCGTCGAGGTGTCGCCCACGGCCCGTACCCTGGGGGTCGAGGCGGCCACCTGAGCGACGGGAGCACGCCGTGAGCGAATCGACCGACGGGCACACGGGAGCCACGGCCCCGGCGGCCCCGGCGGCCCCGGCGGCCCCGGCGGCCCCGGCGGCCCCGGGCAGGCTCAACCACGTCGTGGCGGTGGGCATCGGCGCCGTCGTCGTGGGACTGCTGGGCTGGACCGCCTATCTGGCCGAGTCCCTCCCCCACCACTACGACGCCCGCAATTGGAACGTCATGTGGGTCGGGTTCGACATCGCCATGAGCGCCGTCCTGGCCTACGCCGCGTGGGCGGCGTGGTTCCGCAAGCGGGTCATGATCGTGACGGCGATGGTGGCCGGCACCCTCCTCCTGTGCGACGCCTGGTTCGACGTCATGACCTCGTTCGGCAACAAGGACGCATGGCTCACCCTGCTCACCGCGTTCGCCGCCGAGATCCCGCTCGCCGTCTTCCTCTTCTGGGTGGCGCACCGCATCCTGTCGCGCGCCGTCGCGCACATCCACGCGCTGTCGGGTGCCCCCGGCCCGCCTCCCAAGGTGCGCGACGTGATGACGCTGCGGCCGCCGGGGCGCTGAGGGGCCCGGCCGGCGAGGCGCGGCCGGGGTCGAAGGGGCCCCGCCGGCGAGGGTCAGTCCTCGAGGCGCAGGGCGGAGATGAAGGCCTCCTGGGGCACCTCGACGCGCCCGATGGCCTTCATCTTCTTCTTGCCCTCCTTCTGGCGCTCGAGGAGCTTGCGCTTGCGCGTGATGTCACCGCCGTAGCACTTGGCGAGCACGTCCTTGCGCTTGGCCTTGACCGTCTCGCGGGCGACGACGCGCCCGCCGATGGCGGCCTGGATGGGCACGTCGAAGAGCTGACGCGGGATGAGCTCGCGCAATTTCTCGGTCATGCGCCGGCCGTAGACCTCCGCCTGGGCGCGGTGCACGACGGTCGAGAAGGCGTCGACCGGCACATGGTTGATCAGCAGGTCCACGCGCACGAGGTTGGCGGTCTGGTACTGGGCCGGTTCGTAGTCAAGGCTGGCATAGCCCTTGGTGCGGCTCTTGAGCTGGTCGAAGAAGTCCACGACCACCTCGGCCAGGGGGATCCGGTAGACGAGCTCGACCCGCTCGGTGGAGAGGTATTCCATGTGGTCGAGCTCGCCGCGGCGCGACTGGCAGAGGTCCATCACCGTGCCGATGTACTCGGTGGGGACGATGAGCGTCGCCTTGAGCATCGGCTCGTCGACCCGCTCCAGACGGCTCGGCTCGGGCATCTCGCTCGGGTTGTCGAAGCGGACCTCCGCACCGTCGGTGAGGTGAGCGACGTAGGCCACCGACGGCGCCGTGGCGATGAGCGAGAGGTCGAACTCCCGCTCGAGGCGCTCGCGCACGATCTCCATGTGCAAGAGGCCCAGGAACCCGCACCGGAAACCGAAGCCCAGCGCCCCCGACGACTCGGGCTCGAAGGTGAAGCTCGAGTCGTTGAGCCGCAGCTTCTCGAGGGCCTCTCGCAGCTCGGGGAGTTGGTCGCCGTCGATGGGGTACAGCCCGCAGAAGACCATCGGCTTGGGGTCGCGATATCCGGCCAGCGGCTCCGGGGCCGGACGCGACGCCTCGGTGACGGTCTCGCCCGAACGTGCGTGGCCGACGTCCTTGATGCCGGCGATCAGGTACCCGACCTCACCTGGCCCCAGCTCGGTGACCGGGGTGGGATCGGGGCTGCGCACGCCGATCTCCTCGATGTCCTGGACCGTGCCGGCCTGCATGAACCGGACACGGGCATGAGCGCGCAGCACCCCCTGCATGACGCGCAGCGAGCTGACCACGCCGCGGTACTGGTCGTAGGCCGAGTCGAAGATGAGCGCCGCCAGCGGCGCCGTGGCGTCGCCCGAGGGCGGCGGCACCCGGTCGACGATGGCGTCCAGCAGCTCGGGCACGCCCTCGCCGGTCTTGGCCGAGATGTGCAGGATCGAGGCGGCGTCGATGCCCAGCACCCGCTCGATCTCGGCCGCGCAGCGCTCGGGGTCGGCGGCGGGCAGGTCGATCTTGTTGAGCGCAGCCACGATCTCGAGGTCGTGCTCCAGGGCCTGGTAGCAGGTGGCCAGGGTCTGGGCCTGGATGCCCTGGGAGGCGTCGACCAGCAGGACGGCACCCTCGCAGGCGGCCAGGGACCGGCTGACCTCGTATCCGAAGTCGACGTGGCCCGGGGTGTCGATGAGGTGCAGGACGTGCTCGCCCCAGTGGACCCGGACGTTCTGCGCCTTGATGGTGATGCCCCGCTCCCGCTCGATGTCCATGGAATCGAGGTACTGCTCGCGCATGAGGCGGGGGTCGACGGCCTTCGTCAGCTCCAGGATGCGATCCGACAGGGTCGACTTGCCGTGGTCGACATGGCTGATGATCGAGAAATTGCGGATCGAGGCGGCCGGCAGCACGATGCAGAGAGGGTACCGGGGCGCAGCGGGGGCCAAGTGCGACGCCTGCTACGATGGCCCGTCGGTCGGCGCCCCGGTGCCGGCCGGCCGCCCAGGGCAGGCGCCCGGGACCGGCACGACGGGCGAACGGGTGCGCAGCCCCGACCCGGGCCGGTGCCGGACGAGTCGACGAGAGCAACGAGACCAGACGTGGCGAACATCCGCAGCCAGATCAAGCGCAACCGACAGAACGAGCGCCGTCGCCTTCGCAACAAGGCCGTCCGCTCCGAGATGCGCACGCGCTCCAAGCGAGCCGTGACGGCCGTCGAGGCCGGTGCCGACGACGCGCAGGAGCTGCTCGCCGCAGCCATCAAGCGCATCGACAGCGCCGCGGCCAAGGGCGTCATCCACAAGAACCAGGCGGCGAACCGCAAGTCCCGCCTGATGCGCCGCGCCGCGGCGGGGGGCTGACCGCTAGCGCCGGCGGGCCCCGGCCGTCTGCCGGGTGCCGCCGAGGCGGCTGAGGCGCGCCACGAGCACCTGGAGCACCACGTCGTCGCCCAGGGCACTGCGCCCGCGCAGGTCGAGGTCTGCCGCGGCCAGCAGCACGATGGCACGCCCCACACGGGCGGACCCGAGCCGCCGGGCCTGCTCGAGCGCCTTCCTCGCCGGGTAGGCGCTGCGCATCCCGGCGAGCGCGGCCGCCTCCTCCGCGCTGGCCACTTCGGCGCCGTCGAGACGGAGCATCGCCTGGTAATGGCGATGGAGGATGCCCAGCACGCGCACGGGCGGGAAGTCCGGCATGGCGGACAGCCGCGCCAGCATGGCGAGGGCGACGTCGATGCGGCCGCCGTCGATGGCGTCGGTCAGGTCCCATCCGGCCACCGACCCCGCCTCGCCGAGGAACGGGGCGAGGCGCGCCTCGTCGACCGTCGCCCCCTCGCCGTACGCGCCGGCCAGCGTCTCGACCAGGCCCGCCAGACGGTTCACGTCCCCGCCGAGGTGGGCCTCGAGCGCGGCCGCGGCCGAAGCGGTGAGCTTGACCGGCGCGTCGCGCAGGTGCTCGGCGAGCCACTGGGCGCGGTCGCGGCCGGTGCGCAGCGAGGTGTCGGTGACCGACCCCAGGCGCTCGATGGCCTTGACCAGCGTGGCCGGCACGGTGCCACCGCCCACCGCGAACACGGCGACGACGCCCTCGACCGGCGACTCGAGGCACTCGACGATGCGGCCGGCCTCACCCGCCGCCAACCGCCCCGCCTCGCGCACCACCACGATGCGTCGGTCGGTGAGGAACGGGGGCGTCGTCAGCGCGTCCACGACCGCCCCCACGTCCAGGTCGTCGGTGCCCACCGCCCCGTGCTCCTCCACCACCATGGCCGGATCCGTGTCGCCGGCCAGCGATCCGACGAGCGCATGGACCGCCTGGGCCACCAGCGCGGCGTCATCGCCCCGCACCAGGTGGACGGCCGCCGCCTCCGTGGCCGCTCCCCGCGCGCCGCCGCGCCCACCGCCGCGCCCGGCACCGCCCCCGCCGCGCCCGGCTCTGCGTTCGGCCACGGTCAGGCCGCCTCGAGCACGGCGCGCAGTCCGTCCAGCACCTGGCGGGTCCGAGCCACGTCGTGGACGCGGACCACCCGGCACCCGAGCGCCACACCGATGGCGGTGGTCGCCAGCGTGGCCTCCTCGCGCTCGTGGATATCGAGGCCCAGCGTCCGGCCGATGAAGGTCTTGTTGGACGCGGACAGCAGCAGCGGGAAGCCCAACGAGGTCAGCGCCGCGCAGGCGCGCAGGAGCTCGAGCGACTGCTCGGCCGTCTTGCCGAGGTCGAGGCCGGCGTCGACGACGATGCGGTCTGGCCCGATGCCGGCGGCCAGCGCGCGGGCGGCCCGCTCGGCGAGGAAGTCGCGCACCGTTGCCACCACGTCGTCGTAGTGCGGATCGGGATCCGGCACGCGCGGGGCGAGGCGGATGTGCGTGGCCACCACCGACGCGCCCGCCGCGGCGGCGGCCGGGAGATAGCCGGGATCGGCGAAGCCGCTGATGTCGTTGCCCAGGACGGCCCCGGCGGCATAGGCCGCCGCGGCCACCGAGGCACGCCAGGTGTCGACGGACACGGGGACGTCGAAGCGAGCGGTGACCGCCTCGATCACCGGGACGACGCGGTCGAGCTCCTCCTCCGGCCCCACCGCCGGACCGGGCCCGGCCTTCACGCCGCCGATGTCGATGATGTCGGCGCCGTCGGCCACCAGGTGCTCGACGCGCGCGTACAGGGCGTCGAGCGCAAAGGTCGCGCCCTGGTCGTAGAAGGAGTCGGGTGTCCGGTTACAGATCCCCATGACCAGGGCACGGGTCGCGAGGTCGTAGGCGCGCTCGCCGAGCCGCAGCCGCACGGCCGCCTCAGAAGAGCTGCGCGGCCAGGGCCTTGCGGTACCGCGCCACGCGGGGGTCCTCGGGCCCGAGCGTCTCGAGCAGGTCGAGGAACTCCTGGCGTGCCTCCTCGTCCTCCTTGACCGTGGGCAGCAGCTCGTCGAGTCGGGCGTCGACGCCGTCGGCCGGCACGGTCACATCGGCGGCGGTGAGCCGGGCCTCGGCGGCGAGCTGGCGGGTCTCGTGGTCCTCGGGGATGCGCGCCAGCAGCTCGAGCGCCTCGTCGGCCCGTCCCTGCTCGACGAGCAGGCGGGCGAGACCGACCACGGCAGCGGGATGGTCGTGCTCGAGCTCCAGGGCGCGGCGCAGCGAGGTCTCGTCGCCCGCCGCGGCGAGCAGGTCGGCCTCGGTCGGCACCGGGGCGAGGCGCTCGACGAAGGCCTTCACCTGGGCCTCGGGCACGGCCCCGATGAACCCGTCGACCACCCTGCGCCCGGCCACGGCGTAGACGGCCGGGATCGACTGGGCCTGGAAGGTGGCCGCCACCCGCGGGTTCTCGTCGACGTTCACCTTGGCCAGCTCGACCTTCCCCTCGGTGTCGGCCACCACCCGTTCGAGGATGGGGCCGAGCGTCCGGCACGGGCCGCACCACGGCGCCCACAGGTCCACGACCACAGGAACCTCGTCGGAGCGCTCGATGACCGCCTGCTCGAAAGTGTCGTCCGTGACGTCGATCACCCTGCAGACCCTACCGGGCGGCCCCTCCCCCCGTGCCTGGTCTCGTGCACGGGCGGTAGGTTGCGGGGATGGCCACCACCGAGCCGGTCGACGAGGACGTCACCGGGAGCCGACCGGACGCGACCGCGGACGGCGCCGGGGCCGGCCCGGTGGAGGGGATCGACGTCACACGCGTGTCGGCGTGGTTCGCCGACCACGTGGCGTCCGTCACCCTGCCGCTGCGCTTCGAGCTGATCGCCGGCGGCCGCTCCAACCTGACCTACCGAGTCACGGACGCCGCCGGCCGTCTCTTCGCCCTGCGCCGGCCGCCGCTCAGCCATGTCCTGCCCACCGCCCACGACATGGCCCGCGAGCACCGGGTCATCAGCGCGCTCGGAGCGACGCCGGTCCCGGTGCCGACCACCATCGGCTTGTGCGAGGACCCGGCGGTCAACGAGCGGCCCTTCTACGTCATGGAATTCGTCGAGGGCCACATCCTGCGCGACGCCGGGGCGGCGGAGGCAGCGCTCGACGAAGCAGGCCGGCGTCGCGCCGGCGAGTCGATCGCCGAGACCCTCGCCGCCCTGCACGCCGTGGACGTGGACGCGGTCGGGCTGGGTGACTTCGCCAAGCGCGACGGCTACATCGAGCGCCAGCTGCGGCGTTGGTACGAGCAGTTCCGCAATTCGCAGGTCGAGGGCTCCGACACGGCCTCCGTCGTCGGGGCCGTGCACGACAGGTTGGCCGCCGACATCCCCCCGCAGGTGGGCAGCACCATCGTCCACGGCGACTACCGCCTCGACAACACCGTGCTGGGCGACGACGGGCGGGTGCGAGCGGTCCTCGACTGGGAGATCTGCACGTTGGGCGACCCCCTCGCCGACGTGGGGCTCCTGATGGTGTACTGGACCGACCCCGGGGACGAAGCCGCCATCGTCGGGGTGTCGCCAACCGCCGTTCCGGGCTTCCCCGGCCGCGCCGAGATGCGCGAGCGCTACGCCGCCGCGTCGGGCCGCGACCTGTCGCGTCTCGACTTCTATGTCGCCTTCGGGTACTGGAAGCTGGCCTGCATCATCCAGGGCGTCTACGCCCGCTACGTGGGCGGTGCCACCGCCGGTGACCGCTCGAGCGTCGGCGGCTGGGCCGAATCGGTGGTGCGCCTGGCCGAGGCGGCCGGCGCCGCCCTGGACGCGAGCTGAGCGGCCGGACCGTGCCCCTCTACGAGCGCCACGCCAGCCGGGCGCTGGACCACCCCGTCCTCGTGGTCGCCCTGGAGGGCTGGGTGGACGCGGGCCTGGGCGCGGACGGCGCCATCTCGGCGCTGCTCGCGGCCGAGCCCACCGAGCTGGTGGCCACCTTCGACGGCGACTCGCTCATCGACCAGCGAGCCCGGCGGCCGATCGCCCACATCGTCAGCGGCATCAACGAGGGCCTCACCTGGCCGGTGATCCAGATCCGTGCCGGTGCCGATCTGACGGGGCGCGACGTCTGCTACCTGGTGGGACCCGAGCCCGACTTCCGCTGGCGGCCCTTCGTGGTCGCGGTCGTGCAGCTGGTGCGTGAGCTCGACGTCCGGATGGTCGTCGGCCTGGGCGCGTTCCCGGCACCCGCGCCGCACACCCGCCCCGTGCGCCTGGCCGCCACCGCGCCGGCCTCGAGTGGCGAGCTGGTGGCCCGGGTGGGCAGCGTTCAGGGCGAGATCGACGTCCCTTCGGGGGTATGGGGGGCACTCGAGATCGCGTTGGGCGACGCCGGGGTCGACGTGATCGGTCTGTGGGCCCGGGTGCCGCACTACGCGTCGGCCATGGCGTTCCCCGCGGCCAGCGCCGCGCTTCTCGACGGCCTCGCAGCGGTGGCGAACCTGACGATCGACTCGGCCGCGCTGCACGGCGCGGGCGACGTCGCCCTTCGCAAGGTCGACGAGCTCATCGCCAAGAGCGCCGAGCACACGTCGATGGTGCGCCAGCTCGAACAGAGCGTCGACGAAGCCGAGGGCAACCCGCTCGACGTCGGCGAGATGCCCACCGGCGACGAGCTCGCCGCGGAGCTCGAACGCTACCTGCGCGAACGGCGCAGCGAGGGCGGTGACGGCGACTGAGCCGCCGGGCGCAGGGCGCGCAGGTGCTCCCATCCGGCGGCGGACACCGACACGACACGGCCCCGCCTCGGCTCGTGCCGGCACACGACGAAGCCCCGGTCGGTGGCGTCCTCCCACACGGGCAAGCGGGGACACGACGTGCGCCAGGTGTCGAGCACCTCGGCATAGGGGCGGGGCTCGGGCCCGATCCACTCGAGCAGGTCGAGGATCAGCACCTCGACGGGGTCCTGGCCCACGCGTTCGGCCACGCCGTCCGCCACGCTCGGGAGCCTACCCGGGCGGCGGACGGAGTCCCCGGGCGCCCGCGCGGGCCCACCCGGGTACCACGGTGCCCCCGCTCGGATGGACGTGGGACGCCATGATGAGGCCGGCGACGAGCAGCACGACGAAGAGCAGGATGACCACGACCAACGCGGTGTAACGCGACTGCGTGTCGCGCCGGCTCGCCGTCCGTGGCGGCGACGTCAGACGCGCCAGGTCGACGGGGTCGAGCCCGCCTTGGGCCGGCGCCGTCGTCGGGGACCCGCCCCGAGGCACTGCCGCTGGCGCGGGCACCACGACCGGAGCCGCCGGGCCGCCGGCCGCGATCGCCACCATGTCCGCAACCGATCCGGCGGCCTCCAGCGCGTCCACGCGCGCCGCGTAGTCCGTGGCGTCGATGGCGCCGCGCTCGAAAGCCTCGAGCATCTGGCGCAGGAACTCCTCTCGAGCTGCCTCGGTCGGCGACAGCTCGCCCGGCGCGTCGTCGGTCACGATCCCCCCTGTCCGGCATCCCATTCTCGCATACGCCGCGGGCCTCGGTTCGGGGTAGGGTCCCCTGCCATGCTCGTCGACGGAGGCATCGGCCTGGACCCGAGCGACGCCGTCCAGACCGCCAAGCGAGCCGAGGCCGACGGCTTCGACGGCGTCTGGTGCGCCGAGACGAGCCACGACCCCTTCCTTCCGCTCCTCCTCGCCGCGGAGCACACCGAGCGCGTCGAGCTGGGCACCGGGATCGCCGTCGCCTTCGCCCGCAACCCGATGACCACCGCCGTGGTGGCCAACGACCTCCAGACCTACTCGCGGGGCCGTTTCCTGCTCGGGCTGGGTTCGCAGATCAAACCGCACATCGAGAAGCGATACTCGATGCCGTGGTCGCACCCCGCCGCCCGCATGCGCGAGTACGTCGCCGCGCTGCGGGCGATCTGGGGGGCGTGGAACGGCGGGGAGCGGCTGCGCTTCAAGGGCGACTTCTACACGCACAGCCTCATGACGCCGATGTTCGACCCGGGGCCGAATCCGTTCGGGCCGCCCAAGGTGTTCCTGGCGGCCGTGGGCGAGAGGATGACCGAGGTGGCCGGCGAGGCCGCCGACGGCCTGTTGGCGCACGGGTTCACCACGGAGCGCTACATGCGCGAGGTGACGATCCCCGCCCTCGAGCGCGGCCTGGCGCGCGCCGGGCGCACCCGCGCGGAGATCGAGATCTCGTACCCGGCCATGATCGTCACCGGCACCGACGAATCGGAGATG
This sequence comes from Acidimicrobiales bacterium, assembly GCA_035623275.1. Lineage (GTDB taxonomy): Bacteria > Actinomycetota > Acidimicrobiia > Acidimicrobiales > UBA8190 > DASPTT01. Next base: position 10,901 of record DASPTT010000065.1, read on the forward strand.
CACCGCGCCGCGGCGGCGGTGAAGGCCCAGCTGGCCTTCTACGGGTCGACGCCCGCGTACCTGCCGGTGCTCGAGCGCCACGGCTGGGGGGACCTGCACGCCGAGCTCAACCGGCTGTCGAAGCGGGGGCAGTGGGCGGAGATGGCGCAGCTGATCGACGACGACGTGGTGGACGCCTTCGCGGTGGTGGCACCGCCCGACGAGGTCCCCGCCAAGCTGGTGGCGCGCTTCGGCGACATGGTCACGCGGGTCAGCTTCTACGCCCCCTACCGCATGCCCCGCGAGCGCTGGACGGGCATGCTCGAGGCCCTGCGGGGCGCCTGACCCCGGTCCGACGGCGGGCGGCCGCCGGTCGCCACCCGGCGCCGTCGCGCGTCACATGACGATGTTGACCAGGCGGGGTGGGCGGGCGACGATCCGGCGGGGCTCCGCGCCGCCGAGGGCGGCCGCCACCTTGTCGAGGGCCAGGGCGACCCGGACCGCCTCGTCCTCGGACAGCTCGGGCGCCACCTCGACCCGGTCGCGCACCTTGCCGTTGACCTGGACGACCATGGTGACGACGTCCTCCCGGGCCAGCGCGGGATCGAAGGTGGGCCACGGCTCGGCGTGCACCCGCGTCCCCTCCCCGCGCCGGCGTTCCCATGCCTCGGCGCTCATGTGCGGCGCCATCGGGGCGAGCAGGAGCAGCAGCGCGTCGACGGCGGCGTCGTAGGTCGCCCGGTGCGGCCCGCCGACCGTCTCACGCCGGTAGCGCGCCAGCGCGTTGGTGAACTCCATGCAGTGGGCGACCGCCGTGTTGAACGACCACCGCTCGAGCTCTGCGCTCACCGTCGCCACCAGCCGGTGGGTGGCGCGCATCAGCCCGACGTCGGCCTCCGTCGGCGGTCCGGCGCGCCACGCAGCCTCCGCCGCCCCGGCGCGCCCCTCCCCCTCCTCGTCCTCGGCGGTGTCGACGGCCAGGCGCCACACCCGGTCGAGGAAGCGGCCGCAGCCCTCGATGACCTCGTCGGTCTGCTCGGTCCAGTCCACGTCGTCGGCGGGGGGGCCCACGAACAGGTGGAACAGGCGCAACGCGTCGGCCCCGACGGTGTCGAAGTACTTCGACGGCGCCACCAGGTTGCCCTTGGACTTCGACATCTTGGTGCCGCCCATGCGGATCATGCCCTGCGTGAACAGCCGGTGGAAGGGCTCCCGACCCAGACCGTCGGCCAAGCCGACGTCGATCAGCGCCTTCGTGTAGAAGCGCGCGTAGAGCAGGTGCAAGATGGCGTGCTCGACGCCGCCGATGTACTGGTCGACGGGCATGAAGTGCCGGGCCGCGGCGGGGTCGAAGGGCCGATCGGTCGACCAGGGGTCGCAGAAGCGCAGGAAGTACCACGACGAGTCGACGAAGGTGTCCATGGTGTCGGTCTCGCGCTCGGCCCGTCCCCCGCACTTCGGGCACGTCACGTGGCGGAAGCCCTCGTGGCGGGCCAGCGGCGACTCCCCGGTGGGGAGGAACTCCACGTCGTCGGGTGCGAGCACCGGGAGCTCGCTCTCGGGCACGCCGACGATGCCGTCGTCTGGACAGTGGACGACGGGGATGGGACAGCCCCAGTACCGCTGGCGCGACACCAGCCAGTCCCGCAGTCGGTAGTTGACCTTGCGCACCCCGATGCCGCGTTCTTCGAGCCAGTCGATGGCACGCGCCTTGGCCTCGGGCACCGTCAGCCCGTCCATGAAGCCCGAGTTGACCTTGACCCCCTCACCCGTCCAGGCGCCGCCCTCGAAGTCCTCGGGGGGCTGGGTGGTACGCACCACGGGCAGCCCGTGGGCCTGGGCGAAGTCCCAGTCGCGCTCGTCCTCGGCGGGCACGGCCATGATGGCACCGGTGCCGTAGGTCATGAGGACGTAGTCGGCCACGAACACCGGGATGGGCTGGTCGGTGAAGGGGTTGCGGACATGTCCGCCGGTGAACGCACCGCGCTTGTCGAGCTCGCGTCCGCCCTCGGCGGTGCGCTCGATCTCGCTCTCGCCGGCCGCAGCGGTACGAAGCGCCTCCACCGCGGCGCGCTGTTCGTCGGTGGTCAGGACGTCGACGAGCGGGTGCTCCGGCGCGACGACGGCATAGGTCATCCCGAAGCTCGTGTCCGGCCGGGTCGTGAAGACGCGCAGGGCCCGGTCGTGGCGGTCGACCAGGGGCAGGTCGAATTCGGCTCCCTCCGAGCGCCCGATCCAGTTGCGCTGCATGATCTTGACCCGCTCCGGCCACTCGAGCGCGTCGAGCTCGTCGAGCAGCTCGTCCGCGTAGGCCGTCGTGCGGAAGAACCACTGCTCGAGGTCGCGGCGCTCGACCACGTCCCCAGAGCGCTCGCAGGTGCCGTCGCTCAGCACCTGCTCGTTCGCCAGCACCGTCTGGCACCCGGGGCACCAGTTCACAGGGGCCATCGCCCGGTAGGCCAGGCCGGCCTCCAGAAGGCGGAGGAAGATGACCTGGTTCCACCGGATGTACTCGGGATCGTGGCTGCGGACCTCGCGCCGCCAGTCGTAGACGGCGCCGAGCGACTGCAGGCTCCGCTTGAGCTCCGCGATGCGCTCGTCGGTGAACGTCCGCGGGTGCGCCCCGGTCTTGATGGCGGCGTTCTCCGCAGGCAGGCCGAAGGAGTCGAACCCCAGGGGGGAGAGGACCCCGTAGCCCTGCATGGTCGCCTGGCGGACGAGGAGGTCGCCGAAGGTGTAGTTCCGGACGTGACCCTGGTGCGCGGGCCCGCTCGGATAGGGGTACATGCACAGCACGTAGCGCGTGGGACGCGGGTCGTCCGCGTCGATCTCGTAGCTGCGCTCCTCGGCCCACCGCCGCTGCCAGCGCTGCTCGACTTCCTGGACGTCGTAGGCCCGGGCCATCCCAGCGAGTCTAGGGAGGCTCGGCACCCGGGCTGGTCGGACGGCGTCCGCCGGCCGCACATCCGTCGGCTTGGAACCCGGTGCCCGGTCCTCGGCCGGGGCTACCCGGTGAGGTCGGTCGCCGCCTTGAGGATGTTGCCAAGCTGCCCGCCCTGGAGCAGGGCGTTGCCGTCGGCCACCTGGTCGGCCGGCGGGGGCGTGACCGTCACCGGCTCCCCGAAGTCGGAGAGCCCCATCGTCATGTCGACGTGGACGCCGAGGACCGAGAGGTTCATCGTCACCTTGCGCGCCCGCCCTTGGATGTCGACCCACACCGAGACGGGGATGTCGCCGAGCAGCGACTGGGCCAGCTGCCGGCCGATCTGCGCGCCCGGCGTCGAAGCGGTCGCCGTGCCGCCGACGGCCTTGGACAGGTCGATGCTGGCCTGGTACTCGGTGGTGGGAACGCCGTCCACGGTGGCCGGACCGACCTCGGTCACCTGCGCCCCGATCCTCGAGAGCATCTGGAGGAGCTGGGTCGGGTCGCCCGACGTCGCCCCGCCGAGCGGGTCTGCCGAGTTGGAGCCGACGGCCTGCTCGTAGCTGGAGAGATCCAGCTCGACCCAGGGCTTGCCGCCCGTGGCGGACTCGATCCCCGGCACGTCCAGGTAGACGGTCTGGCCCACCACGCGGAACTGGAGCGTGGCGCCCGGCCCACCGGCCAGGGGCGGCACGGTCACGGTCATCTGACCGGTCTTGGAGGCGAAGTCGAAGTCGCCGGCCGCGCCGAGTGTGCCGCTGAACGTCGGGGCCGAGGACGATGCCGATCCCAGGCCGAGGGAAGGCGTGCCGGACACGGAGACGGTGAGCTCCACGTGCGCGCTCGTCGACCCCGTCCGGGTGACCGCGGCGAGCAGGACGTCGTGCGGCGAGCCCGTGGGCGGGTGCGCGGCGCTCGGGGCGCCGGCTCCGCCCGTGCACGCGGCGAGCCCGAGGGCCCCGGCGACGAGCACGGCCAGTGGCATGGCGCTGCGGCTGCGCATGATCATCATGGGTCCCCCTGCCGTTGTCGCCTCGCCCACTCGGCCCCGGCGCCGCCGGTGTCGATGCTAGCGGCCGCACCCCGCCTGATCCGGGCAGAGTGCCCGGAGGCGGTGCACACTCCTCGTGCGATCAGCGAATGGGGGCCAGAGCCGGACTGCTAACGTGGTGCCTCGCCTCGGGGGCGTAGCTCAGCTGGTAGAGCGCTTGACTGGCAGTCAAGAGGTTCGTGGGTTCAAGTCCCATCGCCTCCACTCGTTGTGGAAATGACAACATTGTAGTTAAGTAACCGGCCATGCGTCTCACGACGCCGTCCTCCGGCCTGCCGAGGCGCCAGCACGACACCCCATGTGAGCTCGTCGCCGACGTCTTCTCCTTTCCTGTCAGGTCAGTCCCCGCTGAG
>DASPTT010000066.1:0-12627 GCA_035623275.1 Acidimicrobiales bacterium
CGGCGCCCGTCCCCGCGCCGGCAACGGCGGCTGTGACCGAGCACCCCGGCGTGGTCGTCTCGCCCGTCGTCCGCCACCTCGCCGAGCGCCTCGGCGTGGACGTGCACCTCCTGGAGGGCAGCGGCCCGGGTGGGCGGATCACCAGGGCCGACGTGGAGGCCGCCGCCCTGGTCCCTGCCGGCGAGCGGCCGGTCTCGGCCGTTCACGGCCGGCGCGCGCCTGCTCGCCGGCGCCGTCCTGCGCCGCAGCCCGCCCCGTCCGGGGCGGGTGGGAAGCGGGTCTCACCATGGGCACGCCGAGTCGCCGACGACCTGGGGGTCGACGTCGCCACCGTCGAGGGCACGGGGCCCGGGGGCGCGGTCGTCGAACGCGACGTGCGGGCCGCGGCGGCCCGGGAGACAGCGCCGCCCGCCCCCGAGGGTGCGAAGGTGCACCGGGCGCCCACGGAGCCCAGCGCCTCCGACGAGCGGCAAGCCGCCATGCGCAAGGCCATCGGCGCCCTGATGGCCCGGTCCAAGCGCGAGATCCCCCACTACTACCTGAGCACCACCATCGACATGAGCAGGGCGTCGCGCTGGATGGAGGAGGAGAACGCGACCCGGCCGATGACGGAGCGCTTGGTCCTCCCGGTGCTCCTCCTGAAGGCCGCGGCCCTGGCGGTGGCATCCGTGCCCGAGATGAACGGGTTCATGGTCGGGGACACCTTCGAGCCGAGCGCGGAGGTCCACGTCGGGGTGGCCGTGTCGCTGCGCACCGGCGGCGTGATCGCGCCGGCGATCCACCACGCGGACCGGCTGTCGGTGGACGAGCTGATGGCGGCGTTGCGCGACCTGGTGACCCGGGCCCGCCGCGGCGTGCTGCGGAGCTCCGAGATGAGCGATCCGACGATCACGGTGACCAACCTCGGCGAGCTTGGTGTGGACTCCGTGTTCGGGGTCATCTACCCGCCACAGGTGGCGTTGGTGGGCTTCGGCCGCGTCGTCGAGCGCCCATACGCCGAGGACGGCATGGTCGGCGCCCGGCCATGCCTCACGGCGACCCTGTCGGCCGACCACCGCGCCAGCGACGGCCACCGGGGCGGTCGCTTCCTGGCCGCCATCGACCACCTACTGCAGAGTCCGGAGGGGCTATGAACGACGACGATGCCCGCGAGCTCATCCGCAGCGTGATCGGCGAGGTCGCGCCGGAGGCCGACCTCGACTCGGTCGGGCCCGACGAGATGATCCAGGAGGCGCTGGATCTCGACTCGATCGACTTCCTCAACTTCGTGACAGGGCTCCACGAGCGCACAGGGCTCGAGATCCCCGAGCGCGACTACCCGGAGCTGGCCACCGTGGACGGGTGCGTCCGCTACCTCACCCACGCCACGACCTGACGGCAGCTCCGAGCCCGGGCGTCAGGTCGGGCGGGCGCCGAGCAGCGCGCCTACGATCCGGCCGTGCCGTCGGACCGGAGGCTGCGAAGGTTCGTGCGACAGTGGCGCCGGCGCTATCCCAATCCCGTTCCCTGGGTCGACGACCGCGCCAACAAGGCGTGTCGGCGAAGCGAGCGCGAATGGCTCGCGAGGTTCGAGGGACTGGAGACCCTCCGGCGTCGCGAGGTGTACGCGCTGGCGCTGTGGAGGCTCGGTGGGAGCGCCGAGCGAATGGAGCGCGCCGTGGAGGGGATCACCGGCCCGGCCGAATGGGGCCACGCCCGGCGGTCCATCAAGCGGGCCCTGGCCGCCACGAGCCCCATGACGGCCCTCGAGCATCTCACCGGGGAGCAGGGGATCCCCGGGTGGGGCCCGGTGATGGCCAGCACCGTCCTCGCCGCGTGCAGGCCGGCAGTCTTCGCCGTCGGCGATGAGCGGACGCTGCGGACGCTGGCTGCCCTGGGGCTCGTCGACCCGACCGACCCGGACGAGTTCGGGCATGCCGAGTGGTGGCCCTACCTGCGGGCGAGCCGACACCTGTCCGAGGTGTCGGGCGTCCCCCTTCGGGGTGTCTGGCAAGCGTTGTGGGCGGCTGCCGACGACGCGCCGGGTCTCCCGGGCCCCGTCGGGCGGCCGGTCAGCCGGCCGCCGTCACCGTCACCGGCAGGCTGAGGGTGACCTGCTCGGAGGAGCAGGGTGCCGCCACCTCGAGGGTCACGGTGTAGGTGCCCGGTGCCGAGTAGGTGTGGGAGTAGTCGAAGGACGAGGTGGCCGGCGCCGGCGTGGCCCCGGCGTGGCACGTGGCCGCCAAGCCCGTCGCAGGTGCGGGCTGCCCGTCGCCGAAGTCGAGGTGCATCGGGCCCTCGGGGCCGGTCGAGGCGCTGTCGGTGACGTCGACCACGAAGGACAGGGGCGATCCCGCCGCGCCACTCGCGGGTGTGGCGCGCAGCGTGACCGACAGGGTCCCGTCGCTGCCGCTCACCGAGCCGTCGGACGCGGCCGGCGTCGTCGACAGGGCCTGCCCGCCGGCCGCCGCGCCCGTCGCCGGCGCGGGCGGCGCCACGGACGCAGGCACCGGGGCGACGGCGACGACCGGTGTGGCCGTGCCCGAGGGGGCTGGAGCCGAAGCCTTCCCCGGCGTCGAGGCCGGCGCGGTGGCCGGGGAAGAGGCCGGGGAGGGGGTTGCCGAGCGATCGGCGGTGGACGCCACGTGGCCGGTGCCGTTCCCCGAGGTCTTGGCGGTCGCGCTCTGACCTGCGGTCAGCGCCAGGCCCGCGCCCAGGCCGCTCGCGGCGACCATCGCCCCCACGCAGAGCGCCAGCTTGACCATGCGTCCCCCCATGGGTCAGCACGGTACGGGGCCAACCTCAACGAACCGTCAACCCCTGCCCACATTTCGCGGGGATCTTGCCACGGAGAGCGAGAAGGTAGCCTGACCAGGGGTGATCGACTGCAGTGAGCCCAGCCCGCGAGCCGGGTGGCCGGGAGGAAAGGGATGGGAGCGAGCCGGCCGGCGGACGCCGGCCGGCTCCTCCGGGTCAACGACGGCGGGCCGTGGTCTTCTTGGTGGTCTTCTTGGCCGCGGGCCGCCTGGCGGTTGTCTTCTTGGCCGCGGGCCGCCTGGCGGTTGCCTTCTTGGCCGCAGGACGGCTGGCGGCGGCCTTCTTCGCCGGAGCCCGCTTGGCGGCGGCCTTCTTCGCCGGCGCCTTCTTGGCCGTCTTCTTGGCGGCCGGGGCGGCCTTCACAGGTGCGGTCACGGCCTTGCCGGCCTTCTTCACGTACTCCTCCATGACCGGGAAGGCGCCTCGCACGAGCTTGGGGGCCTTCGATGGCACCATCACCGCTTCACGGAACGCCTTCGCCGCGCTCACGCGGACCTTCTTGGAGGCCTTGAACATCATCTGCTCGCCGGTCGCGGGGTTGCGCCCCATGCGGGCGGGTCGGTCGACCTTCACGAAGCGGACGAACCCGGGAATGGAGATCGTCTCGCCCTTGGACACGACGCCGGTGACCACGTCGGTGAACCCCTCGAGGACACTCAGGACGGTCTTGAGGTCCACATCGGCCTGTACGGCCACGGCTTTGGCTAGCTCTCGTCTGTTCATGGCCGACATTCTGGCCCATGTCGCGGCGCGAATTGCGAATTTCCCCAGGGATTTTCGGTCGGCTGCCCGAGCCCCTGGACATCCGACCGGGGAGGGCCGACACTGGTGCCGCGCCGGGGGTGCCGCCGAATGGCCGAGACCGAGGAGGGGTTGGTTCGAGCGCTTCGGGCGAGCGAGGCCCGTCTTGCCGACGCGGAGCGGCTCGCCCACCTCGGATCGTGGACGTGGGACGAGGCCGCGGAGGCACTCACGTGGTCGGCCGAGATGTACCGCATCTTCGGGATCGACCCCGCCGACGGGCCCATCGGGCTGGAGTCGTACCGCCGCGCCGTGCACGAGGACGACCGCCGGTTCGTCGAGGAGGCGATCCGCCAGATCGTCGACCTCGGCGAGCCCTTCGAGTACGAGCACCGTGTCGTGCGCCCCGACGGTGAGGTCCGATGGTTGCACACGCGGGCCGAGGTGGTGCTGGACGAGGACCGCTCGATCGTGCGGGTCACCGGGTTCAGCCAGGACATCACGGAGCGCCGGCTCGCCGAGCTCAGCCGACGCGACGCGCAGGATCAGCTCTCGCGCCACGAGGCGGTGCTCGAGCACATCGCCCGCAACGCTCCGCTCGGCGCCACCTTGGAGGAGCTCTGCCGCGAGGTGGAGGCCAGGTGCCCCGGCGCCCGGTGCACCATCCTGCTCGCCGACGCGGATGGGGCGGTCCTGCACCACGCGGCGGCGCCGTCGATGCCCGAGGCGGTCACGGTGGCGCTCGACGGGCTCCCCATCGCCGACGGCATGGGCGCGTGCGGCTCCGCCGCGTACCGCGGGGAGACGGTCGTCGTCGAGGACACCCTGGAGGACGCGCGCACGGCGCCGTTCCGCGAACTGGCGCTGACGCACGCCCTGCGGTCGGTCTGGTCGCAGCCGTTGCTGGGCCCGGACGACGAGGTGCTGGGCACGTTCGCGGTGTACCGCTCCGTGCCCCATGCGCCCGACCGCGAGGAGCTCGATCTGGTGAAGTCGGCTGCCGGGCTCGCCGGCCTGGCCATCGAGCGCGCCCGCAGCGAGCAGGCCCTGCTCGAATCGGCGACCCTCGACCCGCTCACCGGGCTCCCCAACCGGGCCCGGTTCCTCGAGGTGCTGACCGAACGGCTTTCGCAGCGCGACTCGCTGGCGGTGATGTTCCTCGACGTCGACCGGTTCAAATGGATCAACGACAGCCTCGGTCATCCGGCTGGCGACGCGATCCTGATCCAGGTGAGCCGGCGCCTGGCCAGGGTGCTGCGCGCCGGGGACATCCTTGCCCGCTTCGGCGGGGACGAGTTCACGATCATGATCAACGAGGCCGACGCGCTGGCGGTCGACCGGATCGCCGTGCGCGTGGAGGACGCCTTCGACGAGGCCTTCGAGCTCGACGGCGGTGAGTTCTTCCTCTCGGTCTCCATCGGCACCGCCATGGCGGACCGGTCGTCCGACGCCTTCGGGCTCGTGCGCGACGCCGACGCGGCCATGTACGCGGCCAAGGACGCCGGGCGCGCCCGGCACGCGTTGTTCGACGACCAGCTCCGTCAGCGCGCCATCAACCGGGTGACGCTGGAGTCGGAGCTCCGCCGTGCCATCGAGCGCGACGAGTTCACCCTCCACTTCCAGCCGCTGCGCGACGTGCGCTCCGGCCGATGGAACGGCGTCGAGGCACTGGCGCGCTGGCAGCACCCGACGCGGGGCCTGCTCAACCCCGACGAGTTCATCCCCCTGGCGGAGGAGACCGGCTTGATCACCATGCTCGGGATGCGGCTCGTCGACCATGCCCTGGCACAGACCGCCGTGTGGATGCGCAGCGGCCACAAGACGCCGGTCGCCGCCAACATCTCGGTGGTCCAGCTGTCGGACCCCGACTTCCCCGAGGAGGTCCGGGACGCACTCCGGCGACACGGCGTCCCCCCTGAGCTGTTGCTCGTCGAGGTGACGGAGACCGGCGTCATGGAGCGGATCGAGGCGGCCGCGAGCGCGCTCGAGCGCGTCGCCGGGCTCGGCGTGCGCGTCCTCATCGACGACTTCGGCACCGGCTACTCGTCGATCGCCCGCCTTCGCCACCTGCCCGTGGTGGGCGTGAAGGTGGACCGTGTGTTCACCGAGGGGCTGGGCGAGGACCCCTCCATGGGCACCGTCCTCGCCGCCATCACGGACCTGGCGCACGCCCTGGACTTGCGCGTCGTGGCCGAGGGCATCGAGACGGACGCGGCGATGGCCACGGCGACGGAGCTGGGCTGCGACTTCCTCCAGGGGTATCGCCTCGCCCGTCCGGCGCCGGCCGAGGAGACCTGGAGCCTGTTGCGGGCCGAGGCCGGCTGACCCGCGCCCGCCTCAGCTCGGGCGTCGGCCAGCGCCAGGTCGCGGGGCACCCTCGGCAGGTCGGTGGAGGGCGTGCTCATGGCCGGTGGCAGACGGCCTCGACGTTGTTGCCGTCGGGATCCCGCACGAACGCGCCGTAGTAGCTCGGGTGGTACTCGGGCCACAGGCGCGGCTCGTGGAGCACCTCCGCCCCGGCCGTACGCGCCGCGGCGAAGAAGGCGTCGACGGCCTGCCGGTCCGGCGCGGCGAACGCGATATGGGCCTCGCGGTTCCCCCCCGGGGCGGCGAGCGGCCCGATCCAGAAACTGGGCTTGCCCTCGGTGCCGTACCCGATGACCCCGCCGAATTCCATCACGCGTGTTGCGCCCAGGGTCGCCAGGACGGCGTCGTAGAAGACGGTACTGGCCGCGACGTCGGCACACTGGATCGAAAGGTGGTCGATCACCGTGTCCGACGGTACCGGTCGGGGAGGGCGGTCGCCCGCGTGGAACCGAGCATGGCCGAGTCGGCTTCGGCGACGCGCCCCAGGAGACCGAGGTCGGCGAGGCCGGGGACCGACACCACGGCACCGGTCTCCAGGTCGGCAAGGCTCGCCTCCACGACGAGCTCGGGTTCCATCGCGGGCACGTCGCTCAGGTCGAGGCCCTGGCGGCTGTGGAATTCGGAGCGGACGACGCCCGGGCAGACCACCTGCACCCGGACGCCGTCGCCGCGGACCTCGCCGGCCAGGATCTCGCTGTAGGTGACGAGGAACGATTTCGTGGCCGCGTAGACGGCACGCCTCGGCATGAACGGTGCCTCGACCGCACCGCTGAAGGCGAGGAGCGAGGCGACGTTGACGATGCTCCCGCTCCCTCGCTCGCGCATGGAGGGCAGGGCAGCCCGGCACAGCAGCACGGGGGCGAGGACGTTGACCTCGACCAGCTCGCGCGCCTTGTCGCCGGGCAGCTGTGCGAACGGCATGTAGTAGGCCAGGCCCGCCGCGTTGACCAGCATGTCGGGCCCGCGCCGCTCGACCTCGTCGACGAGCTGTGCCAGCTGCCCGGGGCTCCCGAGGTCGGCGGCCAGCACCTCGACGTCGACGCCGTGGTCCGCGGTCAGCCGCCCCGCCAGGGCGTCCAGCCGGTCGCGCCGCCGGGCCACGATCGACAGGTCCCAGCCGTCGCCGGCCAGGCGGGCCGCATAGGCGGCGCCGATCCCGGAGCTGGCGCCGGTGACCACGGCCCACGGACGTGCCACCGTCAACCCACCGGGCCCGCCGGACCCGGACTCGCCGGACCCGGACTCGCCGGACCCGGATCCGCCGGACCCGGACCCGGCGCGTCGGCCGGCGCCGGATGGACGAGCGCGTCGAGGCGTGCCAGTCCTGCGTCGAGCTCGGCGGCGCGCGCCCGGCAGGTGGCGTCCGCCTGTGCCAGCGCCTCGGGTGTGGGCGGGCGGGTGCCGTCGCGAAGGAGCCGGTCTGCCTCCAGGGCGAACACCAGGTTCCGGAGGGCGTCCGCCGTGGTCCCGGCGGCGCCCGCCGCGTCGGGAGCAGGTGCCGAAGCGGCAGCTCTCTCGAGGTCGACGGCCGCCGCCTCGACCTGGTCCCGCACGACCTGCCAGCGCACGGGATCGGGGATATCGCGGCCCGACGCGGGCAGGAGCTCCCGTGCCAGGCGGGCGCCGTCGAGCACGCCCGCGGTCTGGCGCCGCCACGTCGCCTCGGCCTCGAGCCGGTTCCGGCGCCGAAGGGCGAGGACGAGCACCGTCACGATGACCGCGACCAACACGACGGCCAGGACCACCCAGACCCACGGCGAGGTGCCCGAGCTGCTCGGGGGTGGTGGCGCGCTGGTGGTGGTGGTCGTCGGCGCCACCGCCGTGGTCGTAGAGGTCGGCGACGTCGTCGAGGTGGTGGGGGTCGTCGAGGTGGTGGGGGTCGTCGAGGTGGTGGACGACGTGGTGGATGTCGTCGACGTGGTCGCCGACGTCGTGGGCGAGGACGTTGGCGAGGAGGTGGCTGCGGCCGCACCGGTGGTGGTCGTGGCGACGTTCGGCCGGCTCGACGTGCTCACCGACGGCTGCGAGGTCGACGTGGCCGAGCCCGACGGCGGCCGCGATCCCCCGGACCCGCTGGTGCAGGCACCCAGCCCGATGGCCAGCGCGGCGACGACGCTCGTGACCACCGCGCGTCGGCCTCGCGCCTTGCCCCGCGCCCGGTCGTCCATCGCACCGGCCATCCTGGCACCTCAGGCGCGCGGTTGCTCCGTGGCGAAGTTCTCGACAGTGAGCTCGGACTCGATGGCCTCGTGCACGGCGGCGAGCACCTTCGCCCGGGCTCGCCGCTTGGTGGCCGCGTGGGCCGCCATGTCGAGCTCGGCCAGCTCGGCCGCACCCGCCAGGCTGGCGTCGCGCAGCGCCTCGGGATCGACGACCTTGTCCAGGAGCCCGGCGTCGACCGCCTCCGACGGTGAGAACATGGTCGCGTTGACGATGGTTCGGTCGAAGGCGGCCGGGTGCAGCCGGTGCCGGGCCAGCTCGATGGCGAACCAGGGGATGGTCAGGCCGATCGCCACCTCGTTGCAGCCGAGGCGGAACGGGCCCTCCGCCCCGATGCGCAGGTCGGCCGACATGAGGAGGAAGGCGCCGGCGGGCAGGGCGTTGCCGTTGCACGCCGTGACCACCGGCGTGGGGAAGGCCAGGATGCGCTCGGCCAGCGTGGCCCCCAGGGTGAGCATCTCGAGGATCTCCTTGCCGCTCCCGCCGGCGAACGTCTTGAGGTCGAAGCCGGCCGAGAAGGTGGTGGCCCGCCCGGTGAGCACGACCACCGCGACGTCGCGTTCCGCCTGGTCCATGGCGGCGTGGATCGACCGGAGCATGGGCACCGAGAAGGCGTTCACCTTGCCGTCGTCCATGGTGACGCTCGCGATCCGCCCGTCGAGCTCGTAGGTGGTCAACTCGGCCATCGCAGCCTCCACACGGTCATCAGGTCGGCGCGGCGGGGTCGCGGACGCTTCGTCCACGGGCCGACGGACGCGCACCGTGGTCGCCCCACACCGCCGCACCCACGTGTTCGCGATTCGTTCGCACAGTCGTGCACTTCATTTCACCCTGTTTTCACCCCGTTGTGCTTGCCCAGTGCAACGACCCCGTCTTAGAACTCGTCCCATGAGATCCTCACGCCTCTCCGCGACCCGTAAAGCCCTGTTCCTAGCCGGTGCCGCCATCGTCATGCTGTCGGTGGCGTTCCTGCCCATGTCGGCGGCCGGTGCGTCGACGTCGAGCACGACGACCGCCAACAGCAAGCTCAACGTCAACCGAGGACCCGACGGGCTCGGGATCCAGCCGGGGAAGATCAAGCACGTCTGGCTGATCATCCTCGAGAACAAGTCCTACGACGCCACCTTCACCGGCCTCAACAACAACACCTACCTGTGGAAGACGCTTCCGGCCCAGGGCGCGCTGCTCAAGAACTACTACGGGACGGGCCACTTCAGCCTCGACAACTACATCTCGCTGGTGAGCGGCCAGGCTCCGCTCTCCGACACCCAGTCGGACTGCCCCTTCTACGACCAGATCATGGGCACCGTCGACACCTCCGGCAGCCTGACGTCGAACCCCAACTACGGCCAACTGGTCTCCGCGCAGGGGCCGAACGCCGCGCCGGGGACGAACGGGTGCGTCTACCCGTACACCGTGCAGACGCTGTTCAACCAGCTCGACGCGGCGCACGTCAGCTGGAAGGGCTACGCCCAGGACCTCGGGAACCCCGACGCCAGCGGCCCGGCGCACGACGCCGGCGTGAACGTGTGCGGCGCCCCCTACGGCGCGCCCGGCGCGACGGGCAGCACCGCCCAGCCCAACCCTGGCAGCGCCAACGCCACCGACCAGTACGTGCCCAAGCACTTCCCGTTCCCCTGGTTCGACTCGGTCCTCGAGTCCGGCGACTGCACCGCCAAGCACATCGCCAACCTGTTCGACTCGGCCAACGGCCTCTACCACGACCTGCAGCACGCGTCGACGACGCCGGCGTTCAGCTGGATCTCGCCCAACAACTGCAGCGACGCCCACGACGCGGTGTGCCACGGCAACAACCTCTCGGGCGGCTTCTCGGACCCCAACACCCCCAACGCACCGGTGAACTACACGGGCGGCCTCTACGCCTCGGACCTCTTCCTCGAGCACGTCGTCCCCGAGATCGAGGCGTCGCCCGCCTTCAAGCAGGGCGGCCTGATCGACATCACCTTCGACGAGGCCTTCCCGCCGTTCACCTACTCGGGCAACAGCTTCGCCAACTCCACGATCGTGTCCCCGGACGCGGCGACGTCGATCGCCTCGGACTCGGGTGCCGAGACGATCGACGGCCACACGGTGCTGGGTGAGCCCACCGGGCCCAACACGCCGCTGGCCGTCGACGGGGCGGGCAACCAGCTGTACCCGGGACCCGGCAACAACGCCTACATCGACCGGCCCTACGACTGCCTGCCCGCGCCGCGGCCCGCCGGCTCGTGCGTCCTCGGGGGCGGCAGCAACCCGCCCGGTCCCCGCACCGACGCCGGGGCGACCGCGCCGGCCGGCAGCAACACCGTCGCCGACAACTCGGCGGTGGCCACCGACGTGGGACGCACCGTGACCGGCAGTGGGATCCCGGCGGGCGCGTTCGTCGGCCAGGTGACCGACACGCCCACCACGGCGACCGCCCCCTCCCAGAGCGGCGGCTTCGTGGACACGGGCTCGTTCACGCTGGTCGACGCGGGCAACCACCCGCTCACCACGACCGGGCCGGTCGGCGGCGTGGTGCTCGGCGCCCGCAGCGAGGGCACGGACCCGCTGTTCGACACCGTGGACCCCACGACGGGTGGTGGTGACACCGGCAGCGTGCTCATCAGCCCGTACATCACGCCAGGGTCGGTGAGCACCGTCGACTACAACCACTACAGCTGGCTGCGGACGATGGAGGACCTCTTCAAGGTCAAGCAGAAGTCGCCGGGCGTCGACGGCCTGGGCCACCTGGGGTACGCGGCCCAGCCCGGGCTCAACCCCTTCGGCAATGACGTCTTCACCAACCCCGACGGTCCGCCGCCCCCCGTCGACCTGACCGCCGGTTCGCTCAAGCCGGCGGCAGGGGTCGCCCTCGGGGGCATGGTCATGACCCTGGGCGCCTGGCGTGGCCGGCGCCGCGGCCCCGCCGGCCGCTGACGAGCACCACGATCCCGCGCGACGCAGGGAGCCGGGCCCAAGGGCCCGGCTCCCGCGGCGCGTCCCGGTCCGTGTTCGTGGTCGTCACCATCGCCGTCGTGCTGGCGGTGGCGGTCACCGTGCTCGTCGCCCGATGGCCCTCGTCGACCGATTCGTCGACCTACGGCGGGCTCCCGAGCTGGCTCCCCACGAGCACGGTCGCCGTCGGCCGCGTGGTCACCGCCAGCGCCGCGCACCCCGCGTTGGCCATCGAGGGCGACAGCGTGGTCGCCGATCTCGCCCACGGGCACGTGCTGGTCACCGCCGTGGGCCCGGCCGTGCCGGCCGAGGGCCAGTTCCCGATGCCACGGACCTCGCCGTGCACCTTCACGATCACGCTTGCCGACGCTTCGGGCGCCGTCCCGGTGTCGGCGGCGGCGTTCTCGATCGTCGACGAGCTGGGACAGGTCCACCGACCGCAGGTGACGGCCCAGGGGGGCCAGCCGCCGCCGACCAGCGTGCGGCCGGGGCGTCCCCTGGTGCTCACCCTCACCGACGTCCTACCCGTCGGCAGCGGGACCCTCCGGTGGGCGCCGCAGGGTGCCAAGGTCGTCTCCTGGGACTTCGAGGTCGAGATCGACTGACGCCCGTTTCCTCGCCCGGTCCCGGCGCGGGCTCAGCGAGGTTGCCCGGAGCGGGGCAGCAAGCCGCCCGACTCGGTCGGGGTCGGCGATGATGTCGAGCTCGGCGATGATGTCGAGCTCGGCGATCCGGTCGTCCACGGTTGAGCCCGCGTCCCGCCGCCGCCTGCCAGGATGTCGGCCGTGGACGTGCACCTGGTCGACGGCACCTACGAGCTGTTCCGCCACTTCTTCGGCGCCCCACCGCGCACGGGGGCCGACGGGAGCGAGATCGGGGCCACGCGCGGGGTCCTCAATTCCGTGCTCATGATGCTCGAGGAGGGCGCCACCCACGTCGGCGTGGCCACCGACCACGTCATCGAGTCGTTCCGCAACGAGCTGTGGCCGGGGTACAAGACGGGCGAGGGCGTCGACCCCGTCCTCCTCGGCCAATTCCACGTTCTGGAGTCCGCGCTCGAGGCGCTCGGGGTCACCGTGTGGGCGATGGTCGAGCTCGAGGCGGACGACGCGCTGGCATCGGCCGCCAGCGTCGTGGCGGCGGACGACGACGTCGAGCAGGTCCTCATCTGCACCCCGGACAAGGACCTCGCCCAGTGCGTGGTGGACCGGCGGGTGGTCCAGCTCGACCGCCGCTCGGGCACCGTCGTCGACGAGCAGGGAGTGCACGAGAAGTTCGGCGTGCCGCCCGCCTCCATCCCCGACTGGCTGGCGCTGGTGGGGGACAGCGCGGACGGGTTCCCGGGCCTGCCCGGCTGGGGAAAGCGCTCGGCGTCGGTCGTGCTCGACCACTACGGGCATCTCGAGTCGATCCCCGACGATCCCGATGCCTGGGCCGAGGAGGTGCGCTCGGCGGTGCGCGGCGTCCCCCGGCTGGCCGGCGTCCTCGCCGAGCAGCGGGGGCTGGCCGAGCTGTTCCGTGTCCTGGCCACGCTGCGGATCGACCGGCGGCTCGTGTCCGGTGTCG
>DASPTT010000067.1:0-9245 GCA_035623275.1 Acidimicrobiales bacterium
AGGTCGCATCGACCTGTCCAATCGGGCGGCGGAGGAGATGTTCGGCTATGGCCGCGACAGCCTGACGGGGATGAGTGTCGACGTCTTGGTCCCTGACGGTCTTCGACACGTCCACCGCGGCCATCGAGCTGCGTTCGCCGCCACCCCCCAGACCCGTCCGATGGGCATGGGTCTCGACCTGTGGGCCCGGCGCGCCGACGGCTCGGAATTCCCCGTGCAGATCAGCCTGAGCCCCGTCACCTTCGGCCAAGGTCCCCGTGTGGTCGCCATCGTCCGGGAGGTCACCGAGCATCGACAATCGGAACGGGATGCCCTGGAACGCCTCATCCTCGCCGACGAGGAACGAATCGGCACCGTGCTCCAGGATCGCGTCGTGACCCGACTGTTCGGTGCAGGTCTGGTCGTCGACGCCGTGATCGGTCGAGTGTCACCGGAGATCGCCGGCCGTTTGCGCGAGGTGGCAACGGAGCTCGACGCGGCGATCTACGAACTGCGTGAGGCTGTCTTCGGATGGAGCGGTGGGCCATAGCGCACCGGGGTGACCTGGTCAGGCTGTGCCCGTCCCTCCGGGGCGCATCGGCAGCGTCGCTGATTGCTGCCGCGCCGCAATGCACGGCGCGAGCGACCTCCCCTGCCCTCTGCGGGGCGAGGCGGATCCGGGCCCCCATGGGTCCAGAGGCCCAGGTCCAGGGGCGAGACCCGGACAGGACCAAGGTCCATAGCCCGGAGCCGCCGGACGGTGCATGCTTCGGATCTGGGGGTGAAGGGGGCTCTCGGGGACGCCGGAGCGGGAGCCGGAAGGAAAAGGGTCCGAAACGAGTGCCAACCGGGAAGCGCATGTCCATGCTCGTGGAGCATGAAGCCAATCTCACTTCGGCGGAAGCCGACCTGGCGGCAGCCCGTGCCGCCGGCAACTCGGAGCGGGCCAGCGTGCTTCAGGCGCTCGTCGAGTCCGGCGGGTCGCTCCTCGTGTACGCGCCCGAGCAGCAGCACTACGCCATCCTGTTCGGCGAGTTCGCGACCGCCCGCCACGTAGCGGTCGTGGTCCCGGGCGTGGGAGACGAGATCAACCTGCGCGACGACTGGCTCCCCTCAGCGGCGCACCTGTTCGATGCGGCCGCAGACACGGCCGTGATCCTGTGGAAAGGTTACGACAACCCGAGCGATCTCGTGAAAGCGGCGGTCACCTCCGCGGAGTGCGACGAGCACCTCATGGCCGCCGGAGGCGAGCTGGCCGAGTTCGTCCGGTCGCTGCCACTGCACGCGGAGCAGAGCCTCACCATCGTCGCCCACAGCTTCGGATCGATCGTCGCGGGCTCGGCGCTGGCCGACCACGACCTGCGCTGTACCGACGTCGTGGTGGCCGGGAGCCCCGGCATGACCGTCGACGGCCTGCGCCAGCTGCACCTCCAGGAGTCCCACTTCTTCTCCGAGGAGGCGCCGGGCGACACGGTGGCCGAGCTCGGCATCTTCGGCTCGGCACCGACGTCGCCGACGTTCGGAGGCACCCGCATGCGGACCAATGCCCCGGGCCACGTGGAGGTGATGGCGCACAGCAGCTATTTCGTGCCGGGGTCAGAGGCCCTGGAGAACATCGTGGACGTGGTCACCGGCCGCTATGCACGGGTCCTCGCCCGGCGTCCGACGCTGCCGGAGATCGTCGGCGGGATCGTGGCCTGGACCATCCGGCTGCCGACGATGCCCATCAGGGTCATGGGACGGCGCTATCGCGGTCCGGGCTTTCGCCTGCTCATCGACACGGTTCGGCTCGTCGACTTCAGCGCCACCCAGACCGGCAGCCTCGTTCGGGGCACGCTGGACGAGGGCGAGGCGGCGCTTCGCTGGCTCGAACACCGGCTCCCGTCAGCCCGGGGGGGCCTGCGTGGCACCCGGGCGCCTCCGACACCGAAGGACGAACGGTCCGTACGCGATCGGACCGGCGAGTGACGGGAGCCAGTAGGAGCCCGGATCGAGAGTTTGCACGGGAAAGGGGCGAAGGGTGCTGGCGTACGACTTTCCGCTTTTGGACGTCGTCTTGACGATCCTGATGTTCTTCGGCCTGCTCCTGGTCGCGGTCATCATCGCATGGTGCCTCTTCGACAACTTCAGGCGTTGGGACCACGGCGGATGGGCCAAGGCGGGGTGGACCCTCCTGATCCTCGCTCTTCCCCTCATCGGTTGCCTGATCTACGCCGCCGCGCGTCCGGCTGGCGACCTGGGAGGGCCCGTCGCCCTGGCATGAGCCCTCCCCTGGATCCTGCGGGTCGGCTCGGCCATGACGATCCTGGCCGTCGGTCAGCCCGATCAGTCCGCTGTGGACGGGTCGATCACCCTCGAAACCTTCGAGATGCGGTCGGCGGGAAAGCCTCCGCACCTGGCGTGCTCCTCGATGATGTCTTGATCCGGGGCGACGTAGACGCAGTAGATCTTGTCGTCCGTGACGTAGCTGGTGAGCCAGCGGATGTCAGGTCCCAATTCGGCCAGAACCTTGTTCGACTTCTGACTGATGGCCTGAAGCTCCTGGTCAGAGAGTTTCCCAGCGTCGGGAAGGTCGCGTTCGATCACGTACTTGGGCATGGTTCCCCTCCTGCATACCAGAGGTATGTACCGAGCAATACCGTCGGTATGGTAGTATCCATACCATGAGTACGGCTGTCAAGGGCTCGGTCCTCGTCGAGTCGGCCCGGGTGGCTCAGGGGGCGACGACCAAGGCGTCGTTGCTGGCCGCAGCACGCGAGCTGTTCGGTGACCAGGGATTCGCCGATACCTCGCTCGACCAGGTGGTTGCCAGAGCCGGGGTCACGAAGGGGGCCCTCTACCACCACTTCCGCGGCAAAGAGGACCTGTTTGCCGCTATGTACGAGCAGGTCCAACACGAGGTCTCTGACCGCGTTGTCACGGAGTTCCTCCGCCCCGATGCATGGGAGGCGCTCCAAGTCGGGTGCGACCTGTGGATCGACGCTCACCTCGATGCCTGCGTTCAGCGAATCGCCATGCGTGACGCACGGGCGGTGCTGGGCTGGGACGCTGTTCGGAACGTCGAGTCCAGGTTCGGCGCGGTTCCGCTGCGTGGGGTGCTGCGGCGCGCCATTCGCCAAGGGAAGATCGCTCCGATTCCCCTCCGACCACTCGCGTTGATGCTGATGGGCACGCTCACGGAAGCGTGCTTCTACGTTGCCGACGCGGATGATCAGGAACGTGCTCGGGACGAAGTCCGTTCGTTGGTACACCGCGTTCTGGCGGGACTGACGCTCGGGCCCGACATCTGAGGCCTCCGTCGTCGGTCGGCTCGACGGGATACCGTCGGTCTCGACCCGCCCGAGCCTTCGCTCGACCGGCTGCGCCCCGCGGCCGAGACCACCATTCCACGCCACGAGGGACCATCGGCCCTCGTACCGCCTGCTCCCGGGTGCCAGGGTGTACGAGGGAGGCGAAGACCATGACATTGCACCGCGCAGACGCGCCGACGGGTCCGGCGCCGGTCGGAGCCCACCCCAGCCCGCTCCTGAAGATGACCCAGACCACCCCGACCTGCCTCTGGAACGACTCGGCCTCTCCTGAGGAACTCGCCTACGCGATCGAGCACGGCGCGGTCGGTGCCACCTGCAATCCGGTCATCGCCCTGTCGATCCTGAGGAAGGACATGGCGACCTGGGGCGATCGCATCGATGCCCTGTTGCAGGAGCTGCCCGACGCCACCGAGGACGAGATCGCCTGGAAGCTCGTCGAGGAACTGTCGGTGAGAGCCGCTCGGGTGCTCGAGCCCGTGTTCGATGCACACGGGGGACGCAACGGCCGGGTCTCGATCCAGACGGACCCGAGGCGCTTCCGCAGCACCAGGTTGATCCTCGAGCAGGCGCAGGCGTTCAGCGAGCTGGCGCCCAACATGATCGTGAAGATCCCCGTGACCCGGGCCGGCATCCCGGCCATCGAAGAGGCGACCTACCGAGGGATCAGCGTCAACGCCACCGTGTGCTTCACGCTCCCCCAATGCCTGGCGGTCGGCGAAGCCGTGGAGCGGGGCTTGCGCCGACGTGAGGCGGAGGGCAAGGTCGTCTCGAACATGGGGCCGGTCTGCACGCTCATGGTCGGGCGACTCGACGACTGGTTGAAGGTCGTGCTCGAGCGGAACGGCGCCACGCTCGATCCCGGATGTCTCGAGTGGGCCGGCATCGCCGTCTTCAAGAAGGCGTACCGGATCTTCAACGATCGTGGCTACCGCCTTCGTCTGCTGTCCGCCGCCTTCCGCAACCACATGCACTGGAGCGAGCTCATCGGTGGAAACGTCGTCATCTCGCCGCCCTACGCATGGCAGCAAAGGTTCAACCAGAGCGATATCGAGGTCGTGTCCCGGATCGACGATCCCGTGGACGGTCGGATCCTCGAGCAGCTGCTGGTTCATTTCGAGGACTTCCGCCGTGCCTACTCCGAGGACGGCATCGCCATCGCGGAGTTCGACGACTTCGGGCCGACTCGCCGCACCCTGCGCCAGTTCATCGCCGCGGTCGCCGACATCGATGCCCTGGTGCGCGACATCATGGTGCCCGATCCCGACCGGTAGCGGGGCCAATGCCACGCCGGGGCGGAGTCATTCCTCCTCGTCGAGGCCCAGGAGCCACGCCGGATTTCGCTTGACCATCGTGTCGATGTCGTCGCTTCCGACGCCCAAGGCGAGAAGCAGGCGGATGTAGAGCTTGAGCCCTTGGACCGGGGGCACGTTGAGCATCGACCCGTAGTCCGTCGCCATCACCAGCCGGTCGGGCCCGACCTTCCGGATGATCTCGAGGACCTCCTCGCGGTCGATGTCCGGGTTGTTGAAATGCGGAACGGCGGCGTACATGAACAACCCGATGTAGGCGCCACGGTCGGCCATCTCGGCCTGCTGCTCGGGCGACGCCCGGTTGACGCTGTATTGCGGATGGGTGACCAGGATCCGTTCCACGCCGGCCTTGCGCGCCTCGGAGATGACGACGTAACGCTCCCGGGTGCCGAGGTGGCAGGTGTCCAACAGCGCGCCGTGCTCGGCGACCAGGTCGAAGATCTCGTACATCTCCGGGCGGAGCTCTCCTTCTTCCGTGAGCACCTCCACCCCGCCGGTCTCGCCGAGCACCCGGCGGTGATGGGCGGCGTCGTGACTCGGCAGCCAGATGCATCGGCCGCCCAGCTTCAGGGAGGTCTTGACCGCCACAGGGTTGAGCCCGCCCGCCGAGTAGTTCAGGACGACCCCCCCGAAGACCCGGAAGCGGTCGGACCGGCCCCTGTCCCTGGCGTACTGGTCCATCATCTGCTGCACGAAGTAGGCCACCGGTGCGGTGTCGGAGTACATGCTCTTGCAACAGATCGCTCGCATCCCCGCGTCGTAGTCGGCTCGGCAGATCTCGGCGAAGTCCCAGCCGGTGTCCACCAGGGCGTCGGGGTATCCGTGCACGTGGATGTCGACCGCGCCCTTCATGAACGGGGCGACGTCGGCCTCGGTGATGTTGCCGGTCGCGCCCAGCAGCTCGACGGTGTGGTAGCTGACCCGGGCTCTGTCGACCCACTCAGGCTTCAGCGACTCCTCGACCACCTCTTCGTAGCGTTGCGTCATGGTGCCCCCTCTGGTCGTCGGCTCCCCGAGATCTCCTCCGGTCCTCTGGCTGCGACCTGGGCCCAGAACGCGGCAGTCAGCCGGGCGGCCCCGAGGTCGTCCGGCAGTGGCAGGACCTCCGCGACGAGCATCCCCCGATAGGCGATCGCGTCGAGCGTGCCCATGACCTCGGCGAAGTCGATGTGCCCCTGCCCGGGCGCCCGCCGGTTGCTGTCGGCCACGTGCACATAGCCGAGTCGGTCGCCCGCCGTGCACAGCGCGTCGGCGAAGGTCCGCTCCTCGATGTTCATGTGGAAGGTGTCGAGCAGGAGCTTCATCGAAGGTTCACCGAGCTCCTCGAGCACGGCGAGACCCTCGGCCGCGGTGTTGACGAAGTTGGTCTCGTAGCGGTTGATCGGCTCGAGCAGGACCGTCACGCCGACCTGCGACGCCCGGCGTGCGCAGCGCCGTATCGCGTCCAGCGCGCCCGCCCGCAGGCTTCGCTGCTGCGCCGGGCTCCCGGCGAGCCGCCCCCGGATGCCACCGACGATCACCGCCGCGTCGAAAGGCGCGGCCAGCTCGACGGCGCCGAGGATCCGGTCCTCGGCGGCCTTCCGGTCCTCGGCGTCCGCCGACCCGAGGCACAGCGAATCCACCAGGCAGGCCTGCCCGGTGGCGATCGCCGACAGGACCAGCCCGTTGTCCTGCAGCATCGAGGCCAGCGCTCCCGGGTCCACGTCGTCGGGGGCGCGGAGACTGAGCTCCACGGCGGCGAATCCGAGCTCGGCGGCGATCCGGACGCCCTCCTCCAGGCGGCCGGCGAAGAGGAGCGGAGCGAACCCAGACGGCAGTGGAGAGACGGCCAGGCCGGTGCGCCCGTCGAGGTCGGTCATGGCCTTCACGCTCGGCCCGACCCCCTGTGGCCCGTCACGGGACGAAGACGACCTTCAGCGCGTCGGGTTCCAGGGACTTCTCAAGGGCCTGCTGAGCCTGTTCGAGCCCGAACCGATGGGTGATCAGCCGCTCCCACGGAAAGCGGTCTCGGTGTCGCCACATCATCTCGAGCGCCCGGTAGTACCCGTCGTGCGGATGGTTGGTGTTCCCATAGAGGAGCACGTTCTTGGCCGCGATGTGCCGGTGGACGTTGAGGGCCACTTCGCCCGTGTCGGCGAAGTTCCCCGTCTCCAGGTAGGTCCCGCCCCGCCGCAGCATCTCGAGCCCGACCCTCACCACTCCGGGCTGGCCCACGGTCTCCACCACGACGTCGGCACCCCGCCCCTCGGTCTGGTCGCGGATCGCCTCCACCAGCTCTGCGTCACTCATGCCCGAGACGTCGATCGTCGTGTCAGCGCCGAAGTCTGCGGCCATGCCCAACTTGGTGTCGCTGGCATCGAGCACGAGGATCTTGCCGGCTCCGAGGATGCGGGCCTTCGCCACCATCATCATGCCGATCGGACCCGCCCCCTGGACGACCACCGTGTCGCCGAAGTGAAAACCCTTTCCCCCACAGGCAGCGAGCTCTTTGCCCCGGTCGAGCAGCGCCGCCACCACGAACAGCTCCGAAAGGCAGGCAAGCTCCACCGGGATGTGCTCAGGGACCCGGTAGACCCACGCCTTGGGCGGCAGGTACATGTACTCCGACCAGCCTCCGACGATGTAGGGGAAGCGGTCTGACCGGTAGGTCATGCCGACGCCCTGGTGCTCGGCGCAGTACGGATAGGCATGGACGCTCCGGCAGTACCAGCATCGCCCGCAGATCACGTTCGGGCAATTGGTGACTCGGTCGCCGACGCGCAGCGCCTGGCCGCTGTACTCGATCTGGCGGCCCTCGCCGTTCATCTCGACGACGATCCCCGAGTTCTCGTGGCCGTGCACGCAGGGGAAGACCATGTCCTGCTCGGACTCGGTGCCGCCGTAGAGGGTGACCTCGCCCTTGAAGGCATGCTTGTCGGTGCCGCAGATGCCCGACATCTCCATCTTGACGATCAGTGCGCCGGGCTCGAGATGGTCGGGGTAGGGAAGCTCCTGGAGCTCCATCTTTCCCGGCGCGACCATGACGGCCGCCCTGACCGTGTCGCCCCGGCCCCGCGCGGCGGTCGGTCCCTTCTCCACGTCTATCACGTTCGTCATGCGACCTCCTTCGCATGTGTCGCCGGCCGACACGGTGGGTCACGGCGGGTAGCCCACCGTGTAGAGGTGCCGTCCACCGGGCGCGAGCGGGCCCCGCAGGAGAGCATCCACCTCGTCGCTGCTGCGCTGGGACAGCAATTCGGCGGGCGGCAGCTTCCCGGGGGGGTACTTCGCCATGATGTCCTCGATGAGCACCACGAGGTAGTCCAGGATCGACTGGAGCCCGGGCTTCGCCTTCTCGGCGGCGGCGAGGGTGGCGCTCCCCACCACCCCCTCTGGCGTGGCGATCACCTCGATCGCGCTTCCGCCGACGTGCTGCCAGAACGGGATCGGCAGGTCGTATGCCGAACCGGACAGGTCGACATGCCCCGGCGGCATCAGCGGCTGCGGCTTCGTGTCGACGGCGTCGTCCATCTCCACCAGCTCGGGGAACAAGGCCAGCGAATACGAGGTCTCGCACTCGTCCGCGTGGATGAACGCCGTGTCGAACGGGCCGCCGTGATCCTTGTCACGGATGTGCTGCTTGATGGTGAACCACCAATTGACGTTGACGAGGATCATCGGGACCTGGTACTGCTTGCCGAACTGGTGCATGGCGACAGGTATCACGTAGTCCTGGCCGTGCCCGTTGAGGAGGATCTGCTTGCGGAACCCGGTGTTCCACAGACCGGCGATCACGGCTCGCAGGTTGGCGACGAAGGTCTCCTCGGGGACGACGATCGTCCCGGGCATGCCCAGGTGGTGGTAAGGGTGCGAGCCGTACCAGATCGGCTGCGCGACGGTGCACCCGGTGGCCTGCGCCACCTGTTCGGCCATGCGGGTGACGAGGAAGGTGTCCTCGCCGCTGGGCGCGTGCGGTCCGTGGTTCTCCGTCGAACCGATCGGCACGATGATCAGGTCGTTCTCCCGGAGCCGGCCGGCCACCTGGTTTCCGGTCATGTTCTGCAGATAGATGCCCGTCGGCCTGTCCATGTGACCCCCATCGGGGGGAAGCTTCCACTCCACGACGACCTCCTTCGCGTTCAGCCCTTGGCCACTGCCCCGATGTCCTCCAGCGTCCGCTCCAGGAAGCGGCGGCTGTCGGCCATCATCTCCTCGGTCACTTCGGGGGGGTCCTCACCTTCCGTCTCGAAGGACAGCACGCCCGAGAAGCCGTGGGACAGGAGGACCTGCAGGCACTCGCGCAGGTCCACCTCGCCGGTTCCGAGCGTCACCGCCCGGCGCCCCACCACGTCCTTTGCGTGCACGTGGCGGACGAGGGCCGCCACGCTCCGGAGGACGGCGACCTCGTCGCCCCGGCGCGTCTGGTCGAGCTTCCACTCGTAACCGGCCCGCGTCGTGCCCACGTAGTCGCCCCGGTGCGGGTTGGCGGTGTCGAAATTGACGCCGAGCCAGGGGGACGAGACCAGACCCATGATCCGGGCCAGTCCCATCGGCGACAGCGAGATCGTCCCGTGCGGCTCCATGGCGAGCACGACGCGGCGGTCCTCCGCCACAGGCAGGATCTCGGTGAGACGCTCCCTGATGATGCCGAGTGCGGCCTCGTGCG
>DASPTT010000068.1:0-6866 GCA_035623275.1 Acidimicrobiales bacterium
GGCGGGACCGGTCCCCACCGGCCGCGTCGAGCAGTTCGGCCGCCTCCTCCTCCGCGGCGATGCACCCCGCCGCCCTGAGCGCCTCGGTCGCCCTGGCCCGGCCATCGTCGGTCATCACCGCACCAGTTCAGCCCACCGCGCCCCTCGCATGCAGAGGATCACAGGATCGGACACGCTGGGGCCGACGGACGAACTCGAAGGGAGCGGACGATGGCGCTGCACCACCGGGCGGTACTGAGCGACGAGGTGCTCGATTCGGTCTATGCCGGAGCGAATCTGTCCAGCCCGTTGCCCAAGTACCGCTTCCCCGAGGGCGAGCGCCAGTCCCGCGAGGCCTTCCAGCTCGTGTCGGACGAGCTGCTCCTCGACGGCAACGCCCGCCAGAACCTGGCGACGTTCTGCCAGACCTGGGAGGAGCCCGAGGTCCACGCGCTCATGGACCTGGCCATCGACAAGAACCAGATCGACAAGGACGAGTACCCGCAGACTGCGGAGATCGAGCGTCGCTGTGTCCACATGCTCGCCGACCTGTGGCATGCGCCGGAGGCGGCAAACACGGTGGGCACCTCGGCCATCGGGTCGTCCGAGGCGTGCATGCTCGGCGGCATGGCGGCCAAGTGGCGCTGGCGCGCCAAGCGACGTGCGGAGGGCAAGCCGGCAGACAACCCCAACATGGTGTGCGGCCCCGTCCAGGTCGTCTGGCACAAGTTCGCCCGGTACTGGGACATCGAGGTGCGAGAGGTGCCGATGGCACCCGGCCGCTACTGCATGGACGTCGAGAGCATGCTCGAGCGGGTGGACGAGGACACCATCTTCGTCGTGCCCACGTTCGGGGTCACCTATACCGGCGCCTACGAACCGGTGATGGAGCTCTCCGACGCCCTCGACGACCTCCAGCGGCGCACGGGGCTGGACGTCGACCTCCACGTCGACGGTGCCAGCGGCGCGTTCCTGGCGCCGTTCTGCGCCCCGGAGGTGCTCTTCGACTTCCGGGTGCCGAGGGTCAAGTCGATCAGCACCTCCGGTCACAAGTTCGGGCTCGCGCCCCTGGGGGTGGGATGGATCGTGTGGCGGGACGCGGCCGAGCTGCCCGACGACCTCATCTTCCACGTGAACTACCTCGGCGGGGACATGCCCGTGTTCCAGATCAACTTCTCGCGTCCCGCGGGCCAGATCATCGCCCAGTACTACGACTTCGTCCGGCTCGGGCGCGGCGGCTATCGCCGGGTGCACCAGGCCTCGTACGACACCGGGCGGTACCTGGCTGGCGAGATCGAGAGACTCGGGCCTTTCGAGCTGCTGTGCGACAGCAACCCGTCGACGGGCATCCCGTCGGTGGCGTGGCGGATCGCCGAGGGCGCCGATCCGGGGTACTCGCTCTTCGACCTGGCCGACCGCCTCCGTGTCCGCGGGTGGCAGGTGCCGGCGTACACGCTCACCGGGTCGGTCTCCGACGTGCCGGTCCAGCGGATCCTCGTTCGCCAGGGCGTGACCCGGGACCTGGCCGAGATCCTCCTCGACGACCTCCGGACCGCCGTCGCCCACTTCGAGGAGCACCCGGTGACCGTGGGGATGCGCGCCGAGGAGGCGGGCGGATTCAGCCACCTGTGATCGTGACCGTGGCCGTGTAGGGAGTGAGAGAGCGGAGGGCAGATGATCTGGGTCGTCGGAGGGGGAGTCATCTACCTCGTGCTCATGGTGACACTCGGCATCATGTCGGTCCGCAAGGGCCACTGGGTGATGTTCCTCGTCGGGATCTTCATCCCCATCTTCTGGCTGATCGGGGCGCTGCTGCCCCGTCGGGTTTGACGACGCCGTGCCCGGGGAGACTCATAGCCATCCAGGTGAAGGGGGTTTGCCGATGTATGCACGTCTGGTCAGGTTCTCGCTTGGTCCGGGGAGTGAGACGACTGCGCGAGAACTCGCCGACGAACTCGCACCGCTCATCTCGGTCCAACCAGGCTGTCAGGACGTGACGGTCTTCGGGGACCACGGCGCAGGCGAGTACGGGATCTACGTGCTCTGGGACACCCAGGAACATGCGGACACCGCTGCCGGTGTGGTCCGCCCCCGTCTCAACGAGCATCTCGCTGGGAAGGTCTCGGCACCACCCGAGACCAGGTTGTTCGAGGTGCTCTGGTCGAAGTAGGCCGCACTCGCCGACGGGCCCGGTCCCGTCCCTCGGTCAATGGACCACCAGCACCCGTTGCTTGGCCAGGTGGAGGACGCCCTGGGCGACGCTGCCGAGCACGAACGCGGACACCGCCGAGCGGCCTCGGGACCCCATGACGATGGCGTCGGCGCCGAAGTCGGTTGCTGCCACAACGATCTGGTGGGCGATACGCCCCGTTTCGGCGGTGCGGATCTGCACCGAGACCGGAACCCCGATCTCCTCGAACCGGTTGGCCGCCTTCTCCAGGAGCACTCCGATCTCGCTCTCGTCCTCGGCCTCCAACAGGTCGCCGGAGAACCCCAGGACCACCTTCTTGACGTGCAGCACGAGGATCTCGGCGCCCGAGAGGCGGGCCAGGTCACAGGCCACGTCCACCGCCCGATCCGAGTGCTCCGATTGGTCGACCGCCACCAGCAGCTTCTCGAACATGGCAGCCCTCCCTGCAAGATCTCCTCTTTGGAGCCTCAACCCGGCACCGAAGACCAAGTAGGGCCGAAAGACCCGGTGCGTCGATGCTGGACGCCGACGGGCTGCTCAGTCCCCTACGTGGGGTTGGTTGGCGAACGCCAGGACGGTGGCGAGCGCCGTGATCACACCGAAGGCGAGCCAGGGGACCGCAACACCGACCACGAGGTCGACCACGACGGAGAGCACCCAGATGGCCGCCATGCCCAGGGCCACCCGTCCCAGCGTGGCCCAAGCAACCCGGCGACGGGCATGGCGCCGTTCTCGTCGCCACACCGGCCCCAGGACCTCGTCCACTTCACGGCGAAGGTGCTCCTCGGCGGCGGCCATGTCCATGCTCCTCGGACCGGTATACGCCCGAGGCGGCAGGGGGCGAAAGGGCACCGGCGGGATTCGGGACCAACGGCCCATCACTGGCGGCCAAGGGCCCGAGCCGGAGCAGAGGAGTCCACCGTGCGCACGTTGCAGTTCCGTGACGCCCTAGGCATTGCCCCCGGCCCGGTGCAAGGCTGCCGATGGCGGACTCTGGAGGGTGCTCAGCCGACGCTGCCTTCGGGCGGCGATCGAGAGGAGGAGACATGGCTGGACTGACCGCGAAGAATGCCGACCGCCCCGACGAGGTTCGGCAGATGAAGGACGGCAAAGGACGCCTCGAACTCGTCGACCTCGGTTCCGGGCTGGTGGCCCGAGCGACCTTCGAGCCTGGATGGCGCTGGTCGGAGCACGTCAAGCCCATGGCAGGGACCGAAAGCTGCCAGGCCGCCCATGTCGGCTACGTCATCTCCGGGCGCATGAAGATCGTCATGGACGATGGCGAAGAGATCGAGATCGGACCGGGCGATTTCATGACGGCCGACCCCGGCCACGATGCCTGGATCATCGGCGACGAGCCGTGCGTGATCGTCGACTGGCAGGGCATGGCCGATTACGCCAAGGGCTGACGATGCCCTACGGCACGATCATGATCGGGAAGCTCAAGACCCCCGGCACCGGCCGAGCCGTGGCAGACGCCGCTCGGAAATGGGAAGAGCGGGAGGTCCCGGGGTTTCAGAGCAGCGCCACGCTCCTGAGCGATGACGGAACGACGGTCGTCTCCTGCGTGAGCTTCGAATCCAAGGAGACCTACCTCGCCCTGGCCGATCACCCCGACCAAGACGAGTGGTGGCAGTCCGTCATGGCACCGATGTTCGATGGAGACCCGCAGTGGATCGACGGAGAATGGGCCGGGTAGCAGACCTGCCGCCTCGGGCCAAAGCACCTGAACCCATGAGGAGGGCCTGATATGACACCAGCCAGACAGCCTCGCAACGCCCGGCTCATCGAATCGATCGACCATGTCGAGAAGGCCTCACTTGAAGCAGTGCGGCGGTTTCTCGACACCGTTGACGAGGCGTTTCCCCATCTGAGCGACGAGAAGCCACGGCGCAAGATCATCGACTCGGCCTTCGAGATGACCGAGCACTTGGTTGCATCGGCCACCCGATTCGCCCAGGACATCGTCAACATCAGCCAGCGGGCGGTCAGCGAGTCCGAGGGAAAGCCCGCTGGATCGACCAAGAAGGCTCCGGCAAGAACGGCCAAGGCGACCAGCTCGGCGAAGAAGGCGCGGGCAGCGAAGAAGACGACGAAGCAGGCGCGCGCCTCCTCCCGCTAGCAGGGAGCGCCGGAGAGCGGCTAGGGCAGGGGACGCCGAGTCTTGCGCATCACGACGACCAGCTCTTCCATGGCCCCTTGCAAGGCCGACAGGTCGGGTTCGGCTCCCAGATCCGTGGCCCCTCGGAAGGCGACGAGCTCCTCGGCCACCCGGACCGCCTTGGCGCTCACGGCGACCGACGGCAGGTCCGCGGTCTTGGGATCCGTCAACATGCGGGACAGCGCCCGCAAGCCCTCGACGGGGGCGGCGTTCGTGTAGCGGTCGTCCTCGCAAACCCGCTGGTACCAGGCCACCAGGCCGTTGAGTCCCCGGAGCAGGCGCTCGAACGGGGCGAAAAGCGGTAACGCGCACACCGACCGGCGACAGCGACCGAGCGACGCCATGGCGATCCGCACCGTGGCGTCGGGCGGAGGCGGGCAGTCGGGGTCGGAAACGCCGACATGAGGTCGAAGGAGATCCTCCATCACGGCCTCCCTCCCTGCCGGGTTCCCTGCCGGGTCGGTCAATTCGACCACCCACTTTGGAACGTGGCTCGCTCGAGCGAGCCGGTGCAGGGTCGAAGGACCAGTTACCGGCCAGTAGTCCCTCCGGCCGGAGAGGGCGCGCACCTGACCATCGGGCGGCCCAGCCGCAGGCGGGCGGCCGACACTGTGTGCTCCACAGGTCATGGGCATCAGACGCAACATCCCTTTCAGGAGCATCAACGAGTCGCACTGCCGATCGGGGTGAAGGGGCCATGTCCCCTACTGGCGTGCCGCCATTGGGCGTATCGAGAACGGTAAGGATGTCCTCGGATCGAGCGGGCGCAGGAGGTCACAGGGCGATGGATCGACTCGGCGGGCTCGACACGGCCTTCCTCTACTGCGAGACCCCGGGCATGCACATGCACGCCTGTGGCCTGGTGCTGCTCGACCCCGGCCCGATGCGCTCCGACGAGGTCTACGAGCGCATCCGTGCCTTGCTCCTCGGAGCCATGCCGAACGTGCCGTTGATGGGGAAGCGTCCAGCCGCTCCGCCCCTCGGCATCGGCCGGCCGTTCTGGGTCGACGACGTGGACTTCGACCTCGATCACCACCTCCATCGGATCCATCTTCGGCGTCCGGGCGACCACAGGGCGTTGGCCGATCTCGTGGGACAGATCGCGAGCGTGCCCCTCCACCACGATCGCCCGCTGTGGGAGGTCTGGTTGGTCGAAGGGCTGGCCGACGGGCGTCTCGCCCTCCTGGCCAAGATCCATCATGCAGCGATCGACGGCATCGCGGCGATCGGGATCATGGGCCAGCTGTTCGACCTCGAGCCCGAGTCGTCGTCGAGCCGGTCTCGGGCGGTCGCCTGGCTTCCCGAACGCCGCCCTGGTCAGTTGAGGATGCTCGGCGGTGCCCTTGGCGACCTGCTGAGCGCACCTTTCGGACTTGCCCGGTTGCTTCCCGCGACCGCCCTCCGGGTTGGCTCGACCGCAATTCGCTTCCGATCCGGTGGCCGAGACCGCTCGAAGCAGGCAGCCCCCTTCCGTGCCCCGCGCGCCTCGTTCAATGCCACAGTCACGGCGAGCCGCTCGGTCGCGTTCCGTGACGTCTCGATGACGGATGTGAAGCGGGTCAAAGAGGCATACGGAGTGAAGGTCAACGACGTCCTGACCGCGATCGTCGGAGGAGCCCTTCGTCGATACCTTGCAGGCCGCGGGGAGCTTCCCGACCGGTCGCTGATCGCCGCCGAGCCGGTGTCGGTCCACGATCGTGGCGTCGGGCTGGCCGGCGCCACCCGGCTCTCCGTGATGTTCTCGACCCTGGCGACCGACGTCGCGGACCCCGTTGCGCGGCTCCGGACGATCGCCGCTGCCAACGTCCGGAGCAAGGGGGTCACCGATGCGGTCGGCGCTGACACCCTGATGCACTGGTCGCAGTATGTGTGGCCACTCGGATACGCGCTCGGCGCGCGTCTATATGCATGGCTTCGTCTGGCCGATCGGCATCCGGTCGTGCACAACCTGCTGGTCTCCAACGTGCCGGGACCGCCGGTCGCCCTCTACCTGGCGGGGGCGCGCGCGACCGGCATCTACCCGTTCGGTCCCATCTTCGACGGCGCCGGTCTCAACGTGACCGCCATGTCGTCGGGCGACCACGTCGGCTTCGGCGTGATCGCGTGCCCCGATCTCGTGCCCGATGTGTGGCAGATCGCCGACGCCCTCCCTCTGGCACTCGATGAGCTAGTCGAGTCATCGGCGCGAGGGGTTCGTCGACGGGCCGCTGCTCCGAAAGGACCGACGTCGGCCGCAAGGTCATCGGGCCACTGAGACCCGACCGCAACAAGGTCTCCGATGTTTCGCGAGAGCAACGGCCCCGACGTCGTACTTCGGTGTTCGGCGGCAGGTGGGACGATCCCACCCCCACCGGCTCGAGGTGGGCCTCACGGGCGACGAAGGTGCCATCGGAGAGCACGAGCGTAAGGATCGCGAGCTGCTCGATCTGCCTATCTGACAGGTTGTCGAAAACCATCCGGTAGAGGGTGCGAATCCGGTCTCTGGTTGTCTCGCGCACGTCGAGGAACTTCGAACGAGCAGTGGGCTCGTCGGGA
>DASPTT010000069.1:0-8938 GCA_035623275.1 Acidimicrobiales bacterium
CGGGACGGGTGGGACAGGTGGGCTAGCAGGGACTACCGGGGTCGAGCAGGGGAACGGGGGGCTTCAGGCATGCGCCGCCGCCGTAGCGGCGCGCGTCATCCAGCCGGATTCGGCAAGGGTGGCGCGAAAGCAGGGGCACGGCAACCGCACAGCATACGCGCGCGTGCAGGACAAAGCAACCCCTTCCGTGCTGCCACGGACAGGGTACGGACGCGCCGGGGTCGCGTCAAGCACCCCGGCGGGCCCGCTGACCCGCGGCTTCCCGCCCCGACCCACGGGCGGCATCGCCCGCCGGACCGGCGCGGCTACTTGATCTCGACGGAGGCGCCGGCCTCTTCGAGCTGGGCCTTCGCCTTCTCCGCGTCCTCCTTGGAGACCTTCTCGAGGACGGGCTTGGGGGCACCGTCGACCAGGTCCTTGGCCTCCTTCAGGCCGAGGCTCGTGAGGGCCCGGACCTCCTTGATGACCTGGATCTTCTTGTCGCCGGCCGACGCCAGGACGACGTCGAACTCCGACTTCTCCTCCTCGCCGCCGGCCGCGGCCTCGCCCCCGCCCGCGGCGGGGGCCACGGCGGCAACGGCGACCGGTGCGGCCGCGGTGACGCCGAACTTGTCCTCGAACTCCTTCAGCAGCTCGGAGAGCTCGAGGACCGAGAGGTTGGCGATCCCGTCGAGGATCTCGTCCTTGGTCAGGGTCTTGTCAGCCATCGGTGGTGCTCCTTGTCGTGTCGATCTGGGTCGTGTCGATCTGGTCGGCCGCTCTGGTCGGCCGCTCTCAGGCCTCTGGCCCCGCCTCGGCGGCCGGCTCCTCGGCGGCCGGCTCCTCGGCGGCCGGCTCCGCACCGGGGGTGGCCTCGTCCGCGGCCGTCTCGGCTGCCGGAGCCGGCTCGGGCGCCCCGCCGCGCTCTTCGACCAGGGCCGACAGACCGTAGGCGAGGTTGCGCGGCAGGGCCTGTAGGAGTCCGGCGAACTGCTGCAGCGGCGCGGCGATGGCGCCGGCGACCCGGGCCAGGAGGACCTCACGGGAGGGCAGGTCGGCCAGCACCTCGAGGTCGCGTGCGCTCAGGAGCCCCTCGCCGACCATGCCGCCCTTGATGACCAGGTGGGGGTTGCCCCGAGCGAAGTCCCGCAGGGCCTTGGCCACCGCTGTGATGTCGCCGGTCGAGAACGCGATCGCGGTCGGCCCGGTGAGCAGGGAGTCCAGGGCGGCATGCGGACCGCCCGCCACCGCCAACTTCACCAGGGTGTTCTTGTAGACCTTGTAGTCGACGCCCACGGCCTGCAGCGCCTGGCGAAGCTGGGCCAGCTCGGCGACGGTCAGGCCCCGGTACTCGGTGAGGATGGTGGCGCCGGCACCGTCGAGGCGGCCACGCACCTCGTCGACGACGGCCACCTTCTCCGGCCTGGGGTTCTCCATCTCCGGCTCCTCCACCTCGGTCGGCGCCCTCTGGCACCGTGTGCTGCCGCCACCGCAGCCACCGAGCGGCGACCGCGCGGGCCGCCGCGAAGCGGGATGGGTCGTCACCTCGTCAGGCGGGCTGGCGCCCCTTCGGCACCACGCGGGGGCGGTGCGACCGGAGGTCTACGGCGACGGCGTCGTTGTCAGACCGAAAACCCTACTACGGCTAGGAGGCGAGCTCCTCCTCGGCCTCCCGTGCCCGGAGCGGGTCGATGTGCACGCCGGGGCCCATGGTCGACGACAGGGTGATGCCCTTGAGGTAGCGGCCCTTGGCGGCGGCCGGCTTGGCCCGGACCAGCTCCTCGATCACCGCGTGGACGTTGGCCAGGAGGTCGCGGGGCTCGAAGGACGCCTTGCCCACGCGGACGTGCACGTTGCCGACCTTGTCGGTCCGGTACTCGACGCGCCCACCCTTGAACTCGACGACGGCCTTTCCCACGTCGGTGGTGACGGTGCCGGTCTTGGGGTTGGGCATGAGCCCGCGGGGCCCGAGCACGCGACCGAGCTTGCCCACCTGGCCCATCAGGTCGGGGGTGGCGATGGCCACGTCGAAGTCGAGGAACCCGCCCTCGACCCGGGACACGAGGTCGTCCGCCCCCACCTCGTCGGCACCGGCCTGGCGCGCCTCGGCCGCCTGCTCGCCTGCGGCGAACACGGCCACCCGGGCCGTACGGCCCGTGCCCGACGGCAGGGTCAGGGTGCCCCGGACGATCTGGTCGGCCTTGCGCGGGTCGACGCCCAGCCGCACCGCCAGCTCGACCGTCTCGTCGAAGGTGGCCTTGGCGTTGGACTTCACGATCCCGACGGCCTCCGCCGGCGTGTACTGCTCCTGACGGTCGAACGTCTCTACGGCGGCACGGTACTTCTTGCCCCTGTGCACGGCGCGCTCCTCTCCGGTGGTCCGCTGCGGCCGGCTCAGCCGCTGACCGCGATGCCCATCGACCGGGCGGTCCCGGCGACCTGGCGCTTGGCGGCCTCGATGTCGTTCGTGTTGAGGTCGGGCAGCTTGACCTTGGCGATGTCCGTCAGCTGCGCGTCGGTGATGGTGCCGACCTGCTCCCGGCCGGATGCGTTGGCGCCCTTCTCCAGGCCGGCGGCCTCCCGGATGAGCACGGGCGTGGGCGGGGTCTTGAGCGTGAAGCTGAAGGACCGGTCCTCGTAGATCACGATCTCGACCGGGACGATCGTGCCGCGCTGGTTCTCCGTGGCGGCGTTGTACTGCTTGCAGAACTCCATGGTCTGCACACCGTGCGGTCCGAGCGCGGTGCCGACCGGGGGCGCGGGTGTCGCGCCCCCCGCCGGGAGCTGGATCTTCACGATCGCGAGCGTCTTCTTCTTCGCCATGGCGAGTCGATGCCTCCTCCGCGCCTAGAGCTTGGCGACCTGGCTGAATTCGAGCTCGACCGGCGTCTCCCGGCCGAAGATGTTGACGAGCACCTTGAGCTTGAGCTGGTCCTCGTTGATCTCGTCGATCTGGCCCGAGAAATCGGCGAAGGGGCCTTCCTTCACCCGCACCGTCTCGCCCACCTCGTACTCGAGGCGCGGCCTGGTCTTCTTGGCCGGCTCGGGACCGCCTTCGACCTTCACCTGCAGGATGCTCTCGACTTCACGCCGCGACAGCGGGGTGGGCTTGGTCCCCGGCCCGACGAACCCGGTCACCCCTGGGGTGTTGCGGATGACCGACCATGAGTCGTCGTCGAGGTCGCAGCGCGTCAGGAGGTAGCCCGGGAAGACCTTCTTCTGGACGACCACCTTCTTGCCGTTCTTGAACTCGACGACGTCCTCCATCGGGATGACGACCTCGAAGATCCGGTCCTCCATGTTCATGGACACGATGCGGGACTCGAGGTTGGACTTCACCTTGTTCTCGTAGCCCGCGTAGGAGTGCACAACGAACCACTGTCCCGGGCGGTCGTAGGGGCTCTCGACGACGACGGCCGGCTCCTCGCCTTCCTCGTATTCCTCGCCCTCGCCGTACCCCTCGGCCTCGTCGAGCGCGTCGGCGCCCGCCGCCGAACCCGGCTCGGCCACCTCCGCCACCTCGACGATCTCGACCTCCTCGCCCGCCGTCGCCACGGAGGCGACCTCGGCGACCACCTCGGCCTCGGCGGGGGCCGCGGCCGGGATAGCGCCGGAGGCGGACGCGTCGGTGCCCGTGGCCGAGGCGAGGGAAGCGATCTCCTCCTCCTCGCGCAGGAGGTCGGCGAACGGCGACTTCTCGGCGACCTCCGCCGGCGCGGCATCCCCCGCCTCGGTCGCGGGGGCGTCGGGCGGGTCGTGCCGGTTGATCTCGAGGTCGCTCATCAGGTGTTGAAGAGGAACGACATGGCGTGGTTGAACGCGTAGTTGAGCAGGAAGATGAGGCTCACCATCAAGACGAGCGTGCCGAGCACCACGGTGAAGGACCGGGCCACCTCGGGGCGGGTGGGCCAGGCGACCTGGCGCAGCTCCGAGCGCACCCCCCGGAAGAACTCGACGACGCGGCTGCCACGCGACTCGGCCTGCGGCGCCGGTCTGGGCGCCCGCGGCTGGGGCGCCGTGCGTCGCGTCGCGGCGCTGCCGTCAGCCTCGAGCTGACCCTGGCGCTGCATCATGCGCTTCATCTCTCGGTTCACGGCTTCGCACGCCTTTCGACGAACGGGTGGCAGGGCAGGAGGGACTCGAACCCCCAACCGCCGGTTTTGGAGACCGGTGCTCTACCAGTTGAGCTACTGCCCTCCGACGGCCCGACCACCGGTCAGCCGGCCTCTGGGGCCGAAGGCTCAGGTTACCACCGGTCGTCGGGTGCCTCCCATCGGCGCGGCCCCCCGAAGGCCGAGGTCAGACGCGAACCGCCCCCTCCAACGAGGCCAGGACCGACCCCAGGGCGCCGGCGGGCAGGGGCGGGTGCTGGGTGCGCAGCTGGCGGAGGAGCCCGAACAGGCGGCGGTACTTCGCTATGTCCGCCTGGCAGCGCAGACAGGACTCGACGTGGCGGACCAGCCGACGGTCGGCGCGGCCGGCCCCGTCGAGGGCGCGCGGCGCCCGAGGGGGCGTAGATCGCCGGTGCGGGCCCGGTCGACCAGGTCGGCCTCCCGTCGCCCGGCGTCGGCGTCGGTCAGCGGGTCTCCTTGTGGAGGGTGTGCTTGCGGTCCCAGCGGCAGTACTTCGTCAGCTCGATCCGCTCCCGGTCGTTCTGCTTGTTCTTGGTAGTGATGTAGTTGCGCCGCTTGCAGACCTCGCAGGCCAGGGTGACCTGCACGCGCTTTTCGTTCTTCGCCATGACCGGACCTCCTGGGTGACCCTGCCGGGCGCCTCGTCCCGGATCGGTAGCGGCGGCGGGACTCGAACCCGCGACCCCACGATTATGAGCCGTGTGCTCTGACCGACTGAGCTACGCCGCCTTGGGGAGCCCCCTGTCGGAATCGAACCGACGACACCAGCCTTACCATGGCTGTGCTCTGCCGACTGAGCTAAGGGGGCTGACGCGCCCTTCGGCGCCGAATGATCATAGTCGAGCCCACCCCTCCCGCCGCCCGAGAATCCCGAGCGTGTGAGGGGTGTCGCTACGATCAGACGATGGACGTGCGCTTGGCCCAGCCGGCTGATGCGGCGGCCATCCGGGCGATCTACAACGCCGAGGTCACCAGGTCGACGGTGACCTTCGACATCGAGCCCCGCACCCTGGCCGAGCAGCGCCGGTGGGTCGAGCAGCACCAGGGGGTCCACCCGGCCGTGGTCGCGGTGGAGGACGGCGTCGTGACCGGCTTCGGCTCCTTGTCGCCCTTCCGCGACCGCGCCGCCTATTCGACGACGGTGGAGGACTCGGTCTACGTGGACGAGGCCTGGCGCGGGCGGGGCGTGGGGCGGCTCCTGCTCCGGGAGCTGGTGGCGCTGGCCCAGAAGCAGGGGTTCCATACCGTCATCGCCCGCATCTCCGGCGACAACGCCCCGTCGATCGCTCTGCACGAGTCCTGTGGCTTCACGATGGTGGGCGTCGAGCGGGAGGTCGGGCGCAAGTTCGGCCGGTGGATCGACGTGACCGTCATGCAGCTGCTCCTCTGAGCGGGCGAACCTCCCGGGGGCGCACCGAGGCGGGGCGAGGGCGTGTCCGAACACCCGCCGCCGGCCTGTCAGGCGACGGCCGCCGCGCCGCTCAGGCGCTTGCGCCGGGCCGACGGCGTCAGGGGGACGGTCAGGATGGCCAGCAGCACCAGCAGGGCGGTGGCGACCGCCAGGGGGTTGGCGTGCAGGAGGTCGTTGACGAGCTGCCGGCCGCCGGGCAGGCCCAGGAAGGCCGACGCGATCGACAGGGAGATGATGAGGGACCGGACCCTGCCCGTCGCCACCGGGGCCAGCAGGACGAGCCCCCACGACAGGTACCAGGGCTGGACCACGGGCCCGAGGACGACGAGGAGCAGCAGGGTCACGCCCAGCGCACGCAGCGCCCCGATGCGCTCGGAGCGCCACAAGAGCCACAGCCCCGTGCCGGCCGCCAGCGCCAGGCCGAGCACCCGGGTGAAGGAGAGGACGACGTGCTGGGGGATGCCGAGGTGCGCGAGGTGCGCCAGATCGGTGAGCAGCATCCCGACCCCCGTGGCCGGCGCCACCCACGACCGGACCGTGCCCGGCGATGCCAGGTTGCCGATCCAGCCCCACCCCAGGCCCGTGAGCAGTGACAGTGCGCCCATGACGACCCCCGAGATGAGCGCGGCGTTGACGATGGGACGGATGCGCTCTCGCACCGGGAGGCCGGGGCCCATCCACTCCCAGGCGATGTAGAGGACGCCGAGCGCCGCCGGTGCCTTGACCGCTGCGGCCAGCGAGCACAGGACGATGCCGAGCACCGGGCGCTTGACGCGGGCGGCGGTGATGCCGGCCACGAGCAGTCCGACCATGAGCGCGTCGTTGTGGGCCCCGCCGACCAGATGGAGCATCGTGACCGGGTTCAGCACGGCCAGCGCGAAGGCCTCCGAGGGATCTCGCCCGAGGGACCGGGCCAGCTTGGGGATGCTCACGGCGATGAGCCCCACGCCGACGAGGGCGAGCAGACGAAGGAGCACGAGGTCGGGCAGGACGTGGTGCATCGACGCGCTGGTGATGGCGCCGTCCACCTTGAGGAACAGCGGGCCGTAGGGTGCTGGCGCGGTGCCCCACAGCGGGTCCACCAACGACACGTACGGACCGGCGCCGAGCACGTCGGGGCCGTAGTGGTACGGGCTGATGTGGTGGCTCATCATCTCGCCCTGCGCCGCGTAGCTGTAGACGTCGCGGCTGAAGAGCGGCGGCGCGACGAGCAGCGGCAGCACCCAGATGGCGGCCACCACGACCAGCTTGCGCACGGGAACCCCGGGCACCTGGGAGAGGGTCCGGGCCAGTCCGTACCAGACCCGCATGAGGAGGAGGAGGCCGCCGTAGACGGCCACCAGCCCGAAGAACAGGCCGCGGGTGGAGGGGGTGGCACCCGGCGCGGGCACGCCGAAGAACCACGCGCCCGGCTCCTTCAGGGCGAAGGGGGAGCGCTGCTGGACGACGCCGATGGTGATGGCGAGGATGGCGACGAAGCCGAGGAGCGCGGGGCGCAGCAGCAGCTTCGACCCGTCACCGGTGACCTCGTCGGCCCTGAGGTCGGGGCCGACCAGCGCACTGAACGGCCAGCGCGAGCGGACCTTGTCGTCCCAGCGGCCGAGCTGGTCCAGGGCGGCGCCGGCGGCGCGGCGCACCGGGAAGGCCGCCCCGCGTCGCTGTGTCTGGGTGGTCACCCCTACGGCCTCGTCGTCGGTCCGATGTCGCGGTGGAGGGTCTGGGACTGTGGGCCCGTCCGATCGCCGCCTGCGGGGGACGGCCCTGTGGTGAACGCACGCACCTCGGGAGATGGCAGGTCCGTAACCGCATTGTAATGAACCCCGCCGCCCGGGCAAGTGACGGCGGGGTTGCGGCGCCGAGGCGACCTCGGCGCCCTCGGCGCGGTGGGCCGGGAAGGATTCGAACCTTCGTAGGCGCTGCCGGCAGATTTACAGTCTGCTCCCTTTGGCCGCTCGGGCACCGACCCGCGACGCCTGACCATACTGCCTCGACGAGGCGCCGCCTGACGGCTGGAGGGGCACCGCCTGGACGTGGCCCCTTGCGCCGGGAACGCCGCCGCCCGGCCGCGGCGTATCGTGTCGGCCGTGCCGACCTTCGACGTGGTCTCCGAAGTGGACATGCAGGAAGTCCGCAACGCCGTCGACCAGGCGAGCCGCGAAGCGAGCACGCGCTTCGACTTCAAGGGCACCGACTCGACCATCGAGCTCAGCGGGAACGAGCTCGTGCTGCACTCGGCGACGGAGGACCGACTCCGGGCGCTCCACCAGGTGCTCGAGGAGAAGCTCGTGCGCCGCCAGGTGTCGCTCAAGGCGCTCGACCCCGGGAAGATCGAGGAAGCGGCCAAGGGGACAGCCCGTCAGCGCATCGGCATCCGGGCGGGAATCTCCGCTGATCACGCCAAGCGGCTGAACAAGTTCATCAAGGACATGAACCTGAAGGGCGTCTCGTCACAGGCCCAGGGCGACCAGCTCCGCGTGTCGGGCAAGAAGCGTGACGACCTGCAGGCGGTGATCCAGGCCCTGAAGGCCGAGGACTTCGGCATCCCGCTGCAATTCACGAACTTCCGGGACTGATCGCGCCCCTGGCCACGCTCGGATTGCTCTAGGAGTCGACCAGCTCGGCCTCTGCCTGCTCCTGTGGGTGGTGGCGGAACAGCCGGTTGAAGATCAGGAACTTCCCGATCCACAGCACGCCATAGGCGGTGAAGTTGGCCGTCATGACGATGACCGTGCTGCCGAAATGGTGCAGCTGGTGCTCCTGGCTGAAGTCCCTGGCCATTGCCGCCGCGACCGTCGAGAGCAGGAGCCCGGCGAACGACGCCGCCCAGAACGGGACGACCTCCTTCCAGAGGTGCGATTTCCCCGACTTGCCCCAGGCCCACTTGCGGTTCAGGTAGTACGACGGCACCGTGGCCACCGCGTTGGCGAAGATCGCGCTGGGCACCTCCGACCACAGGCGCAGGACCCCGTACACGAGGAAGAGGACACCGAGGGAAACGGCGGTCGAGACGACCGACACCATCGTGTAGCGGAACATCTTCTTCCCGGTGGGGGTCTGGTACGTCTGCCAGGCCCGCTCCACGAGGTCGCGCATCAGCCCACGCTATAGGACGGGGTCGAACAAGCGCCGATCAGGGCGGTCCACCTGGGGTTTCCCCGGCGGGGCCGGCGGGGCCGGCGGTCACACCACCTCCAGGGCGTTGGCGCGGGCGAGGGCCCCGAACCACCCCGCGCTCGGCTTCGGGCGGCGTCCGAACGTCGTCCGGTCCACCTCGACGAGGCCGAACCTGGGGCCGTAACCCAGCACCCACTCGAAGTTGTCGAGAAGGCTCCAGTGCAGGTAGCCGCGGACGTCGATGCCGTCCCCGAGACACCGGTGCACCCCCGCGATGGCCTCGGACACGAAAGCCCGGCGC
>DASPTT010000070.1:0-6121 GCA_035623275.1 Acidimicrobiales bacterium
TCGGCTGCCCTGTAGCTTGCTCCGGCGAGCACCGCCTCGACGGCCGCGTCCAGGTCCTCCTGCGAACAACGCCGCGTCATGCCCATCTGACACCTCCAGGTCAGGAGATGTCGCGGTCACCACTTGAGCCCAAGCCCGTGGGCGATCCAGGGCGGGTCAAGGCCAGGTGCGACAGGCCAACATCACTTCGTGAACATGGGACCAAGGTCCGTAGCGCCGCCTCCGGGCGCGGCCCAGCGTTGACATTGGCGATTCACAAGGCAGGTCGCTGAGACGAGCGTCGAGCCGTCAGGGACTGGTCGCCTGACTTGGCGGGGAGCAATGGCGCGCGACGGAGCCGTGGGGCACCTTCGCGCTCGTCGATGTGGAGGTGTGCCATGGCCATGCGTGGACGGTTAGCGGCGGCAGTCCTTGCCGCCGTCGGCATGCTCGGCGTGATCGGGGCGGCACCAGCCGGTGCAACGCCCGGCGGGTTCGTCTGTTCCGGGACACTAGGTAGCCCCGGTTCCATCCCCTCCGGAACCCTTACGTCACTGACGATGCCTCCCGGTCAGGTGTGCTTCGTCGAGGCTGGGCCGGTGACCGTCACTCACCCGGTCACGCTGGGGCAGGATGCTGGGCTCGGATTCGCCTACGACCTCACGATCACCGGGCCCGTCACCCTCGGGGACTCCTCCGCCCTGTTTTCCCTCGGTGGCAATCTCCACATCGGCGGACCGGTCACGGTAGGACCGAATGCGTTGTTCACCCCCTACTTCAGCAGCGGCCCGCCATGGCCGTCCTTCACGCTCGATGGAGGAGTGACCGTTGAGAACCAGGGAGCCTTCTTCGTCCAGGCCGGCAGCACCATTCACGGACCGGTGACGGCCACCGATCCGTCTGCCATCAACATCGTCGGGTCCCAGTTGTCCGGCCCTGTCAGGCTGCAGGGTGGTGGCGGCCCCAACGGTGTGCTCGCTTCGCTTCACGCTCCCGCGAGCAACTACACCTGGTCCGTCCTGCAGTGGAACAAGATCGCCGGGCCGGTGACGATCCAGGGCTACGCCGGGGTCACGGTGCTCGTCGAGGGCAATACGATCGCAGGGGCACTCACCGTCACAGGCAACACGCAGCTGGTCGGCTGGCTTGAGAACCCCGGCTACCCGCCCTACTTCCCGGTCGCTGCCAATACTTTCTTTGTGCAGGGGAATACGATCCGCGGCAATGCCAACTGCTCCAACAACGGCACGGCTACCCTCCTTCAGGACTACCCGCAGGGGTTTACGGGACCGAACACGGTGTACGGCCACATCGACACGTGCGAGTGAATCGAAACAGACTGACGCGAGGACGGCCCGCCCCATGAAGGGGCGGGCCGTGTCGCGCGGCGGAGGTGCCAACCGCCCTTTATGTGCTGTGATGCGCCATCTGGTCCGGGTCGAACCGCCCTGTAACGCCGTCCGCTTGGGAGGTCCCGGTTGGTTGCAGGCCCCTGACCTGTCCCTGGTCGTGGGCCCCCAGGTGGCGCATCACCGGCCGTTGGCGAGCGGTCCACCGGTCGGGCTGTGAGTTCCCCGCAAGCCCGGCGAAGGGGGCCAGAAGGGGTGGACCCGATCCCTCGAGCAAGTCGAGGCCCCGAGGTGGCACCATAACTGCCGGTGGGCCTCATTTGAGGGGGACGAGCCATGGCATGGCAACTGGAGGGTACGTACTTTGAGAACTGCTCCTGCGACATGGTGTGCCCCTGCACCACCTCTGGGCTCACGATGCGCGCCGATGCCGACCGCTGTCAGGTAGTGCTGTCCTTCCACGTCGAACAAGGCGAAATCGACGGGGTGGACGTGGCGGGAAAGACGGTCGTCATCGTTGCCGACACACCACCGGTGATGTCCGACGGCAATTGGCGCGTCGGCGTGATCATGGACGCAGCGGCCTCGCCCGAACAAGCGGAGAAGCTCGGAGCCGTCTTCGCCGGACAGGCCGGTGGGCCGATGGCCATGCTCAGCCCACTGATCACAGAGATGCTCGGGATGGAGTCGGCCCCGATCGACTATGTCGACGACGGCCGGCACCATTCGGTCAAGGTCGGCGAGCTGGTCGACATCGAGATCGAGGATTTTGTTCCCCCCCTGAACCCCGGCGGGGAAGTTGAGCGCCTGACCGGCATGTTCCATCCGGCGAATTCCACGCTCACCATCGCCAAGGCCAACCGCTCCCGGGTCGAGGCCTTCGGGCTGTCGTTCGCCAACGTGGGCAAGAACGGCCACTGGGCACCGTTCTCCTGGGCCTCGTGAGCACCACCGCTCCGAACCTGCGCCACCTGACGCCCCCCGCCTCGCTCTTGCTCCTGGGTGCGGCGGGCGCGTGGGTCGGTGTCGTGATCGTGGCGCGACACATGGGGCCGATGCCGGGCACCATGGGGCTCGGCATCGGGACCTTCATCGCCATCTGGGCACTCATGATGGCCGCCATGATGCTGCCGTCGGTCACGCCGTTCGCATCGCTCTACACCCGATCGTTCACCGACAACCGCGGGCTGCGCCTCGCCGCCCTAGCCCTGGGCTATCTCCTGGTCTGGAGCTTCGCCGCCGTTCCCGCCTACGGCGTGGCCTGGTTGGCCGACCGACTGCTCGCCGGCCACCCTTCGGGTGCGACGGCAATGGCCGTGATCATCTTCGCCGGCTGTGGTATCTACCAGCTCACCCCCCTGAAGGACCGATGTCTGGCCCGCTGCCGCTCGCCGTTGGGCTTCGTACTCAAGTTTGGTTCCTATCGTGGGCGCTCGCGGGACCTGCGTGTGGGTCTGTATCACGGGGCATTCTGCC
The DNA here is from genome assembly GCA_035623275.1 of Acidimicrobiales bacterium. Lineage (GTDB taxonomy): Bacteria > Actinomycetota > Acidimicrobiia > Acidimicrobiales > UBA8190 > DASPTT01. The sequence continues at coordinate 2,805 of DASPTT010000070.1, forward strand.
TGGCTTGTTGTTGGGGCCTCATGGTCCTTCTCGTCGCGTTCGGCCTCATGAACCTGGCGGCGATGATCGTGCTCACGGCCATCGTGCTGATGGAGAAGACCTCGCCGTGGGGTGCCCGGTTCAGCCGGGCCTTGGGCGTGGCCGCGCTTGTTCTGGCCGTTCTCGTGATCTTCCAACCGGGCCTCGCACCCGGGCTTCACGCCAGCACGACGCCCGGCACGATGGGGCGCATGTGACGGCCGTCCAAGGTCACGCTTGCCTTGACTGGCGAGTCCGGGGTTCGTATTTCGAGGGGTGTAATTGCGAGGCCATCTGCCCGTGTCGCAGCGTGGGCGGTCGCCCCGGCGGGTCGTCGAGCTTCGGGGAGTGCTTTGGCGCCCTGTCCTGGCATATTCAGGAGGGGCACGCGGGCGATCTTGACCTCTCCGACCTGCGGACGGTGCTCTCCATCCGCTACTTCGACAACGTGGAACCGAGCACACCGTGGGAGGTTGTGCTCTACGTCGACGAGCAGGCCGACGACAATCAACGCGTCGCCCTGGCCGACATCTTCCTGGGCCGGGCGGGTGGGACCGTCGCTCAGCTTTACGGTCCGGCGATCGGCGAAGTCCACGCAGTGCGCCCTGCCCGAATCACCCTTGAACATGTGTCGGCCCGCAAACGAATCGACGTGCTCGGCTACCTCACCGTGGAGGCAGAGGGAGAGGCATCTCTTCCCGGCGACGTGCAATGCGGAATTCCGGGTTTCGACCATCCCGGCACCGAACTCCATGGTGACGTTCTGCACTCCGCCGATCCCGTCCTGCGGTGGGAGGTGCGAGGCCGCCGAAACGCTTCCTTTGCGACCGACTTCGACTACTACTCATCCCGGTAGAACCATCCGCAACGTGCCGATCCAGCGTCTCTGCGTCCGAGGTCGAACCGCCCCATATCGCCGTCGGACAGTGAATCTCAAGCAGGTTCGGATGTCCTGGCCAGGGCGCGTCCTCGGGGCGTTTCGCTTCGGCGCGGAATCTGATAGACCCTGCGAACAGCCTGGGGGTCGGCATGACGGAGTACTCGTTCGCTCAAAGCGATGCTCGTGGCCGCGAGCGTTTGGCGGGAATTGCCGCGGCGATGGACCCCGGCACCTTCGCGTTGCTCGAAGAGCTCGGTATCGCAGAGGGTGACTACTGTGCGGAAGTGGGGGCGGGAGCGGGCACGGTGATCGACTGGCTCGTCACCCGGGTCGGAGATGACGGCAGCGTCGTGGCTACCGACATCGATACCCGCTGGCTCAAAGGTCGAGGCTGGCCCAATGTCGATGTGCGCGTCCATGACATCGCAATGGAGCCGCTTGACAACGAGGCCTTTGACCTCGTCCACACGCGGACCGTACTCACCCACCTGCGGGACTGGCAGAGTGCCATAGATCACCTGATCGGCGCGACTCGACCCGGGGGGACCGTGCTCGTCGAGGAGACCGATATGTCTCCGTTGGGTCGCTGCTACCCGGAGGAACCGGCCGTGGACCGGTTCTGCCGAGGCCTGGAAGCACTCATTCGCTTCGGCGGTGGCGACCCGCACCTGGGACTCCGACTTCCCAAGGCATTACGCGAGGCTGGCTTGTCCGACGTGAGCTATCAAGTGCGGCTCTTGCCTGCCGATGGTCCCACCATGCGCTTGCAGCTCGATGCTGCCGCGGAACGGCTCATGGCAATCGGACAGCTGAGCCCTGAGGACGTGGAGCGCGCTGCGGCCTTCTACGCCGATCCAGACAATGTGCTCTATGGCACCGCGATCGTGGCTGCCTGGGGCCGTCGGCCCCGGTAGCAAGCGGCTCTCGCACGTCCCCGGTCGCTTCCGGCCCGCTGACCTGGCCTGGCCGTGTATCCGAGGGTGTGCGTCTCCCGGCCATTCCGATCGGTGGCGCTGAGGCCGACGGATTACACAGGTGAGGCCAACACAAAAACGTCCACGGGTTCATCCCGGCCACGGACCGCTACCCGGTCAGCTCGGCCACCCGGATGCTCAACCTCAATCAACGGATACAGGGAAGCAGCTAGGACCACCTCACCGGGCGACGCATGGGCCTGGAGACGAGCTCCAACGTTGACCGCGTCCCCAAGTGCGGTGAAGTCGAGCACGCTCCCCGACCCGACATTGCCGACAAATGCGATACCGGCGTTTGCGGCGACCCCGAGGGGCAGGGCGGTAAAGGCCGACGCCAGTTCGAGTGCAGCGATCGCGGCTTTGCGCCGGTAGTCCGGACCGGCGACGCCTTGGATGAAGAGACCCATCACTTCGTCGCCGATGAGCTTGTCCACCAGGCCGTCGTTGCGGATAAGCACCTTCGTGGCCGTGGCATAGAACTTGTTCAGGTGCTGAGCGAAAGCGGTGGCGTTCGACCGTTCACCGAGGGTTGTCGAGGAACGTACGTCGGCGAACACAACGCCGATGTCGATCTCGATGCCGCCGGTCGGCAGATGATCGAAACAGTACTGACAGACATTGGGGTTCTTGCGGGAAGGTTTCCGTCCAAGAATGCCGACCACCTTGCCGCCCATGCCGCCAAAGGGGTTCTGGCACAACTTACAGCGGGGACCATGTGGAAGCCGTCGGAAGACTCGCTGGCTGATCTTTAGCGGCTCGTAGCCCTTGACAAGTAATGCGTCCCAGTCGAGGGGCTTCCCCATGCCACAAGTATCGCTCTGATCGGAGGGCGGCCGTGCGGCGGTCGATGACCCGCGGCCTCACCTGGCCAGCTGCTCGGAACCGCGCAGCACTACCGGGACCGACCCAGCGTCGTAGTAGCGACGACCGCAGTAGTCGATGTGGCTCGGAACTTTCCAGAAGGCGAAGGTTCCGTAGTCAGGAGCAGCAGCCACCCGTAGGTGGCGAAGAACCCGCCCAGGGCGAGGACGGTTCCGAGGTCGGTGATGAAGCACCCGGCCAAGATGAGCTTGCCGATGTCGTGGCGGTTGAGGCCGGTCTCGACCATCACGGCGTACACGACGGCCACGGAGGTGGTGGAGAGGGCGATGCCGCCGATCTCTGCCGCGTGGAGATGCCAGCCCAACACCCAATAGCAGAAGGCGAACGCCCCGACGAAGGGTAAGGCGAAGGACACCAGGCCGATAGAGATGGACGCCTTCCAGTGCCGTTTGAGCGACACCGGGTCGATCTCAGCCCCGGCTAGGAACGTCAGCAGGATCGACCCGACCCCGGCCAGGAACGTCACGAACGTGGCCTGGGTGACGTGCTCCTTGATGCCGGGGATGTTGGCGAAGATCGCTCCCACGACGATCTCGACCAGGGCTACCGGCACGGCGATGCGG
>DASPTT010000071.1:0-23028 GCA_035623275.1 Acidimicrobiales bacterium
CCAGGTGCTCGGGGCCGAAGTCGGGGTGGTCCAGCAGGCTGGTCATGAAGTAGGTGGCGCCGCCCGAGACCCCGAGGCCCTCTTCGCGCATCAGCCGCAGCACCTCGCCGGGGTCCCACACGTCGACGAGGTGGACCGGGCGGTTGCGCAGCAGCGGTGTCAGAAAGGCGTTGAGCATCCCGATGAAGTGCCCGACCGGAGCGCCCGTGATCTGCGGCGGGCCGTCGACCGGGAACATGTCGCTCAGCTGACGCGACTCGAACCCGATGGTGCGGTGCGAGTGCACCACCCCTTTCGGGTCCCGAGTGGTGCCAGAGGTGAAGCCGATCAGCGCGGGCGAGCCGGGATCGGCCGCCAGCGGCGCCGCCAGCGGCTCGTGGTCGAGCAGGCTGCGCAAGGGCATCGCCCCCGCCGGCAGGTCGCCCGCCGGGCGGTCGCCCACCACCAGCCACCGGGCCTCGGCGTCGTCACGCAGGAGTTCGGCGTAGGTCGACAGGTAGTCGGCGTGGCCGAAGGACTCGGCGGTGACCACCACGTCGGGCGTGGTCGTCCGCAGGATGTAGCCGACCTCCTTGGCCCCGTAGAAGTGGACCACCGGCACGATCACCGCGCCAAGGTAGGCGGAGGCGAAGAAGGTGATGCCCGCCTCCAGCCAATTGGGGAGCTGGAAGACGACCACGTCGCCCGGGCCCACCCCCCGTGCGGCGAGCGCCGCCGCCAGCGACCGGGCCGCCCGGTCGAGCGCCGCGAAGGTGCCCCGGTAGGGGCGCACCTTGGAGCGGACCTCGAAGGTGACGTCGGCCATCGCACCGAGGCCGTCGGCCACCAGCGTCCCGAGCGTGGCGTCGGTCCACCACCCCTCGGCCAGGTAGCGCCGGGTGAGCTCCTCCGGCACTGCACGCAGGCCCCACCGCTCGACGATGGTGTTGCCCCGGTGCGCCACGGCTCCTCCGTCCCTCCCTCCGGATTCCGACGCACTATGGCACGATTCCGGCCGGGATGCGAGTCCCATTGGCAGGATCCGAGAACTCCATTATCATTTCACGGCATGACGTGGTCGGCGCCGACGGGCGGGGCAGGCACCACGCTTCGTGACCACGGGTTCCACCCCCTGCGGGTGGGCCGGGTCGTGCGCGAGACGCCGGACGCCTGCTCCTTCGTCCTCGACGTGCCGGACGAGCTGGCGGCCGCCTTCGCCTACGAAGCCGGCCAGTTCTGCAACCTGCGGGTGGCGATCGCCGGTGCGCCGCAGGTCCGGTGCTACTCCATGTCGTCCTCCCCCGCGGTCGACACGAACATGCAGGTCACCGTCAAGCGGGTGCCGGGTGGCCTGGTGTCGAACTGGCTGGTCGACCACGTCGAAGCCGGCGACGTCGTCGAGGTGTCCCCGCCCTCGGGCTTCTTCCAGCTCACGCCGGTGGACGGCGAGCTGGTCGCCTACGCCGCGGGCAGCGGCGTCACCCCGGTGTTCTCGCTGGTGAAGACCGCCCTGGCCACCACCGGTCGGCCGGTGCGCCTCCTGTACGCCAACCGCGACCGCGACAGCGTGATCTTCGCGGCCGAGCTCGACGCCCTGGCCGAGCGCCACCCCGACCGGCTGTCGGTGACCTACCGCTTCGACGACGAGCACGGCCTCGTCGACGTGGCGGCCGTGGCGGCCTTCCTCGGCGCGTCGGCCGGCGCCGAGCACTACATCTGCGGCCCGGCCCCCTTCATGGAGGTCGTCGAGGAGGCATTGCTGTCGTCGGGCGCCGACCCGGCGACGGTGCACATCGAGCGGTTCACGCCGGCCGAGCTGCCCCCGCCCTCGCCGCCGGCGTCCGACGACGAGGGGGCGAGCATCGCCACCCGGGTCACCGTCGAGCTCGACGGCCGGCGCGAGAGCACCGACCACCACCCGGGGACGACCATCCTGCAGACGGCGCGCGAGCTCGGGATGTCGCCCCCCTTCTCGTGCGAGTCGGGGAGCTGTGCCACGTGCATGGCCAGGCTGGTGGAGGGATCGGTGCGCATGCACGTGAACAACGCGCTCACGCCCGAGGAGGTCGACGAGGGCTGGGTCCTCACGTGCCAGTCCGTGCCCACGACGCCCTCGGTGCACGTCGTCTACGGTTTCGGCGACTGAGCATGCCCCGCCCTCCGGTCGACGACGTCATCGAGATCGAGCAGCTCCTGGCGCGCTATGCGCTGGGCATGACCAGGGACGACATCGAGGCCGTCATGGCCGTCTTCACGCCCGACGGCAGCTACCGCGCCTTCGGCGACACCTACACCCTGGCGGACTTCCCGTCGCTGGTGGCGGCGGCGCCCAAGGGCCTCTTCCTGGTGGGGCCGCCGGTCCTGGAGCTCGACGGCGACACCGGCACCGGCGAGCAGGCCCTGTGCTTCGTGGAGCAGAAGACCCACGACATGCGCATCGGCTGGTACACCGACAGCTACCGCCGGACGGCCGACGGCTGGCGGCTGCACACCAGGTCGATGACCTTCCTCCGCAAGAGCGGTGCGCGCGACGGCGGGCGCCCGCACGACCCCAGGCGCCCGGCCCCCACGGCCTGACCATGGACCTCGACGGGTTCCGGGCGGGCCTCGACGAGTGGCTGGCCCGGGAGATGCCGGCCCTGGCCCCCGGGCACCGCGGCGCCGGCACCCTCGACGAGCAGGTGGCGCAGCTGGCCAAGGTCAAGCGGCTGGCCTACGACGCCGGCTGGATGCGATGGGGCTGGCCCGAGCGCGTCGGCGGGCTGGGTGGGTCGCCGCTCCTGCGCGCCTATCTGGGGGAGGCGCTGACCTCGGCCGACCTGGTCGAGCCCGGCATCTACTCGATGACCGAGGTGCTGGCCCCCACCATGGTCGACTACGCCGCGCCCGAGCTGGCGGCGGCCATGGTGCCGCGTCTGCTGCGCGGCGACGAGACGTGGTGCCAGGGCTTCTCGGAGCCGGGGACGGGCAGCAACCTGGCCGCCCTGACCTGCCGAGCGGCGCGGGGGGAGGACGGCTGGCGGGTGACGGGGCAGAAGGTGTGGACCAGCCTGGCCCAGTACGCCCGGCGCTGCGTCCTCCTGACGCGCACGGGGCCACCCGACTCCGCCCACCGGGGCATCACCGCGCTGTTCGTCGACATGGACACGCCCGGGATCACGGTGCGCCCCATCGAGACGATCCACGGCGCTGCCGAGTTCTGCGAGGTGTTCTTCGACGACGTCCCGGTGCCCTTCGACCGCATGCTCGGGGCGGAGGGCCAGGGTTGGTCGGTGGCGATGGACCTGCTCCCCTACGAGCGCAGCACCGCCCTGTGGCACCGGGGCGCACACCTGCAGCACCGGCTCGGCCGGCTACTCGAGGAGGCGGCCGCCGACGCGCTGGACCCCGTCGAGCTCGGCGAGGTGGTCCAGCTCCTGGCCGCCTTGCGCGCCCGCTCCCGGGCCACCCAGCACCGGATGGCGGCGGGGGGGCGACTGGGCCCGGAGACCTCGGTCGACAAGGTGCTCCTGGCCACCGCCGAGCAGGCCCTGTTCGACCTGGCGCAGGGCGCGCTGGCCGGCGAGATGCTGCTCGCCGACGACCCGGTCGGTGCCCGCTGGCGCAGCGAATTCCTCTACTCGCGGGCGGCGACCATCTACGGCGGCAGCGCCGAGATCCAGCGCAACATCATCGCCCGGCGCCTCCTCGGGCTCGGGGAGGACCGCTGATGGACGGCGCCGAACGCCAGCTCTTCGAGCAGGCGGTGCGCCGCGCCACCACCACGTGCAGCGGCGATGCCGCCGCACTGGACGCCGCGCTCGACGAGCTCGGGTGGCACGACGCCCTGGCGACGGAGCGGCGCACGGCGATACCCGTCCTCTTCGAGGCCCAGGGGGCGGCCGTGGCGGCCTCCTCCGCTCTCGACCACGTCGTGCTCGGCGCGCTCGGGGTGGACCCTGGCACCGGTGCCGGTGCGGTGGTGCTTCCCCCGCTCGGCCGCTGGCGCCCACCGGGGCGACTCGGCGCCGGCCTGTCCGCGCACGGGCTGGGCACCTCGGCGCTGTCGCGCGCCGCCGCCGCGCTCGTGGTGGCCGACACCGGCGAGGGGGCGGCCGCGGTCTCCGTGCCGCCCGAGGCACTCGCCCTGCGCCCGGTCGAGGGGATGGACCCCTGGCTGGGCCTGGTGGTGGTGCAGGCAGAGACCGACCGGATGGGACCCGGCGTGGCGCTGGCCCCCGATGCCTGGGCGGCCGCGGTCGACGAGGCCCGGCTCGCTCTCGGCCACGAGCTGGTCGGCGCGGCCGGCGCCATGCTCGACCTGGCCCGCGTGCACGCCTTGGAGCGGGTGCAGTTCGGCCGTCCCATCGCCGCGTTCCAGGCGGTCCGTCACCGGCTGGCCGACACGCTGGTGGCCGTCGAGGCGGCCCGCGCGCTGCTCGGGGCCGCCTGGGACGACCGGTCGTCCGACACGGTGGCCATGGCCAAGGCCGTGGCGGGGCGCTCGGCGCGCCTGGCCGCCCGACACTGCCAGCAGGTGCTCGCCGGCATGGGCTTCACCACCGAGCACCCGCTGCACCGCTACGTCCGGCGCGTGCTCGTGCTCGACGAGCTCTTCGGCTCGGCGCGTTCGCTCACCGGAGACCTCGGGCGGTCCCTCGTCGCCGGTGGGCCACTGCCGGCACCCGTCGCGCTCTGAGCGCGGGCGCAACCGGCGTGGCGGTCAGCCCCCGGCGGCCATCGACGCCAGCAGCGCCCTCGTGCGCCTGGACGAGGCGATGAGCTCCTCGCGTCCGTCGCCGATGGGCACCACGCGCACGGAGAGGTCGGTCACGCCGGCATCGGCGAACCCCTGGAGGCGCTTGGCGATCGTCTCCTCGCTGCCTGCGGCCAGGATGTCGCCGACGTTCTGCGCGTCCCCGTGCTCGAGGAGCCTCTGGTAGTTGGGGGACACCTCGGCCTCGGCCAGGATGCGGTTCGTCCGCTCCACCGCGACCGGGATCTCGTCGTCGCGGCACAGGCAGACCGGCACGCCGGCGACGACGCGCGGCCGGGGGCGGCCGGCCGCCTCCGCCACCCGCACGAGGGCGGGCACGACGTGGTCGGCGATGGCCCGTTCGTCGGCCAGCCACAGGATCGTCCCGTCGGTGCGCTCGCCGCACAGCTGCAGCATGCGCGGACCCAGCGCCGCGATCAGCACCGGTGTGGGCCCCACGTCGGTGATGTCGAGGGGGTTGTGGATACGGAACAGGTCGTTCTCCACGTCGACGGGGCCGGGGCCGGCGAAGGCCACCTGGAGCACGTCGAGATAGGCGCGCATGGTCCGCACCTGGTGCTCGTAGGGCAGTCCCATCATCTCGTCGATGATCCAGTGGTGCGACACCCCGAGGCCCAGCGACAGGCGGCCCTCGCAGGCGGCCTGCACCGACAGGGCGGCCTGCGCCAGCGCCACCGGATGGCGGGGCTGCACAGGCACCACCGCCGTGCCGATCTCGATGCGCGTCGTCTCGGCCCCCAGGAGGGCCGCCGCGGTGAGGGCGTCGAACTCGTCGGGGATCTGCGGGATCCACACGGTGTCGAGCCCGGCCTCTTCGGCCCAGCACGCGTCGGCGCGCATGCGCGCCACCTTGGTGCCATAGCGCCCACGCTCGGGTCCGACCATGAGGCCGATGCGCATCCGGGCTCCCTTCCCCTGTCGGCGAGAGCAGCCTATCCCACTGTTCGCGCCATCGACTTGCCGTAGTTGAAAACGGTATTCTCGCCCGGTGCCCGACCGCCGCGGTGGGCGGGACGGCGCTGCCCGCGGGCGTCGACCGCGGCTGGTACGTGCAGCCCACCGTGCGCGATGGCGTCGACCGGCTCCTACGCTGGTGCCGTGTCCATGGAGGGAGGACGGGACGGCGACCACGACGCCATGGCCGTCGAAGCCATCACTGCCGAGGCCGCCGTCGCCCGAGCACGAGAAGCGGTCGACCGCTCGATACAGGCGCGGCGGCACGCCGCGGAGGAGATCTCGGCGGCCAAGGCGGCGGTCGACGAGGCTCGATCGGCGGTGGAACGAGCGCATGCGACCGTCGAACGGACGGCCGCGGTGCACGACGACCTGGCCGAGCTGCGCGACCGGTACGCGGCGATGCACCGGCAGATCGCGGCGATGCTCCACGAGATGGGCGTCCCCGGCCCCGACGCAGGGGACTGACGCCGACTCGCCGAGCTCAGCGGCCGCCGGGATCGATCTCGACGACCACCTTGCCCACGGCGCGTCCGTCGCCCACGCAGCGCAGGGCGGCCGCCGCGTCCTCCAGCGCGTACCGGGCACCGATATGGGGGAAGGCCCGTCCCTCCACCAGGAGCCGGCGCAGCTCCTGCTCGTCGCGGGCGCGCTCGGCGGGCATGTGCGTGGCGAAGTCGGCGAATTGGAACCCGAGGACGGCCACACCCTTGAGGAGCACGAGGTTGAGCGCGATGCGCGGGATCTCGCCCGACGCGTAGCCCACGGTGACGAAGCGCCCGCCCCAGCGCAGCGCACGCAGGGCCGGCTCGGACAGCGCCCCGCCCACCGGGTCGACCACCACGTCGGCGCCGGCCGGCAGTGCCCTGCGCAGCGTGCCACGGAGGTCGCCCGCCGTGTGGTCGACGAGGCGCGTCGCGCCCGAGGCGGCCGCGGCCCGAAGCTTCTCGTCGGTGGAGGCCACCGCGGTGACCGTGGCACCGAGGACGGTCCCCAGCTGCACGGCGGCGAGGCCCACGCCCCCGCCGGCGCCGAGGACGACGAGCTCCTCACCCGGTGAGAGCCGGGCCACCGAGCGCAGGACGTGGTAGGCGGTGCGATGGGCGACACCGAAGGCGGCCGCGTGGGCGTCGTCGATCCCCTCGGGCACCGGTGACAGCGAGCCCGCCGCCAGCGTCGCCTCCTCGGCGAAGGCACCCACCAGCGCGGTGCCGTGGACGCGCTGGCCGACGGCCACGCCCGTGACGTCCTCGGCGACCTCGACGACCTCGCCCGCCAGCTCGCTGCCGGGGACGAAGGGCGGCGGCACCTTGATCTGGTACGCCCCCGCCACGAGCAGGACGTCGGGGAAGTTCACGGCGGCCACTCGCACACGGACGCGCGCCTGGCCGGGACCGAGATCGGGGGCGGGGATCTCCTCCACCCGGACCGTCTCCGGGGGGCCGAGCTCGCGGCAGACGGCCGCCCGCACCTCGGTCACCCGCGGCGGTAGTCGCTCGTCTCGGCCAGCTCTGCGGCGCCGCGCATCAGGTCGAGGACGATGGGGCCGAAGGCCTGGAGCTTGTCGTCGTCGCCGGCGCGCTGGAACCCCTGCTCGAGCACGACCGCCAGCTTCCACTTGGCCAGGATCACGTAGTAGTCGATGTCGTCGACCTGACGGCCCGACACCTCGGCGTAGTGCGCGAGCAGCTCGTCGCGCGACGGCATGCCGAAGAGGTCCACATAGCTGGAGGTCGCCGCCTCCGGCGCGTCGGTGTCCGTCGGCCAGCCCTGGACCACCCAGCCCAGGTCCAGCTTGGGATCGCCCACCGTGCCCATCTCCCAGTCCACGATGGCGGCCAGGCGCGCCGGCGCGCCCTGCGCGTACATGACGTTGGCGAATTGGTAGTCGCCGTGCATGAGCCCGGGCACGTAGTCGATGGGGCGGTGCACCCGGAGCCAGGCGGCGGCCACGTCGAAACCCGGCAGCTCCCGGCCCTTGATGCGCTCCAGGAACGCGCTCCAGCGGTCGACCTGGCGCTCGTGGAAGCCCTCGGGGCGGCCGAGGTCGTCGAGTCCCCTGGACCGCCAGTCGACCGTGGCCAGCAGGCCGATGCCCTCGACGAGCTGCAGGGCGAGCCCCCGCCGTGCCCGGAGGTCGGTGTCGAAGGGGGCGGGCCAGTGCGCCACGCCCATGGGCGACCAGCCGTCCACGAACCCCATCAGGTAGAAGGCGCGACCGAGCACATCCTGGTCCGCGCAGGCGGCGATCGCCGGCGTGTGGGGCACGTCGGTGCCCTCGAGCGCCTCGATGATCCGCCACTCGCGCAGGATCCCCTCGTCGCGTCCGGCCGGCGCGCTGGGCGGCGGGATGCGCAGTGCGCCGTGGAGCTCGCCGCGCCGGATCTCGTAGATCTCGTTCTGCGAGCCGCCCGAGATGTAGCGGCACTCGACCGGCTCGCCCTTGCCGGCGAGGCCGGCCCCGTCCATCCAGGCGGCGAGGGCGTCGACGTCGATCACAGGTTCCCCACCTCGTGCTCGAGGTAGGCCGCGTACTTCTCCCGGGCCGCGGCCCGGAGCTTGGGCAGGTGCGTCGTCGGCCACAGGTCGTCGCTCGGCTGGTAGTCGCGCAGGACCTGGCGGGCGATGGTCACCTTGTGCACCTCGGTGGGTCCGTCGGCCAGCCCCAGGACGCTCGCACCGAGCATCATGCGCGAGAAGGGCATCTCGTTGCTCACCCCGAGCGCCCCGTGCACCTGCATGGCCCGCCAGGCGATGTCGTGGAGGACGCCGGGCATCAGCACCTTGACGGCGGCGATGTCCTTGCGGACCTTGCGGTAGTCGTTGTGCTTGTCGATCGACCACGCCGTGTACAGCACGAAGAGGCGGAACTGCACGAGCTGCGCGTACGAATCGGCGATGTAGCCCTGCACGAACTGCTTGTCCCCCAGCACGCTGCCCTGGGTGTGGCGGCTCAGGGCCCGTTCGCACATCATGTCGAGCGCCCGCTTGGCCATGCCGATGGTCCGCATGGCGTGGTGGATCCGCCCACCGCCGAGGCGGGTCTGGGCGATGGCGAACGCCTGTCCCTCCCCGCCGAGGAGGGCCTCCGAGGGGACCCGCACGTCCTGGTAGTGGATGAGGGCATGCGACCCCTCGCCCTCGCGTTCGCCTGCGAGCCCGACGTTGCGGACGATCTCGATGCCGGGCGTGTCCGCCGGCACCAGGAACATCGACATCCCGGCGTACGCGCTCACGTCGGGGTTGGTGACGGCCATGACGATGAGGAACGACGCCGTCCTGGCGTTCGACGAGAAGAATTTCCACCCGTTGATGACCCACTCGTCCCCGTCCTTGACGGCGCTCGTGGTGAACATCGTCGGATCGGCGCCCGCATGGGGCTCGGTCATCGAATAGCACGAGAAGATCTCGCCCTCCAGCAACGGCCGCAGGTAGCGGTCCTTCTGCCCGGGGGTGCCGTAGTGGGCGATGATCTCGGCGTTGCCCGTGTCGGGGGCCTGGCAGCCGAAGACGATCGGCGCCCACGAGGAGCGGCCGAGGATCTCGTTGAGCAGCGACAGCTTGAGCTGGCCGTAGCCCTCGCCGCCGAGCTCGGGGCCGAGGTGCGTGGCCCACAGGCGCTGGTGGCGCACCTCCTGCTTCAGGGGGTCCACCACCTTCCGGCGGGTGTCGTCGAGCGGGGTGAACTCGAGCCCGCCCCACACCAGGTCGAGCGGCTCGACCTCGTCCCGGACGAAGGCGTCGGCCCAGTCCAGCTTCGCCTGGAACTCGGGCTCGGTCTCGAAGTCCCACGCCATGGTTGCCTCCCCTCCCTCGGCCGGGTCAGATTAGTGGTGGCCTTCTACGTGACGGGCGCGCAGACTCCGCAGGCCCGATAGCCGGGCGTGCCGGGCTCGACGACGCGCAGGGCCTCCTTGCCGGCCACGATCGGGCAGTCCGGCCGGTGCAGCATGCTGCCGTGCTCGGTGGCGACGAGGGCACCGGCCGCCACGAGGGCGGTCCCCGCGGGTGCCGCCGACGCCCGGCCGGCGGCCAGCTGGGCCTCGAGCCGGGCGAAGCCCTCCTCGGTCACCCGGATCTGACGGGTCATCCAGTAGCCGAAGTACAGGAACCCGCCGATGAAGATGAGGCCGAGCCCGAGCAGGCCGCCGGAGATGAGGTAGTCGGTCTGCTCGTAGCTGTGCCCGGTGTGTGCCGCCCCCCACCACCCGAGCAGGATGGTCACGACGCCGATGGGCAGCAGGAGGGCGCCCACCGTGACGAGGAAGCTCTCGATGGGGAACCGGCCCCCGCGCCCGGGGCGGAGCGAGGCGATGGCCGCCATCAGGGCCGCGTGGCGCGCCGGCGCCGGCCGCTCGGCGTTGTCCGCGCCCTCGTAGGCGCCGGGCTGGGCGCCGGGCTGGGCGCCGGGCTGGGCGATCGTGGTCATGGGCCCTCCTTCTGTGGGCAGGTCGCGGCGGCGGGCGCCTCGATGAGCCGCACCATCCGGCGCAGCGCCACGCCCACGCCGGTCGCCAGTGCCAGCAGGAACAACAGCAGTCCCGCCGTGATCGGCGAGGACAGCGAGACGGGTGACAGGTCGCCCAGGGCCGGGGGAGCCGAGCCGACGATCGACGGCGCGCCGCTGGTCTCGCCCAGACCGCCGCCGCCCAGTCCCAGGTCGCCCGATCCGAGGTCCGTGGCGCCCTGGCCGTCGTCGGCCGACACGAAGCCCGAGTCGGTGCCGACCCCGCCCACGGTGGTGTCGAAGGGCGGCGTGGCCGTGGCCGAGGCCGTGACTCGCGCCAGGGTCACCGTGAAATCGAGCCCCTGGATCTCGTCGGGCACGTGGCACACGGCGTTGAGCTGCGCGAGCTGCGACGGCAGGGAGTTGCAGTCGATGGTGAGGTGCAGGCCGTCGGGGACCGCGAAGCTCACGGCGAGGCCGCCGGAGGTGATCTGCTCCGACGCCCCCTGCCGGGTCTCGCTCTGGGGCAGCGCGACGATCTTCACGTTGAACGTCGACAGCAGCTGCGTCACCAGGCTATTGGCCAGCGAGCTCAGTGGGTCGCCCGCCGCCGCCGGCCCGAGCACGATGCCGTCGGTGCCGTAGCTGACGGTGTGGCCCGCCACGGTGACCTCCCCGAGGTGCGTGGTCGCCGTCCCCGACCCGCTCGTGCCGTCGCTCGTGGCCGACGCGCTGGAGGTGGTCGCGCCGATCTTGATCAGGCCGCCGAGCAGGGTGACCGACTGGAACGACCCCGTCGCGCTCGAGTCCGCCGTGGCGCCGACGTCCGCGCTGGAGCTCCCCTGGACCGTCTGCAGCTCCAGGAGCCCCGGGATCGACACGTCGGTCAGGCCCGCCTTGGCCTGGGCGCCGTTCCCGTCGGTGTGGGAGGTCATCTCGGCCACCGGCGGCGTCGTGGTGCCCGCGCTCGGCGCACCCGACGGGTAGGTCGCCGTCGCCGGCCCGGCCGGGTAGAACGACTCGGCCCGCACGGGATCGTTGGCCTTCGACAGCAGAGGGGCGAGCTGGCTCGGGATGGGCAGCTCGCCCGACAGCGAGCCGGCGTTGCCGGCCACCGACCCGGGCCACGCCACTGAGGCCAGGGCGTGCCCGAGCGGCCCCGTCTCGAAGTCGACGCTGTCCTCGGGCAGGTCCAGCTCGGACAGCGGGTGCGCCCCGCCCAGGCCGGCGGCGTTGTCCACGACCAGGTCGATGGGGTTGGCATCGGCCGTGGTCGTCCAGCCGATGAACGAGGTGTCGGCGCCGGCCGGTGCGGCGGTGACCACGCCGGCGCCGGCGGTCGTGGCGCCGGCCAGGAGCACGCCCCCGGCCAGTCGGAGCAATCGTCGTCTCATGCGGCCCCTCCGAGGTAGTGCTGCGCGACGTCCTCCATGTCGGCGGGCTCGCCGAAGGCGCGGACCCGGCCGTGGGCCATGACCGCGGCGTAGTCGGCGACGGCCAGGGCCAGGCGGGCGAACTGCTCCACCAGCAGCACGGCCATGCCGTCGGCGGCCAGCTGGCCGACCACGTCGTAGACCTGGCCCACGACGAGCGGCGACAGCCCCATGGAGGGCTCGTCGACGAGCAGGAGCGCGGGGTCGGTCACGACCGACCGGGCCATGGCCAGCATCTGCTGCTCGCCGCCCGACATCGTCCCGGCCAGCTGGCGGCGCCGTTTCGACAACACCGGGAACCGCTCGAACGCGCGCGCCTCGACCTCCGACGCCGACAGGTGCTCGCGGGCGTAGGTGACGAGGCGCAGGTTCTCCTCGACGGTCAGGTTGGGGAAGATGCCCCGGCCCTCGGGGATCGAGCAGAGCCCGGCGCGCGCCAGCTTCCCGCTGGCCGGACCGCTCAGGTGCTGGCCGGCGACGTGGACGCACCCGCTGCGGTGGCGGTGGCGGCCGTCGATCACCTTCATGGTGGTGGTCTTGCCCGCGCCGTTCGCACCCAGCAGCACCACCACCGACGCGGCCGGGACGACCAGGTCGACCCCGCGCAGGACCTCGATCTGGCCGTAGCCGGCGTGCACGTCGCGCAGCTCCAGGGCCGGGGGGATCACCCCTGCGCCCCCACCTCGAGCGGCGCCGCGTGGGCGCCGAGGGCGTCGGCGGCGACGTCCGCGCTGCCCAGGTAGGCCTCCTGGACCCGCACGTCGGCCCGCACCTCCTCGGGCGTGCCCGACATGAGGTGGGTGCCGAAGTCCAGGACGTGGATCCACGAACAGGCCGCCATGACGAGGTCCATGTCGTGCTCGACCAGCAGGATGCCGGTGCCCTCGCCGGCGAGGTCGGCCAGCAGCCGCCCGAAGGCCTCGGACTCGGCCTGGTCGAGCCCCGACCCGGGCTCGTCCAGCAGCAGCATGCGAGGCTGGGTGGCCAGGGCCCGGCCGAGCTCGGTCAGCCGTGCCAGACCCGTCGGCAGCGTGTGCGCGGGCTCGTCGGCCAGCTCGTCCAGCCCGATCCGCTCGAGGATCGAGTCGGCCAGGTCGTGCACGTCGACTCGTCGGCGGCTCCAGAGGCGCCGGATCTGGCCCGCCGCCTGCACGTTCTCGCGCACCGACAGCGACCCGAACAGCTCGAGACGCTGGAAGGTCCGGGCGATGCCGAGGCGGGCCCGCTGGTGCACCGGCATCCCGCTCACGTCGCGGCCGTCGATGCAGACGCGGCCCTCGTTCGCGCCCTGGAGCCCCGTGACGACGTTGAACAGCGTCGTCTTGCCCGCCCCGTTGGGCCCGATCAGACCCGTGACGGTCGCCGCCTCGGCGCCGATGCCGACGCCGTTGAGGGCGGTGACCCCGCCGAAGCGGACGGTGACGCCGGAGGTCTCGAGGAACGCCATGGTCAGGCTGCCTCGGCGGCCGAGCGGGCGGTGACGGCGGCGACGGGCGCGCGCGCCGGACGGGCCGGCGCGGGCGCACGCAGGCGGCCGCGCACCCAGCCCGTCACTGCCGGGATGAGCCCCTCGGGGTGCGACACCAGGAGCAGGGCGCCGAAGCCGGTGAGGAAGTAGGTGAGGGCCTGGAGCCGGGTGGGCAGGTGGACGGCCAGCAGCGGCGCCATCGACAGCGACAGGCCGCCGGCGAGCGCCGCCCCCGGGGTCGAGACACCCCAGATGTAGACGATGAGCAGGATGAAGAGGCTGGCGACGTACTGGAACTGGTCGCCGTTGACGATCCGCTGCGCGGAGCCGAAGAGCGCGCCGCCGAAGGTGGCCGTCGCCGTCGCCGTGGCGAAGAGGGCCAGCTTGGCCAGGCGGGGGTTGAGGCCCAGGCTGGCGCAGGCCGCCTGGGAGTCCTTGGTGGCGATGACGATCTGGCCGAACCGTCCCCGGCGGATGGCGAGGACGCCGGCCGACAAGAGCGCGAACACGACGGTGAGGAAGACCAGGTAGGTGCCGTCGTGCTCCAGGTCGACGCCCGGCAGGTGCAGGCGGGGGACGGCCAAGTCCGCGTGGCCCATGACCTGGGGCTGGAGGAAGAACATGTAATAGGCCAGCTGGCCGAAGGCGAGGGTGGACAGTGCCAGCTCGAGGCCTCGCAGGCGCAGGGCGGGCAACGCGACGACGACGCCGACGGCGCCACCCACGGCGGCGGCCACGAGCAGGCCCGGGACGCTGCCGGTTCCCACCTTGGCGAAGACGAAGGCACCCAGCCCGAAGAAGGCGTACTGGGCGAGCGAGATCTGCCCGCCGTAGCCCGACAGCAGCACGATGGACAGCGCGCCGATGCCCAGCGCGACACCCGCGGTGGCATCGGTCAGCGCGATCCCGTGCATGGTCGCGGCGGCGACCAGGGCCGCCCCCACGAGCATGGCCCCGTTGCGGAGGCTGCCGAGGGCGCTCGGGACCGCCACGGCCTTGGAGACGGGGGCCACGCCGGCCCGCAGGCGGACCGCCGGCAGCACCAGCAGCACGACGAAGAGGAACAGCGTCGGCAGGACGGGCCGGAGGTGCGCGAGCCACCCGCCCAGCTGCAGGTACCCGGTCACGTAGGCGTCGGCCAGGCCGATGATCATGGCCCCCACGAACGTGAGCGGCAGGTTGCGCAGCCGCCCCAGCATGGCGGCGGCGAAGCTGTTGAGCACCAGCAGGGTCAGGTTGATGACGTCGAGCGAGAAGGTCGATGCCGTGAGGACGCCGGCCAGCCCGCCGAGGGACGCGCCGATCATCCAGGACAGGGCGCTGAGCGTCTGGGGACTGCCGCCGTTGAGCCCGATCAGGTCCCGGTCGTCGACCACCCCGCGCATGGCCGTGCCCACCCGGGTGCTGAAGAACAGCAGCCGGAGGCCCACGGCCGTCACCGCGGCCAGGACGATGGACAGGACCTCCTCGTAGCTGACGAGGTTGCCGCCGACGCTGAAGTGGTGGTCGGGCCCGAACAGCAGGGGGATCGAGTGGCCGACGTCCTGGGGCCAGATGGCGAAGGCGAGGCCCATGAAGGCGACCATGACCGCCACGGTGACCACCAGGGTGAGGCCCCGGTCGTTGACGTTGAGCCGCCGGATCAGCCCCCACTGGAGCAGCAAGCCGATCGCCGGCGCGATCACGAGCAGCGACATCACCACCGCTGCGGGCCCGCTCCAGTGCATGTCGATGCGCAGCTGCCAGTAGACGAAGGCGACGAACATGCCGATGGCGCCCTGCGCGAAGTTGAACACGCCGCTGGTCGTATACGTCACCACGAGACCCGAGGCGGAGATGGCGTAGATGGCACCGAGAGCAACCCCGGCGATGGTCAGGCCGATGAACTCACCCATGACCCATCCGCCCTCAGCCGTTGGCGTAATAGAAGTTGGGCGCGTCGGTGCAGTCGAAGCCCGACGGCGGGTCGGCCGGGTCGCGCACGTACTTCTCGTCGACGACGTCCACGATCAGGTAGCAGGCGGGGGGCTTCTTGCCCGCGGGGTCGTCCTGTGCGGCGACGCCGCCCCCGTCGAAGCTGGTGACCGATCGCAGGCCGTTGAGCAAGTTGGTCCGGGTGATCCCGCCACCGGCGTTCAGACCGTCGACGAACAGCATCCCCGACAGCCATCCCCAGGCCGCGAACTCGTCGGGGGTGGCGTTGTAGAGCGCCCGGTACCACTTGTCGAACAGCGCCACGGTGGGGATCGACCCCGCGTCCTCCCCTTGGTACATGGCGAGGTACTGGACGAGCACGGCCCCGTTGGCGGCGCTGCCGGCATCGGGGATGAAGACCGGATCGTAGGTGTTGGTGTTGTACGTGGCGAAGGGCATCGTCAGGCCCGCGTTCTGCATGGCCTTGGCGACGTCGGCGTAGAGAGGGCCGACGGCGTTGAAGATCAGGCCCTGTGCACCCGCCGACTTCATCGCCTCGGCGTCGGCGGAGAAGTCGGTCTGGGTCGGCTCGACGTTGCTGTCGGTGTAGACGAACTTGTAGCCGATCGACTCGAGGCCGCTCTTCTGGGCGTTCCCGAAGGCGATGCCGGCAGGGGCGTTCTCCATCAGGGTGGCGAAGTGCTGCGAGGCGTCGGCGAAGCGGGACTGCTTCAGGTAGATGTAGGGCGCCAGGTTGATCCCGAGCGGCTGGGGCTGCGGGGAGAAGTTGTTGGGGATGTCGAAGCGCTGCGAGGTCAGCGCCTCACCGGCGTCGGGGATCCCCGAGCTCTGCAGGACGGACGCCCCGCCGTCGTCGAAGGCCGACAGCGACCCGACCATGGCGAAGACGTTGTTCACCAGCGACTGGGTGGCGCTGGCGTTGCCGCTGGAGGAGAAGTCGTCGTCGGCCGCCTTGACGACGAGCTTGCGCCCGCAGATGCCCCCGACGCTGTTGAGGTAGGCGGCGAAAGCGTTCATGCCGTGGATGGCGCCCAGGAACAGGCCGGGGACGGGGCCGGTCAACGTGCTCACGTTGCCGACGTCGATCTCCGAGGCGCTCACGCCGGGGCCACTGGCGGGGCCGGCGCACACCGAGTTGGCGACGCCGAGGCCGGGCGTGGCCACCCCGGCGCTGGCCGAGGTCGCCTGGGCACCCCGTGCTGCCGTCGCGGCGACGGCGCCGGTCCCGCCGGCGCCCGCCGCCGATCCCGACGCGCCGGACGACGACCCGCCGCCGGCGGCGGCCGTGGTGGCGGCCGAGCTCCCGGATCCCGTGCCGCCGCCGTTGCCGTTCCCACCCTGCGCATCCAGCGCGGCGATCTGCGACGGGGTCAGGCGCGCCCCACAGGCGGTCGCCAGCAAGGCCATCGCCACCACCAACACGACGCCATGCCTCGACCAGCGAGTGCCGCCGACTGCCACGCCGCCCCCTTCGGTTCTTCGATCCCCCCCGGGTGCCCCTCCGTCAGGGCAAACGGTCGGTCGGCCCGATCCTTGCGGTCTGCAACGCAGATACTTCGACGGCCAAACACCCGTGACGGCCAGGGCGAGCAGGGATTTCGTGGAGAATCGACGTTCCGCGCGGGTCGCCGCGCGAGAAATCTACGTTCCGCGCGGGCACGCTCCCCTGGAGCGTGGGGCCCCGGTCCAGGACCTAGCCGAGGTCGAGCTCCATCCGGCCGGTCAGGATCTTGGCGATGTCGGTCGCCGGAGGGAACGTCTCGGCCAATCCGGAGGTCATGTAGCCGGCGTCGGTGACCAGGACGACCCCGTTCACCGCCACCGCCGCGTCCGAGCACAGGAAGAGGAGCGGATAGGCCTGCTCGAGGGGGGTCGACGCCTCGACGCCCACCTCCGCCCGGTAATCGGCCCCGAAGTCGAGCCAGAGCTCCTTGTTGGCCTGGGCCAAGGGCGTGTCCGTCGGGCCGGGGCAGATGGCGTTGATGCGGATGCCGCGCCTGAGCATCGGGAAGGCCTGGGTCGCCACGTATGCGCAGATGGCCTGCTTGGTCGACATGTAGTCGGCGCCGCCGTTCTCCTCGACCCACGCCACCGCCGAATCGAAGTCCGGGGTGGCCAGGTACTCCCTGAGCCGGGGGTTGGCGTCGAGCCCGCCCAGCCCGGCGGCCGAGGAGATGAACCCGATGGCGGAGCCCCGCGGCAGCATGTCCCCGCCCAGCATCCGGTCGATCATGTGCCGGTGGCCGATGAAGTTGATCTTCTCGATGCCCGGCGTGCCGTCGGCCACCCCGGCGCAGGAGAACAACGCGTGGACGGGGCCGCCGCATTCGGCGACCGCGGCGTCGATCGAGGCGAGCTCGGCCATGTCGACGTGGATCGCCTTGGCGCCGGCCAGCGACGGCTCGGCGATGTCCATGACCACGACCTCGGCCCCGGCCTCCTGCGCCAGCTCGGCCGTCGCCGCTCCCATGCCGGTGGCACCACCGACCACGAGCACGCGCTTGCCCCTGTAGCCGAATGCGTCGAACGGTCCCATGGCTCTCTCCCGGCTCTCTCGGTGTTCAGGACGACAGGTGTTCAGGACGACAGGTGTTCAGGACGACGGCAGGCTGGAGACGAGGTCCAGGACGCTGACCGGGCCCGTGCCCTCCTTCTTGAGGCGCGCCGAGGATCGGTACCCGAGGTCGACGTCGGTCGCCTGGGCCCGCAGCGCGCCCACGGTGGCCCGGTCGTCCGGGACATGGGCGAATGCGTCGAAGGAGAAGATCCGGAGCGCGTTGGCATGCGTGATCTTCGCCACCTCGTCGCCGGGCACCCCGTCGAGATGGCCGGCGATCGTCTCCGGTGCCCGGGGCCAGGTCGAGTCGGAGTGGGGGTAGTCGCACTCCCATGTGATCATGTCGAGGTTGAGCTTCTCCCGGCACTCGATGCCGAAATTGTCGTCGATGAAGCAGGTCACGATCCGCTCGAGGAAGACCTCGCTCGGCAGCCGGTCGCCGAAGTCCTGGTGGGTCCAGGCCCGGTGCTTCTTGTAGACGCCGTCGATCCGCTCCAGGAAGTACGGGATCCACCCGATGCCGCCCTCGCTGAGGGCGAACGTGAGCCGGGGGTACCTCCGCAGCACGGGTGACCACACCAGGTCGGCGGCCGCCTGCACGATGTTGATGGGCTGGAGGGTGATGAGCGTGTCCACCGGTGCCTCGATCGAGGTGACCACCACCTGGGACGACGACCCGATGTGCAGGCACACCACGGTGTTCTCGTCGCTGCAGGCCTTCCAGAAGGGGTCCCAGTGCTCGTTGTGGATCGACGGGTACCCGAGCTTCTCGGGGTTCTCGGAGAAGGTGACCGCGTGGCAGCCCTTCCCCGCCATGCGGCGGACCTCCTCGGCCATCTGCTCGACGTCCCAGATGGGTGGCAGGGCGAGGGGGATCATCCGCCCGGGATAGGTCCCGCACCACTCGTCGACGTGCCAGTCGTTGTAGGCGCGCAGCACGCCCAGGGCGAGGTCCTTGTCCTCGGCGCGGGCGAAGTACTGGCCACAGAACTGCGGGTACGACGGGAAGTTCATCGAGGCCAGCACGCCGTTGGCGTTCATGTCGCGCACGCGCTCGTGGATGTCGAAGCACCCGGGGCGTATCTCGCTGAATCTCGTCGGCTCCACGCCGTACTCGTCGGGTGGGCGGCCGGCCACGGCGTTGAGGCCGACGTTGGTCGCCTCCTGGCCCTCGAACACCCAGGCGTCGGTGCCGTCCTCCTTGGTGACGACCTTCGGCGCCGCCTCCTTGTACCTGGCGGGGATGTGCCCGTCGAACATGTCGGGTGGCTCGACGACGTGGTCGTCGACCGACACCAGGATGAGATCGTCGATGTTCATGGTCTGGCCCTCATGTTCTGGACGGCGCGGTCTGGACGGACTGGACGAGTCGGGAGCCGAGCTCCTGCAGGTAGTGGTCGGGGCTGCCCAGGAGCGCGCTCCAGCTGAGGAGCCGCTTCAGGTAGAGGTGGGCGTCGTGCTCCCAGGTGAAGCCGATGCCGCCGAGGACCTGGATCGCCGTGTCGCCCACCGCGGCCAGACGTCCGGCGAACGCCTTGAGGCGCACGGCGGCGAGATGGCGCTCCTCGGGATCCGCGGCGTCGGCGGCCCACAGCGCGTGGACCACGCCACTGCGGGCGAGCTCGACGGTCTCGAGCATGTCGACGCACAGGTGCTGGACGGCCTGGAAGCTGCCGATCGGTGCCCCGAACTGCACCCGGACCTTGGCGTAGTCGACGGCCAGCTCGAGCACCGCCTGCGCGGCACCGAGGGCGTCGGCGGCCGACGCCACCAGCACGTCGTCGACCAGAGCGCCCTGGGCGCCGGGCGACAGGGTCCCGAGGCGGCAGGCCGGTGCGCCCTGCAGCACGACGGCACCGCGCTTGCGGGTCCCGTCGGCCGGATGCTGCGGCGCGATGCCCACACCCGGGGAGGGCGACTCCAGCGCGAACAGCACGGACCGGTCGCCCTCGGCGGCGGGTACGAGCAGCACGCCGGCGGCGGCCGCGTCCGGGACGCTCGCGACGTCACCGAACAGGACGGCGTCCGCGCTGTCGCCTCCCTCGCCGTTCGCCGTGACGGTGCCGTTGTGCGCGGCGACGGTGGCGATCACCGAGCCCTCGGCGATGCGCCGGAGGAGCTTGGCCGCCTCCGATCCGTCGCCGCCGTCGGCGAGGCGGGCGAGCAGCCGCGCCGAGATCACGGCCGTCGACTGCCATGGACCCGGGTACAGGGCGCGCCCGAGCTCTTCGAGGACGACGCCGGCCTCGGCCATCGACATCTCGGCGCCGCCGTGCTCGGCCGGGACGAGCAGCCCAGTCGCGCCCAGCTCCGCCAGGCCGTGCCACACGTCGTCGGTCGTCCCCGTCGGGTCCTCCAGCAGGGGGCGGACGTGCCCGGCAATTGGCGCCTTGTCGGCCAGGAACCGCCGGACGGAGTCGCGCAGGGCCAGCTGCTCCTCGGTGGGCTCGAGGTTCATCGGCGCGGCAGGCCCAGGACCCGCTGGGCCGTGATGTTCTTGTTGATCTGCGTGGTGCCGCCGGCGATGGTGAGGCTACGGGCCGCCAGCCGTGCGTCGGCCCATCGGCCCCCGGCGGCGTCTGGCCCGAGCGCGTCGTAGGCGAGGGCGGCGATGTCCTGGCCGAGCTCCCCCCACACCGTCTTGGCCAGGCTGGCCGAGGCGAACGGGTCCCCGCCGTGGAGCCCGGCGGAGATGGACCGCTTGCACAGGCCCTCCAGGAAGGCGGCCCGCACGGCCAGCTCGCCCAGCCGGTGCAAGGTCACGGGGTCGTTCGCCACCGACGCGCCGTCCTCCTCCGCCCGCAGCAGATCGGCGGTGACCTCCTCCAGCCGGACCTGGAGCTCCGCATAGAGGCGGGCGGCGTTGGCACGCTCGTGGCTGAGCGTGGTGGTGGCCACCTGCCAGCCGCCGTGGAGCGGCCCGAGCAAGGCGTCGGCCGGGACCCGGACGTCGTCGAAGAAGACCTCGGCGAAGTGCGTCTCGCCGGTCAGGGTCGGCAGCGGACGGGCGTCGATGCCCGGCAGGTGCATGTCCACGACCAGGCACGAGATGCCCCGGTGCTTCGGGGCCTCGGGGTCGCTGCGCACGTACAGCTGGCACCAGTCGGCCCGGTGCCCGAGCGACGTCCACGTCTTCTGCCCGGTGACCACGAAGTGGTCGCCGTCGCGCACCGCCCTGGTCCGGAGCGACGCGAGGTCCGAGCCGGCCTCCGGCTCCGACATCCCCTGGCACCAGATGTCGTCCGCCCGCATCATCCGAGGCAGGAGCGCGCGCTTTTGCTCCTCGTTCCCGTACTGCATGAGGGCGGGCGCGATGTTGTTGAGGCCGATGACGTTGAGCGGCATGGGCGCCCGGGCGCGGACGGTCTCCTCGATGTAGACGAGCTGCTCCAGCACCGTCGCCCCGCGTCCGCCGTACGCGCGCGGCCACGAGATCGCCGCCCACCCGGCGTCGGCCAGCTCCCGGTTCCACGTCCGGATGGTCTCGAAGGCGTCCGGGTCGGCGGGGCCGCGCCGGGCTGCGGCCAGCACGTCGTCGGTCAGGCTCGTCGCCAGCCAGGCCCGGAGCTCGGCGCGGAAGCGCTCGGTCCCCGCCGGCAGGGAGAAGTCGACCATGAGCGTCGTCGTGCGCTTCGTGCCCCGCGCGCTAGCCGAACAGCACCGGCAGCGACGTGGGCGAGCGGAAGACCTGGCCGCGGATGTGGGGGTCGTCGGCCTCGGGGTCGAGGCGCAGGCCGGGCAGGCGGTCCAGCAGCAGGTTGAGGGCGACGCGCATCTCCAGGCGGGCCAGGTGGATCCCCAGGCAGGCGTGCGCCCCGTGGCCGAAGGAGATATGCGGCTTCGGCTCCACCCGCCAGGCGTCGAAGCGGTCGGGGTCGACATAGCGGGTTTCTTCCCGGTTGGCCGCGGCCAGCATCAACATGACCGTGGAGCCCGCCGGGATCGGCACGCCGGAGAGCTCGGTGTCGGTCGTGGCGAGGCGCGTGATGTTGAGCAGCGGGGTCTCGAGCCGCAGCGACTCCTCGATGGTCTGGGAAACCAGGGCCCGCTCCGCCCGCACCGCCTCGAGCTCGTCGGGATGCGAGAGCAGGGTGAACAGCAGATTGCCCAGCGACCGGTACGTCGTCTCCACGCCGGCGGGCAGGAGCAGGCGGACGAAGGAGAAGATCTCCTCGTCGCTCAGGCGCTCGCCGTCGAGCTCGGCTTCGGCCAGGTCGGTGATCAAGTCCTCACGGGGCTGCCGGCGGCGTTCGGCCAGGATGCCGGCCACGTACTCCTTCACCTCCTGCGAGGCGGCGATCGCCTCCTCCGGCTTGCTGAGGAAGCTCAGGATGGCGATCGACCAGCGCTGGAACTGCTTGTAGTCCTGGCGGGGGAGCCCCAAGAGCCCGGCGATGATCTGGGTCGGGTAGGGGAAGGTGAACTCCCGGACCAGCTCGGCGTTGCCCCGGTCGGCGAACCGGTCGATCAGGTCGTTGGCCACGGTCCCGACGAGCTCGTCCTCCCAGCGCGACAACGCCTTCTGGCGGAAGGCCACGGAGACGAGCGAGCGGTAGCGGCGGTGCCGCTCCCCGTCCATGCCCAGCATGATGTGCTCGCCCATGACCGGGCCCATGATCAGGTCGATGATGTGGCCCGACGAGAAGGTCTCGGAGTCGCGCAGCACCCGGGCGACGTCGTCGTAGCGGTAGACGAAGAAGACCGGCGCCGCCTCTTCGTGGGGCATCAGCGAGTTCTCGACCCGCTGGATCGGGGTGTCGCGCCGGGCCTGGGCCAGCTCGGGGTAGGGGTCCCGCATGTCGCCGGCCACGGCGTCGTCGAAGAGCCCGAACTCTTCGTCGTCGTCCTGGCGCCCGGCCGGTCCGACCTGGCTCGCCGAGGATCCCACCGACGTCTCCACCTGCGCCTCCCTCGGGCCCAGTGCCGAAACCTAATATTCGGTCACGGGCACGCTAGTGGCGCCTGCCGGGCATGGTCAATCGTGCCCGTCGTGCCGCGAGGCGAAGGGTAGGCTCCGGCGTCCGCCGGGGCAGGAGGAGGAGAGGCGATGGGCGTCAGCGTGGACCTCGGTGGGCGGCGCGTGCTGGTCACGGGTGCATCGAGTGGGATCGGCGCGGCGGTGTGCCGGTCGATCGTGACGCACGGCGGGTCGGTGGCCATGCTGGCGCGCCGCAAGGAGCGCCTCGACGAGCTGCACGACGAGCTGGGCGAGCGGGCAGTGGGGATCCCCTGCGACGTGACCGACGTCGACGCGCTCGACATCGCCGTCGCCGACGCGGCCAGCGCGCTCGGCGGCCTCGACGGCGTGATCGCCGTCGCCGGCAAGTCGATGGTCGGGACCATCAGCACCGGCACGCCCGAGCGCTGGCGCGAGCTGCTGGAGCTGAACCTCGTCGGCCCCCTGGCCACGGTGCGCGCCGCCGCGGACCACCTCGCCGCGGACGGCCGGCGCGACGTCGTGCTGGTGGGCTCCACCGGCGCCATCACGCCGATGCCGGG